>CAYFKU010000031.1:5980-27096 GCA_964343955.1 uncultured Rhizobium sp. | reverse complement strand
AGGGCACAGAGCATATTGACGTGCTGGAAATGCTGCTCGCCGATCCGGAAACCCAGAGCATCATCATGATCGGCGAGATCGGCGGCAGCGCCGAGGAAGACGCGGCCGACTTCATCAAGCGGTCCAAGGTGAAGAAGCCCATGGTCGGCTTCATCGCCGGTGTCACCGCGCCCCCCGGCCGCCGCATGGGCCATGCCGGCGCCATCATCAGCGGAGGCAAGGGCGGCGCCGATTCCAAGATCGAGGCCATGAAGACAGCCGGCATCCGGGTCTCGCCCAATCCTGCCGCGCTGGGTACGACCCTGTTGGACCTGCTCAAGGGCAAGTAGGGTCTTCTGATAGCTGACCAAAGGGCTCGCCCCCAAGGGCGGGCCCTTTTGCTTTTCCGGATCCTGAGGGACAGGTCCGTCACAAGGCTGCCCAAAAAACAGGCCAGGAAAGCCCCTGGGCGCCATGCAGATGGGGCTGACCGGATGCCCCGATTCTGCCGTCCAAATTGGCCCAATTGAGCCGATATTAACGGTATTCTGCGTTGAATCGCCCCACCAAAGGCTGTACCACCGCCGCCAATCATGGCGACGTCAACAGGAAGGGTCCGGGATCGTCAGAAGCCCGGTAAATTATTGAAATGACTGAGCAATATCCCTCGGACCGACTCAATCGCGCTTCGAATGAAATCTTCGAAGCAACCTCCTTCCTCAATGGCACCAACGCCGCCTATGTCGAACAAATGTATGCGGCCTGGCTGGCCGACCCCAATTCGGTCGATCCGAGCTGGCAGGATTATTTCGCGCAGGGCGCCGAGCGCGGCCTGTCCGCCACCCAGCTCGGACGCGGCCCTGCCTGGAAGCGTGACGCCAGGGTCTCGCTTCCCAGCAGCGACCTGATCGCCGCCCTGACCGGCCAGGAGCCGCCCGCGCCCCCGGCCAAGCCGGGCAAGGACAAGGCCGCCAAGCCGGCAGCCGCCGCCCCGGCCGCAAGCAGCGACGCGGCCAAACATTCGATCCATGCCGTCCAGATGATCCGCGCCTATCGCATGATCGGCCATCTGGAAGCCGATCTCGATCCCCTGGGCATCACGCCCCGCACCCCGCAACAGACGCTGGATCCGAAACATTACGGCTTCGAGGGCGCGGTGCTGGATCAGCCCGTCTATGTCGACGGCATTCTGGGCCTTCAGACCGCCACGCCGCGCCAGCTTCTGGAGAAGCTGCGCAGCACCTATTGCGGCCGCGTCGGCTTCGAGTTCATGCACATCAACGATGCCGAGCAGAAAAGCTGGCTGCAGAAACGCATCGAGAATGACGCCCTGCATTTCACGCCCGAGGGCAAGAAGGCGATCCTCAACAAGCTGATCGAGGCGGAAGGTTTCGAGAAGTTCGCCGCCAACCGCTTTGTCGGCACCAAGCGTTTCGGCCTGGACGGCGGCGAAGCGACGATTCCGGCGCTGGAGCAGATCATCAAGCGCGGCGGCCAGCTTGGCGTCAGCGAGATCGTGATGGGCATGGCCCATCGCGGCCGCCTGAACGTGCTGGTCAATGTTATGGGCAAGCCCTATCGCCAGCTTTTCCATGAATTCAAGGGCGGCAGCGCCAATCCCGACGATGTCGAGGGTTCGGGCGACGTGAAGTATCACCTGGGCGCCTCGTCCGACCGGGAATTCGACGGCCACAAGGTCCATCTGTCGCTGACGCCCAATCCGTCGCATCTTGAAATCATCAATCCTGTTGTGCTGGGCAAGGCGCGCGCCAAGCAATGGCAGCTTCATGACGTGGACGCCCGCACCTCGGTCCTGCCGGTTCTGATCCATGGCGATGCGGCTTTCGCCGGACAGGGCGTGGTCGCCGAGTGTTTCGCCATGTCGGGCATCAAGGGCTTCCGCACCGGCGGCACGATCCATTTCGTGATCAACAACCAGATCGGTTTCACCACGGCGCCGATGTTCTCGCGCTCATCGCCCTATTGCACCGATATCGCCCTGATGGTGCAGGCGCCCATCTTCCATGTGAATGGCGACGATCCCGAAGCGGTGGTGCATGCCACGCGCATCGCGGTGGAATTCCGTCAGAAGTTCAAGAAGGACGTGGTGCTCGACATGATCTGCTATCGCAGGTTCGGGCACAACGAGACCGACGAGCCCAGCTTCACCCAGCCCCAGATGTACCGGGTGATCAAGGATCATCCCAGCACGCTGCAGCTCTATACCGCGCAACTGGTCAAGGAAGGCTCGCTGACGCAGGCCGATGCCGATGCCATGGCGGCAGAGTTCAACACCCGCCTGGACCAGGAATTCGAAGCCTCCAAGTCGCATCTGCCCAACCGGGCCGACTGGCTGGACGGTCGCTGGCAGGGCCTGGAGGCGGCGCCCAAGAACAGCGACCGTCGTGGCGAGACCAGCGTGGCCGAAAGCGAGCTGCGCAAGGTCGGCAAGGCGCTGGTGTCCGTCCCGGACGGTTTCAATCTGCACAAGACCATCGCCCGCCAGCTCGAGGCCAAGGCCAAGATGTTCGAGACGGGCGAAGGCATCGACTGGGCAACGGCAGAGGCGCTGGCCTTCGGCACGCTGCTGGAAGAAGGCTTTTACGTCCGCCTCTCCGGCCAGGATTCCCAGCGCGGCACCTTCAGCCAGCGCCATGCCGCCCTGGTGGACCAGCAGAGCGAGGAACGCTATTTCCCGCTGCAGCATATCAGCCAGGGTCAGGGCTGCTTCGAGGTGATCGACTCGCTTCTGTCGGAAGAAGCGGTGCTGGGCTTCGAATATGGCTATTCCACCGCCGAGCCAAAGGCCCTGGTCCTGTGGGAAGCCCAGTTCGGCGATTTCGCCAACGGCGCGCAGGTCGTGATCGATCAGTTCATCGCGTCCGGCGAGATGAAATGGCTGCGCATGTCAGGCCTGACCCTGCTTCTGCCGCATGGCTATGAAGGCCAGGGCCCGGAACACAGCTCGGCCCGCCTGGAGCGCTATCTGCAGCTCTGCGCCCAGGACAATATGCAGGTCTGCATGCCCACCACGCCGGCCAACTATTTCCACATCCTGCGCCGCCAGATGCATCGCAGCTTCCGCAAGCCGCTGGTGGTGATGACGCCCAAGTCCCTGCTGCGCAACAAGAAGTGCACCAGCTTCCTCACCGACATGCTGCCGGGCACCTCGTTCCACCGCGTGCTGCGCGACCAGGCCGAAGTCGTGCCCGGCGCCACCACGGTGCAGCTTGTGCCCGACAATCAGATCAAGCGCGTGATCCTGTGCAGCGGCAAGGTCTATTTCGACCTGATGGAGGAGCGCGAGAAGCGCGGCGAAAAGCGCATCCAGATCCTGCGCATCGAGCAGCTTTATCCCTTCCCGGAAAATGTGCTGGCCCAGGAGCTGAACCGCTTCCCCAAGGCCGAGCTGGTCTGGTGCCAGGAAGAGCCGCAGAACCAGGGCGCCTGGACCTTCGTCAAGCCGCGCATCGAGGAAACGGTTGCCAACCTGGGCGGCAAGGCAAGCGTCCGCTATACCGGCCGCCCGGAATATGCCTCCACCGCCGCCGGCCTGATGAAGCAGCACAATGCCGAACTGGCCGCGTTCCTCAACGACGCGCTCTCTCTCTAACCCCTGCCCCTCCCCGCTCTGTAAGGCCCGCAAATGACCGTCGAAATCAAAGTGCCCGCCATGGGCGAATCCGTCACCGAAGCCACCATCTCCAAATGGTTCAAGAAGGAAGGCGATGCGGTCAAACGCGACGAGCCCCTGCTGGAGCTGGAGACCGACAAGGTGACGGTGGAAGTGCCGTCGCCGGCCGACGGCGCGATTGAGTCCATCTCCGCCCAGGCCGGCGCCACGGTCAGCGTCGGTGCCCTTCTGGGGGCCATCGCCGAAGGCAAAGCCGGGTCAGCGCCCGCCAAGGCTGCTGTGCCCAAGGCCGCCCCGGCCCCGGCGGCTCCCGCGCCGAAGGCGCCATCAACAACCGCTGACGCACCGGCCATGCCCGCCGCCAAGCGTATTTCCGAAGAAAGCGGCATTGCGCTGTCATCGGTGGCCGGCACCGGCCGCGACGGCCGCGTCACCAAGGGCGACATGCTGGGCGCCTTGGAATCCCGCAGCAGCCGTCCTGCGGCTCCCGCCGCCTCTGCGCCATCGGGCCCGCGTTCCAATGAAGCGCGCGAGGAAAAAGTGGCGATGACCCGGCTGCGCAAGACCATCGCGCTGCGGCTGAAGGAATCCCAGAACACCGCCGCCCAGCTCACCACCTTCAACGAGGTCGACATGACCGCGGTGATGGGCCTGCGCGCGACCTACAAGGACGTGTTCGAGAAGAAGCATGGCGTGAAGATGGGCTTCATGGGCTTCTTCACCAAGGCGGTTGTCGCAGCCCTGAAGGAGCTGCCCAACATCAATGCCGAGATCGAAGGCGACAACATCATCTACAAGAACTATTACGACATCGGCATCGCCGTTTCGACCGAGCGCGGACTGGTGGTTCCGGTGGTGCGCGACGCCGACCAGCTTTCGCTGGCCGGCATCGAAAAGGCGATCAATGATTTCGGTTCCCGCGCCCGCGACAACAAGATCAAGCTGGAAGAACTGCAGGGCGGCACTTTCTCCATTACCAATGGCGGCGTGTTCGGGTCGCTGATGTCCACCCCAATCCTGAATTCGCCCCAGTCGGGCATCCTGGGCATGCACAAGATCCAGCCCCGCCCCATGGCGATCGGTGACAAGATCGAAATCCGGCCGATGATGTATCTGGCCCTTTCCTATGACCATCGCATCGTCGATGGCCGCGAGGCCGTGACGTTCCTGGTCAAGGTGAAGGAGAATCTGGAAGACCCGCAGCGTATGCTGCTGGATATCTGAGTTCCAAAAGGCGGCCTCCGGGCCGCCTTTTTTATTTAGGCAAAACGCTTGTCCAGCGTTTCCAGCTTTGCGAGCTCCACATGGGCGCGCAGCTCGATCTGGTCCAGGACATCCTGGAGCCTGGGGTCGGCAAAGCCCTCATGCCGGCGGGTCACCGCGGCCGCCAGCTTGTTCAGGGTTGCGCGGGGTATTTCGCCCGCCAGCAGTCCGTCCCGCACCGAATCCAGAAGATCCAGAAGCTGCTCGCCATGGGCAACGCCCTTCGATCTTCCTTGCGTGGAATCGTCCAGGCCCTGCAGCATCAGGATGGAATTCAGCGCCGCGATCGGGCCGGGACCTGCCACGATATGGGCCTGGGCATCATGGGTATCGGACACGGAAAAGCCGCCCTGCGCGGAGGCTGGCGCCTTGCGCTTGACGGCTGACGTCTCGATCCGGCCAGGGCCCTTGATTTCCATGGGATGTCCCACTGCGACACATCAGCATCGCCGGATATGGTTAAGGAAGGGTTTCGCGGAAAAGAAGCCGATCAGGCGCGGTGATAGGGATGCCCGGCCAGGATCGTCAGCGCGCGATAGACCTGCTCGGATAGCAGCGCCCGGGCCAGAAGATGCGGCCATGTCTGCGGCCCGAAGGCCAGGCTGCGGCCGGATTTGATCCCCGGCAAGGCGCCGAGCCCGTCCGGCCCGCCGATGACAAAGGCCAGGTCCTTGGTGCCGACATCGCGCAGGCTTTCCAGCATTTCGGCGAAATCCTCGGATGTCATGCCCTTGCCGCGCGCATCCAGCAGAATGACATGGGCGCCTTCCGGCAGCCGGGCGCATAGACGCTCGGCCTCGTCCTTCATGCGGGCGCCCGCCTCACGCTGCCTGGAGACCGACAATTCCTCCAGCGCCACGGCGGAGAAGCCCATATTGCGACCCAGCTTTCTGGCGCGGTCGCAGAAATCGTCCACCAGCATGCCTTCCGGCGTGCCGCGCATATGGCCGATGGCAAAGATCCAGAGCCGCATGGGATGGCGTTACTTGCGTCCGCCGACCGACCACATGCCTTCCAGGTCGTAATAGTCGCGCACTTCGGGGCGGAAGAGATGCACGATCACATCCCCGGCATCGACCAGCACCCAATCGCCCTGGCTCTGTCCGGTGACGGGCCGGGTGCCATAGCCGGATTCCTTCAGGCGGCGCGCCAGATGCTCGGCCATGGCGCCGACATGACGGGAGGACCGGCCGCTTGCAATCACCGCGGCGTCGCAAAGGGCCGAGCGGCCTTCCAAGTCGATGGTGACGATATTCTCGGCCTTGTCGTCGTCCAGCGAGGACAGGATGCGTTCCAGCAATGCGCTTTGGGGCGCCTTCCTGGCCGGCGCGGCAGCGGCTTTTTTGGCGGCTGGTTTCTTGCTGGGCTTCCTGGCGGGGGCCTTCGCGGCCTTTTTTGCCGGTTGCTTTTTTCCCGGAGCGGCCTTCGCGGTTTTCCTGGCGGCGGCCTTGGCTGTCTTCTTCTTCGCGACTTTCAGTGGGGGCATCCTTGGTTCGTCAGGCCGTGAGATTTAGCACGGCCCCGGCATTCGCACCAAGACCTCTTGCCCGCAACAGGGTTGAGCTCTGCTCATTGCGCCGGCCGTCCAGAACCACCAGCGACGGGGCGGAACCCTGGTTTCGCGACACGCCGATCCGCCGTGCCAGGGCCGCCGACAGCGGCGCCAGCACCGAGGCGGGCCGGCGCACCACGGCGATGGGAATGGTGGCTGCTATGTCCTGCCAGCGGCGCCAGCGCGAGAACTGGACCAGATTGTCGCTGCCCATCAGCCAGACGAAATGCACCCGTGGAAACCGCGCCTGAAGGGCCCGCACCGTATCGATCGTGTAGCGGGTCCCCATCTGTGCCTCGATGCCGGTGACGCGGATAAAGGGAAGCCTGGCCACCAGCCGGGCCCTTGCCATGCGAACATCGAACGGTTCGGGTTCAGGCTTCAGCACATTGCCCGGCGACAGCAGCCACCAGACCTGATCCAGTTTCAGGGCGCGCCGCGCAACCTGGCTGACATAAAGATGGCCGTCATGCGCCGGATCGAAGCTGCCGCCCAGCAGGCCGATGCGCAGACCGTCATGGACCGGACCCGGCGGCTTGACCCAGGACATCAGACCTTCTGAACCATCAGGCGCACATCCTCACGGCCGGGTCTGGCCATTGCCGCGCACGACATATTTGAAGGTGGTGAGCTGTTCCGCGCCCACCGGGCCCCGGGCATGCATCTTGCCGGTGCCGATGCCGATCTCCGCTCCCATGCCGAATTCGCCGCCATCGGCGAACTGGGTGCTGGCGTTCCACAGCACGATGGCGCTGTCCACGCTGTTCATGAAGATCTCGGCCGCCGCCGCGTCTTCGGTGACGATAGAGTCGGTGTGGTGGGAGCCATACTGCTCGATATGCCGGATGGCCTCTTCCAGTCCATCCACGGCCCGCACCGCGATGATGGCGTCCAGATATTCGGTCTTCCAGTCTTCCTCGCTGGCCGGCCTGGCGGCGGGAAAGACCGCGCGCACCGCCTCGTCGCCGCGGATTTCGCAGCCGGCCTTCGCCAGGTCTTCCAGCACGGGCACGCCATGCGAGGACAGTATGGCCCGGTCCAGGAGCAGCGTCTCGGCGGCGCCGCAGATGGAGGTGCGGCGCATCTTGGCGTTCAGGGTGATGCTGCGGGCCTTTGCCAGATCGGCCTTGGCATGAATGAAGACATGGCAGAGGCCTTCCAGATGCGCCAGCACGGGCACCCTGGCTTCGTTGATGACGCGCCCGGTCAGGCCCTTGCCGCCACGCGGAATGATCAGGTCCACGGTGCCGTTGAGCCCTTCCAGCATCATGCCGACGGCGGCGCGATCGGTGGACTTCACCACCTGCACCGCCGCCTGCGGCAGGCCGGCGGCTTTCAGGCCATCGGCCATCGCCTTTTCGATCGCGGTCGAGGAGCGAATGGAATCCGAACCGCCGCGCAGGATGGCGACATTGCCGGCCTTGAGCGCCAGCGCGCCGGCATCGGCCGTCACATTGGGCCGGCTTTCATAGATGATGCCGATCACGCCAATGGGCGTGGCGACACGGGCGATATCCAGGCCATTGGGACGCGACCAGCGCGCCAGTTCGCGCCCCACCGGATCGGGCAGGGCAGCAACAATTTCCACACCGGCCGCCATGGCCTCGATGCGCGCATCGTTCAGCGCCAGGCGGTCGATCATGTTGGCGGGCATATTGGCGGCCCTGGCCGCTTCGATATCGCCCTTGTTGGCTTCCAGGATTTCAGCCGCGCGGGAGCGGATGGCGGCCGCGGCCACCATCAGCGCCCTGGTCTTGGCCTCGCCGCTTGCCTCGCGCATGGCGCGGGCGGCATCACGCGCGGCGGCGCCGATGGCCAGCATTTCCGCGGTCAGCGCGTCGGAGGAATTGTGAACCGTCATGTGCCGTTCCCCGTGAGAACCAGGTCGTCGCGGTGGATCATTTCGTCCCGGCCACGATAGCCCAGAATGGCTTCGATTTCGACCGTGCGCTTGCCCGCGATCCGTTCCGCGTCCGACGCATTATAGGCGGCCAGGCCGCGTGCGATTTCGCGGCCCTGGCGGTCCTTCACCACCACGGCATCACCGCGCTCGAACCGCCCGTCGATCTGGCGGATGCCGGCGGGCAAAAGGCTTTTGCCATCCTTGAGGGCGCGCACCGCGCCATCGTCGATCACCAGGGCACCTTCGGGACGCAGCACGCCGGCGATCCAGCGCTTGCGGGCGGCCGATGGGGTGACCGAGGCGCGGAAGATGGTATGGCGCGCGCCTTTGTCCAGCGCGCTGAGGGGATTGAGAACCTCGCCCTTGGCCAGGATCACGTCGCAGCCGGCGCCCATCGCGATCTTGGCCGCGATCAGCTTGGAAGTCATGCCGCCACGGCCGAAGCCGGAAATGGAATCCCCCGCCATGCCTTCGATCTCTTCGGTGATGGCACGGACTTCGGGAATATGGGTCGCGGTGGGATCGATACCGGGATTGGCGGTGTATAGACCATCCACGTCCGACAGCAGCACCAGACGGTCAGCCCCCATCATCGAGGCCACGCGCGCGCCCAGCCGGTCATTGTCGCCGAACTTGATCTCGGCGGTGGCGACCGTGTCATTCTCGTTGATGACGGGCACCGCGCCCAGGCCGACCAGCGTGCCCAGCGTGGCGCGGGCATTGAGATAGCGACGGCGTTCCTCCGTATCGCCAAAGGTCAGCAACACTTGCGCCGCCACAATGCCGCGGCTGGCGAACATGTCGGCATAGGCTTCCGCCAGCCGCACCTGGCCGGCCGCGGCCGCGGCCTGGCTTTCTTCCAGCCGAAGCTCGCCCGACGGCAGCTTGAGCAACCGGCGGCCGAGCGCAATCGAGCCCGATGAGACCAGCACCACCGCCGCGCCGGCCTGTTTCAGCGCGGCCACGTCATCGCAAAGCGACGCCAGCCATTCGCGGCGCAGTTCTCCCTTGCCGCCATCGACCAGGAGGGCCGACCCGACTTTCACCACCACCAGCCTGGCGTTCTCGAACAGGTTCATCGGCGCGCCGTCTTCTTCGCGCGCTTGGCCGTGCGGGTCCTGGTCTTGGGCCGAGCCTTTGCCTTGCCGCCGGCAACCCTGGCCGTGACGGCTTTCTTCGCCGCTTTCTTGACTGCTTTCTTCGCTTTGGCTTTCGCAGAGTCCATCCGGCGGGGTGTTTTTGCCGGTCCTTTTGCAGGACCCGCCGGCACCTTGCGCACGGAAGCTTTTGCGGCTGGCGCCACCGACGCCACCACGTCTTTCATGATCCGGGCATGAGGCACCACCGGCGCGCTGAAATTCACGGACTGGCGCTCGGCGCGGGTGCGGGGTACGGGCGCGGGCCGCGCATATTGCCGCTCTTCGGCGCGGTACGCGCGCCGCCTGGCGATCTGCCGCGCCATGGCACGCAACACCGTGTTGATGCCGGCGCCGCTGACACCCGATATCACATGCACCTCATGGCCGCAGGCTTTTTCCAGCGCGGCCTTTTTCTTCGCCAGTTCCTTTTCGGGAATGGCATCGACCTTGTTCAGGGCGACGATTTCCGGCTTTTCGCCCAATCCGTGGCCATAGGCTTCCAGTTCCTTGCGGATGGTCCTGTAGGTTTTTGCCACGCCTTCGCCCGTGCCATCGACCAGATGCAGAATGGTGGCGCAGCGCTCTGCATGGCCCAAAAAGCGGTCGCCCAGGCCCACGCCCTCATGCGCGCCTTCGATCAGCCCCGGCAGATCCGCCAGCACGAAATCGGTCTCGTCGATCTTCACCACGCCCAACTGGGGTTCAAGCGTTGTGAAGGGATAGTCGGCGATCTTGGGCCGCGCCGCCGACACACGCGACAGGAAGGTCGATTTACCCGCATTGGGCATGCCGATCAGCCCGGCATCGGCGATCAGTTTCAATTTCAGGATGAATATCTTCTCTTCGGCCGGCTGGCCGGGCATGGCGAAATCGGGCGCCTGGTTGGTCGCGCTCTTGAAATGGGCATTGCCGAATCCGCCATTGCCGCCCTTGAGCAGCCGATAGCGCATGCCCGGCTTGTCCATGTCGACAATCAGCGTCTCGCCGTCTTCCTCATAGATTTCCGTGCCGACCGGAACCTTCATGATGGCGTCGGCGCCGCCGGCGCCGGTCATCACCTTGCCCTTGCCGCCCTCGCCGCTTTTGGCCTTCACATGCTGCTGGAAGCGATAGTCGATCAGGGTGTTGAGATTCTCCACCGCTTCCGCCACCACATCGCCGCCACGGCCGCCGTCACCGCCATAAGGCCCGCCATATTCGATGAACTTTTCGCGGCGGAACGCGATGCAGCCGTTGCCGCCGGCACCGCTGGCGGCATAGACCTTGGCGACATCCAGAAAGCGCATGGAAAACCTACTTATTTTGGGTCGCCCCAGCTCTCGCCGGCGCTCCTATGCGGCCTGTTTTCGCAGGAAATCGGCCCGCGTCAACAGCATGTCATGGCACAGGATGGCCACGCCCCGGGCCCGGCAATCCCGCAGGACCGAGCCGTTGTGCCGGGCCCCCAGCTTGGCCAGGACATGTCCCGATGCCGGATTGTCGTAGAACCAGCCGGCATGGACTTCGTCCAGCCGCAGAGTTTCAAACGCGTAGCGGACCAGCCGCCGCGCCGCCTCGGTGGCATAGCCGAAACCCCAGAAAGGGCGGCCCAGCCAATAGCCGAACTCGCATGCGTCGTCGGGCTGAAGGCCGGCCGCCCCCATGACAAGGCCATCGGCCTTGCGGGTGATGATGAAGCGGTGTGCATGGCCGGCGGCGACGAAGTCCTCGGCGTCGCTTTCGCCATAGGGATGCGGCGCCCGGGCCGTCATGCGGGCGACGTCATAGTCGCCCAGCCAGCTCGTGATGCTGTGAATGTCCGAAGGCCGTGGCGGCCTCAGCAACAGTCTTTCGCTCTCCAGAATGCACATGTCATTCCCCCGCGTTCTTTCGTGCGAGGAAAATAAAAAAGGGAGATGGCGGACCATCTCCCTCGCTTCGAATGGGCCGCCGATTGGATCGGCGGCCTTTTGTCTGGCCGCCTTATTCTGCCGCGCTCTTCGCCGGATTCATGGCCGAAACAACGGACACGAAGGTACGGCGCTTGTATCCGGTCTTGAACGAGACCTGGCCATCGCGGAGCGCAAACAGGGTATGGTCCTTGCCCATGCCCACGCCTTCGCCCGCATAGAATTTGGTGCCGCGCTGACGCACGATCACATTGCCGCCGGCAACGGCTTCGCCGCCGAACAGCTTCACGCCCAGCATCTTGGGGTTTGAATCGCGACCGTTGCGCGAGGAACCGCCAGCTTTCTTGTGCGCCATAGTGTGCTCCTTAACCCGCCGTGATCCCGAGCACCTTCACCGTGGTGAAGTGCTGGCGGTGGCCGCGCCTGCGATGGGTGTTCTTGCGGCGCTTCTTCTTGAACGCGATGACCTTTTCGCCCTGGCCGTGGCCCAGGATTTCGCACTGGACGGACGCGCCCTTGACCAGCGGCGCGCCGATCTGGGGCTTGTCGCCGCCCAGCATCAGGACCTCGAGATCGAGCTTGGCCCCCACATCGCCCGCAAGGCTTTCCACCTTGAGGACCGTGTCCTTGGCAACCCGATATTGCTTTCCGCCGGTGCGGACGACCGCGTACATGGTCTTAAACCTTTGAAAGAATTTGGATTTCCGAGAACCTGAGTCCCCGAAAGAGGGCGGACTATACGCAAAGTCGTTTCCGGGTCAAGGACCAGCTTTCAGGGCCCTTTTTCGCCGCTCCATGGCCCGGGCGAACAGGGCGCCAGCCATGAGCAGGGAACCTATATAAACCGCCATCCATTTGGCCTGGGAAAGGGCCAGCGCGATCGCGGCCAGCCTGTCGGTCGGCCCCGACAGAATCATGGAAAGCTGAAGCCCGTTTTCCAGGGCATCCAGCAAGGCCCCCAGCGCCGGCACCATGGACAGGGCCGTCAGAAGGCGGGCCAGAGGCCCGCCACGCGGCGCGAAAGCCTCCCGCGCGAGAATGCCGGAATAGAAGAAGGCCGTCGCGTAAAGCGGCATCAGCAGATAGTCTAGGCCCCAGGCGAAACCCGCACGCACGGCATAGCGGGAGGGCCAGACCCGGAAGGCATCGTTATATTGGGCAGCCGTGGCGAAGCCCTGCAGGTCGGCGGTGCCATGACCCGACAGGGCCTTCAGGCGCAGGTCCCACCAGATCAGCACGGCATAGACGATGGCGGCAGAAAGGCTTGCAAGGGCCCAGCGCGCGTGCAGGGCCTGTTTGGTGATACGCATCAATCGTCCCGAAATGTGCTAATTCCATTCTATGCCATCACGACCGCCGCGAACAGCGGCCGACATTCTCTACAATTTCCACTGGGTCGTGCCCGGCGAGGCGGCGCGCGCCATGCAGGCCTGGGCCGGCGGGGTGAAGACCTTCCTGCGCCGCCGCGGCATCGCGGCCATCATCAATCTGCGCGGCCGCAACGACGATCTGTCCTGGTGGCGGCACGAGACAGCCCTGGCGAGAAGCATCGGCGTCGCCCATCTCGACGCCATGCTGGATTCGCGCAAGCTGCCGACGCGGGCGATGCTGGAACGGCTGATCGAAAGCTTCGACAGCGCGCCCCGCCCTTTCCTGCTCAAATGTTCCGGCGGACAGGATCGCACCAGTTTCGCGGCAGCGCTTTATCTGGTCCATCGCGACGGCTGGCAGGCGATCGACATTGCCAGACGGCAATTCGCGCGCTTTCCCTATCTGCATTTCCCCAAGACCCATCAGCGCTGGCTGAAGCTGTTCCTGGATTTCGCCCACACCGACAGCGCGGGCATGCCCTTGGCCCAGTGGATCCGCGACAGCTATACGCCGGAGAAGCTGAAAACCTGGCTGGACACCAACGGCCATGCGGGAAGCTATGCCGCAATCTTCACGACCCCTACCCGTTCTCCCTATCAGTGGTAGCAGCCCGATGACGCGCTTCGTCCCGGCATGACCGGCAGGATTGCAGTCGCGCCCGGCATTTTCCTGTGGCGCGAGAAACTTTCTCCTCCCGCGCAGAAAGCATTGCTGGACGAGGTTCTGGAAAAGCTGAAGACAGCGCCCCTCTACCGGCCCGTGATGCCGGGCACCGGCAAGGCCTTTTCCGTGGAGGAAAGCAATTTCGGCGCGCTGGGCTGGGTCTCCGACCGGGACGGCTATCGCTATCAGGCGACGCATCCGGTGACGGCCGGGGCCTGGCCCGCGATCCCCGATGCGCTGCAGGCCCTCTGGGCCGAGATCAATGGCGATCCCCCGGCGGAATGCTGCCTGGTGAACCTCTATCGCGCCGGCGCCAGAATGGGCCTGCACCAGGACAGGGACGAAAAAGACGTCAGCGCCGCCGTGATCGGTCTGTCGCTGGGGGACGAGGCACTGTTTCGGATCGGCGGGACAGCAAGAGGCGGACCGACGCGCAGCCTGACCCTGGCTTCCGGCGATGTGATTGCCTTCGGCGGTCCGGCGCGACTGGCCCATCACGGCATCGACCGGATCCGGCCCGGAACCTCACGCCTGATACCGGGCGGAGGCCGCCTCAGCCTGACCCTGCGGCGGGTGCGGACATAAAAAAGGCCCCCGGCCAGGGGGCCGGGGGCAAATGCGCTCTATCGCGCGAGGAGCGGCCGGGAGGGGATGACCGGCGGCTCCAGCGAAGGCGGGAACCGGAAGCGAGCGGGGGGCAGTGCCTGCGGCTCACCGTCTTCGAAATCTAAGTTATGCAAAGATGCAACATGTTTCAAGAAAATTCGAGAACCTGAAAGATTTATAATGACAGTGCTATTTCTGTCATAGCTTTCATGGGGGCAACGGGCGGGCCCTGAGACAAGCGCCGCCGCCTTCGCATGCCAGGAATCGCGCGCCGCGGCGCCCGACCGCGGTTTAACCCCAAGTCTCCTTCACGCCCCTGCGTCTGGCTACCGGCTTTGCCTGGGGAATTTCCGTGAGGGGGGCGCCCAGCCAGCGGCCCTGGCCGTGGCGGAACCCCAGTTCCAGCGCGGCGCGGGCCATCGACTCATTCTCGATCCATTCGGCGATCGTATCGACCTGCATTTCGGCGCAGAGCTTGGCCAAGCCGGCCAGCAGCCCATCGTCGCGCTGCGACTGCCCGATCTGCTTGATCAGCTTGCCGTCGAACTTCACAAAATCCACCTTGAAGGCGTGCAGATAGTTGATCGAGGCGGCGCCGGCGCCGAAATCGTCCAGCCCGACGCGATAGCCCATGTCGCTCAGCACCGCGATCGCCTGACCAGCCGTGGCCAGATCGCCGATATTGCCGGTCTCGGTCACTTCGATGAGAAGCCGTGGCGCCAGCTTGCGCCGCTTGGCCAGCATGGCCGCAAGCAGGCCGAAACTGCCGGGATCGGCGATTGTCTCGGCCGAGACATTGAAGGCGATATGCACATCGGGCATTTGCTCGGCCAGGGACATCACTTTGTTCGCCACCGCCAGGTCGAACGCGCCGGCAATGCCAAGGGCCTCCATGAACTGGACGGTTTCGCCGGTATCCTCCGTGCCGGAAAAGCGCGCCAGCGCCTCATAATGCGATATCTTTTTCGTGGCGAGATCGCAGATCGGCTGATAGGCGATCTCGAATTTGCCGCTGCCCACCGCATGGGTAAGGTCGGCGAGACGGCGCTGGGTCTCGTCCATCATCTGGGCGAAGGCACCCGTAATGTCGCCGCCGCCCTCGATCTTGCCTTTCTGGGTGAAGCGCTCGACCACGTAGCGGAGCGACAGCATGCGCTGCTCCGCCGACAGGCCCGGAGCCGACAGCCCGACCCGGGCTTCAGTCACCGACAAGGTCGGCAAGCCGTCGGCCGTAAAGGCCTGGGCCAGTTGCTCGGCGATATTGAGATTGCCCCGTGTCGCGGACGCGACCGCGCCGAAGCTGGTATCCGACAACTGGCCGGCGCTGTCGGCGCCGCAATTCTGCAAGGTGCTGCCGATGCGCTGCATCAGGGCGTCGGCCTTGTCGGCCGAGAGTTCGGCGACAATGTCGGGAAGATTAGGAACATTGACCAGCGTCAGCGCCGCGTCCGGGCCGGCCTTCTCGGCGGCGGCCATGAAACCGTCGCGCGAGGTCAGACCCGTCCTGGTGTCGATCTGGGCCGAGGGCGTGCGCGTGCCCGGCCGCGCCAGGCTGCAGGAGATGTTCGAACCATTGTCCGGCAGGCGGAACATGGCGAGATTGGCTTCCACCCCTGTCGCCAGAACCAGCTTGAAAGGCCCTGCCCGGTCGCCGGCGCTCAGCGCCCTGGTGAAGGTGGCGAATTTGGCGCCTTCCGACGGCTTGAACAATTTTCCGGCGGGCTTGCCCACCAGGGATTCGGCGCTGTCCTGAACAAGATCATTGGCCGCGCCGGCGGCAAACAGGATCGTGCCGTTCTTGTCCGTTTCGAACAGGAAGTCGGCATTGGTAAAGGCAAAGCCCAGAAGGCGGGCCATGTTTGCCATGACAATCCCCAGACAGCGCGCGCGTTGCGGTCCAGTATGGCGTCCAAATTGTTAGTACGACCTAAACAAATGTGATCATAAAGCGGCGCCAAAGCCTGAAAAAATCGCGCGGCTGAGTGGATCGCCCATGTCCCATTCCGGGTGCCATTGCACGCCAAGCAGAAAACACCGGGCATTGGGCATGGATAATGCCTCGATCTGCCCGTCCGGCGCCGTCGCTTCCACCGCCAGGCCGCCTGCCAGCCGGTCCACGCCCTGATGATGCAGGGAATTAACCATTGCGCCGCTCAGGCCCGAGAGCCGCGCCAGGAGGCCATCGGGGCGAATGGTCACGGGATGCGCCGGCGCATATTCGGCGTCGCGGCAGGGCGCATTCGGCGGCTCGCGATGGTCCAGCCGGCCGGGAATTTCATGGACATGCTGGTGCAGGCTGCCGCCCAGCGCCACATTCAGTTCCTGAAACCCGCGGCAGATGGCGAGCAGCGGCTTGCCAGCCTCTATCGCCGCCCGCAGCAGGGGCAGCGTCGTCGCATCGCGCACTTCATCCAGTTCCGTGCCGCGACGCGCCTGCTGTCCGTAATGGCCCGGCGAGACATTCGATGGCGCGCCGGTGAAGAGAAGGCCATCCACCACCGCCAGCAAGGCCGCGGCATCGAGCGCGGCATCCGTGGAAGGTATCAGCAGCGGAAGGGCGCGGGCGCCATCGCGAACGGCGATGACATATTCGTCATTGACGCTGTGCATCGGCATGCCATCCACCACGCGGCGGTCGCACACAATGCCGACACGCTTCATCGGCCGGACTTTGCCGCGGTCTGGCGCGGCCCCTTTTGCGGCGGCGTGAAGAGCACCGGATCGATTGCCGCGCCGGGCTGCGCGCCCTGCAGCGCCACGGTGGTGCTGCCGCCCTGGTTGTCCAGCACCGTCCATTGCCGCAGTTCCAGGCCCGGCGTGGAGAAGACCAGGGTGATGTTGGAATTGTTGCGATTGGCGCTGGTGCGCGCCTGAAGGATGACCGCGCCATTCTGTTCGGTGACGCCCATCACCGCCTTGTTGGCTTTCAGGTCCACGTCCTGGTTCAGCAGCAGTCCCAGCGGCGTATCCGACAGGTCATACTGATCCACGGTGTTGAGGCGCGAATTCTTGACATAGACGCGCCCGCCGGTGGCCACGATGAGAAGCGGGCTGGGAGGGCTGTATTCGAAGCGGATCTGGCCGGGCTTCTGGATATAGAGCGTGCCCTGATCGATGCCGCCCTCGGGTCCGATCTGGGTGAAGCGGGCCTTCAGGCTGTGCATGCCATTGAGATAGGTGCTGATCCTGTCCAGCTCGGCCTTCTGTTCGTCGCTATAGGCGCGGGTCTGGCGCTGCGGCGCCTGCTGTCCGGCGCCCCCCAGAAGCAGGACGGAGCCGATGGCGGCAAGAGCGAGAAAGGAACGGCGCATGGGCAATGTTCGCAAGACAATGGGGAAAAATTCGGGCGGCGATTTGCGCATCCAGCTCCGGGCAAGATAGTGTCGGTGCCGGAATAAGCAACCCCATGACAGACAACTCATTTACCCATATCGCGATCCTTGGCGCCGGCGCCTGGGGCACGGCTCTCGCCCTGGCCGCGCATGCCGCCGGCCGCAAGACGACGCTCTGGGTGCGTGAAGACGATGTGCTGGCCGACATCCGCGCCGGACGCGGCAACCGCTTTCTGCCGGGCGCAGCCATCCCCGCCGACATGACGGTAACCGGCGACCTGAACGAAGCCGCCCGCGCCGATGCCCTGCTGCTGGTGGTGCCGGCCCAGGTGCTGCACGCCTTTGCCGATCGCTTGCGACCGCATCTTCGCCCCGGCCAGCCCGTGGTGATCTGCGCCAAGGGTATCGAGCAAGGCACCGGCAGGCTGGTGACGGAAGTGGCGGCTGAAGCGCTGCCGGAAACACCGCTGGCGATCCTGACCGGCCCATCCTTCGCGCGCGATGTGGCGCGGGGTCTGCCCACCGCAGTCACCATCGCAGCCAAGGGTGACCTGGCCGGCCGGCTGCAGGCGGCGCTGGGCGGCGGCGTTTTGCGCCCCTATGCCAGTGACGATCTGACGGGCGCGGCCTTGGGCGGCGCAGCCAAGAATGTCTATGCCATCGCCTGCGGCGTGGTGGAGGGCATGGGGCTGGGCGAGAATGCCCGCGCCGCGCTGCTGGCGCGCAGCTTCGCCGAACTGGCGCGGCTGGGCGAAGCTCTGGGCGCGCGGCGCGAAACCCTGATGGGACTGTCCGGCCTGGGCGATCTTGTGCTCAGCGCCACCAGCCGGTCGTCGCGCAATTTCTCCTTCGGTGTCGAACTGGGCCAGGGCAAGGGCCTGGCCGAGCTGAATTCTCCCGGCCATCCGCTGGCGGAGGGCGTGGCCACCGCGCCGGCGCTTGTGGCGCGCGCCAAATCGGCGGGCGTGGAAATGCCGATCGCCGAGGCCATGGCCGATCTTTTGAGCGGCGCCCTGCCTGTGGGCGAGGCCCTGACGCGGCTGATGCGCCGCCCCCTTACGTCGGAGTAGCCCATGGCTCATTGGCTGCTGAAAAGCGAACCCGAGACCTGGTCCTGGGACATGCAGAAGAAAAAGGGCGCGAAAGGCGAGCCATGGAGCGGCGTGCGCAACCATACCGCCAAGCTGAACATGATGAAGATGAAATGCGGCGATCTGGGCTTCTTCTATCATTCCGGCGCGGAAAAGGCCGTGGTGGGCATCGTGGAAGTGATCGAGGAATATCAGCCCGATCCCACCGACGAGAAAGGCATATTCGGCCTGGTCGTCGTCAAGGCCGTCCGGGACATGCCCGCGCCGGTCACGCTGGCGGACTGCAAGGCCAATCCGAAACTGCAGGATATGAGCCTTTTGACCAGCTTTCGCCTTTCGGTGCAGCCGGTGACCGCCGCCGAATGGAAGGAAGTATGCAGGATGGGCGGCTTGAAGTAGGCCGACGCCCTCACGCTTCGACAGGCCGCCTCGCCTATCTGCCCCTGGCGAATTTCTCCGCGAAAAAATCACCCTTGTTCCAGCTTGGCCGGGGACCGTCGGCGAGTTCGCGCGTAATGTCGGCATTCAGGCGCGCGAATTTTGCGGCCGTGTCATAGCGAATCGGCTGTTTCAGGTCGTCGCTGGGCTTGTGATAGTTGGTGCGCATGAAGAATTCGGTGGCTTCCTTGCCGCCATTGGCATAGCCGGTCGCCAGGAACACGGCCGGAATGCCCTGTTCGACAAAACGGTAGTGATCCGAGCGGGTGAAGATGCCCTCGTCCGGCATGGGATCGGGCGACAGCGCCACATTCATCCGCGCGGCGGCGCGCTTGACCGAGGGCCCGATGCTGGACCGGTCGGCGCCGAAGGCCACCACATCGGTGAAGTCATAGGTCAGGATCGGCATGTCCAGATCGACATCGGCGGTGATGGCCGAACGGGGCACGGTGGGATTGCGGGCGAAATAATCGGCGCCGATCAGCCCCTTTTCCTCGGCCGTGTCGATCAGGAACAGCACGGACCGCCTGGGCGGATTGGCCTTCAGCAGCCGCGCCACTTCCAGGGTGGTGGACACGCCGGAGGCATTGTCCAGCGCGCCATTGTTGATGGAATCGCCCTTCACCGGTGGGGTAATGCCGATATGGTCCAGATGCGCGGACAGGACGACATATTCATTTTTCAGCTTAGGATCGCTGCCGGGCAAGAGGCCGACGACATTGTTGCTTTCGACGGTCCGGACCTCATTGTGCAGTTCCGCCGCAAGGGTGAAGGGCAAATCGAAGCCCTTGATGACGCCTTCCCTGGTTTCAGCGGCGTCGAGGATCCTGTCGGTATCGGCGCCCAGCAGTTTGGGCGCGCCCGCCAGGCTGATATAGGCGAGCTGCGGCAGGTCCACCGCCACGAACGGCTTGCCGTCGGCGCGCCGCCAGGTCATGCCCCAGCTTTTGTATTGTCGTACAGAATTGGCGAAGGGATAGAGCTTTTCGCCGGTGCGAGTGCCGATCGAGACATAGCCGACCGCGCCGCGGTCCAGCGCCGCCTTTAGCTTCGTGCGGCCACTGCGGTAATAGGCGCGCTCTTCGGTCTGGAGAAATTTGGGCGCGCCCGAAATGGCGACCACGATCTTGCCCTTCACATCCAGGCCGCGATAGTCGTCGCGGCCATGTTCGGGCGCCACCAGACCGAATCCGACAAAGACCAGCGGCGCCGAAATCTTGAGATCGGGATGGGCGGCATCGCCGCCCGCCAGATAATCCTTGCCGAAAATCAGCGGCACGGTCTTGCCCGTCTTGTCCGTCAGGCTGAGCTTGCCTTCATCTTTCGGCCGGTCGGCCACCAGCGGCACATGCTGGAGGTAGCCGCCACCATCACTTTTGGGTGTGCCGGCCGGCTGAAGGCCGATCTTTTTCATCTGATCGACGACATATTGCGCCGCCATGTCGAATTCCGGCGTGCCGGCCTCGCGCCCTTTCAGCGCATCGCTCGCCAGATAGGCCATGTCGGCATTGATGCGATCGGCGGAAGCATCGGATTGCGCGAAAGCCGGCGTCGCCAGCAGCGCCAGCGCCAGGAAGCGAGACACCGTCTTCACAAATACCTCCGCATCGTCAGCCCATAAGCACTATAGCCCGCGCCCTCATAGGAACGGATGGCGCGGGCGTTGCGCGCCAGCACGCCAACCTGCAGCAGCTTGTGGCCGCGGGCGCGCGCCCAGGCCTCGCATGCCTCGATCAGGGCGCGGCCCAGACCCTTGCCGCGCGCGGCCGGCACCACATACAGCTCGGCCAGATAGCCATGCTGGCGCTCCGGCTCGACCACGAACACTTCGCCAAGCTGGTCATGGGCAAAGGCCCAGCCCACGGGCACCCCCTCGTCTTCCGCGATCAGCATGGTCCCATGCTTTTCGGCGCAGCGATGCTGCAGGTCGCGCCAATGGTCGGCGGCGAAATTGGGGTCCAGCCGCCGGTTGGGTTCGAAGCCGGCTTCGTAATCCTGCAGGCCATTGATGAAGGCCAGGATGGCAGGCTCATCCTGCGGCAGACGGGCGTCTCTGATCATGGTCGCATTCCGGAGAATACGCCGATGATACTAGTGATCGAGCGCCTTGACGATCTCTTCCGTCATCTTCTTGGCGTCCGCGAACAGCATCATGGTGTTGTCGCGGAAGAACAGCTCGTTCTCGACGCCGGCATAACCCGAACCCATGCCGCGCTTGATAAAGAGCACGGTCTTGGCCTTTTCCACGTCCAGGAT
>CAYFKU010000031.1:0-5970 GCA_964343955.1 uncultured Rhizobium sp. | reverse complement strand
GGCCACGGCCATGCCGTAACCGGGCACGATGATCACGCTGGCGGCATTCTTCATGATGAAGGCCGCGTCGTCGGCGGAGCCCTGCTTGACCGGGCGCGTCTCCTTGACGGCGGTGGCAGGTCCTGTGTCGCCGCCGAAGCCGCCGGCGATGACCGAGACGAAACTGCGGTTCATGCCCTTGCACATGATGTAGGACAGGATCGCGCCCGAGGCGCCGACGAGAGCGCCGGTGATGATCAGGGCGGTATTTTCCAGGGTGAAGCCCAGGGCGGCGGCGGCCCAGCCGGAATAGGAGTTCAGCATCGACACCACCACCGGCATGTCGGCGCCGCCGATGGGTATGATGAGGGTGATGCCGAAGAGGAGCGACAGGGCGGTTATGGCCCAGAACATCCAGTGGGCCTGGCTCATGGCGAACCAGACCACCAGCGCCATGATGGCCGCGAAGATCAGCAGATTCAGCAGATGCCGCGCCGGCAGGATGATTGGCGCGCCGCTCATATTGCCGTTCAGCTTGGCAAAGGCGATGACCGAGCCGGAAAAGGTGATGGCGCCGATGGCCACACCCAGGCTCATTTCCACAAGGCTCTGGGCGTGGATCGCGCCGGGGATGCCGATATGGAAGGCTTCCGGCGAATAGAGCGCCGCGCCCGCGGTCAGCACCGCCGCCAGACCGACCAGGCTGTGAAATGCCGCCACAAGCTGGGGCATGTTGGTCATGGCGATGCGCCGCGCCATCACGGCGCCAATCCCGCCGCCGATGCCGAGCCCGCCGATCACCAGCGCCCAGGTCAGCAGATCGCTGACACCGGAAATCCAGAGCGTGGTCAGAACCGCAATGGTCATGCCGATCATGCCGTTGCGGTTGCCCGCGCGGCTGGAGGCCGGCGAGGACAGGCCCTTGAGGGCCAGGATGAACAGCGAACCCGCGACCAGATATAGAAGCGCGGCGATATTGGCGTTCGGGGCCATGGTCAGTGACCCTTGCCGCCCGCGGGCGCCTTATCTTTCTTCTTGTACATCGCCAGCATGCGGCTGGTGACCAGGAAGCCGCCGAAGATATTCACCGCGGCCAGCGCCAGGGCGACGAAGCCCAGCCCCTTGGAGATCCAGGACTCCTGCGACATCACGGGCACGGCCACCGCGATCAGGGCGCCCACCACGATGACCGAGGAAATGGCGTTGGTCACCGCCATGAGCGGCGTGTGCAAGGCCGGAGTCACGCCCCAGACCACGAAATAGCCCACGAAGATCGCCAGCACGAAGATCGAGAGGCGAAAAACAAACGGATCAATCATTTCCATCGCGTCGTCCTACTCAGGTCGTTCACATGGCTTGGCCGCCATGCTCACCCCCTCGCGCGCGAAGCGCCTGAGGGCGTAAGAATTATCTTTGAACAGGCGCGCCGTCTTTGGTGACCGCGGAGCCTTTGATGATTTCGTCATTCCAGTCGAGGTTCAGCGTGCCTGCCTTCTTGTCCACCACCAGGGAGACAAAATTGAACAGGTTGCGGGCATAGAGAGACGATGCGTCCACCGCCAGCGCACCCGGCAGATTGGTGGGGCCCATGATGGTGACGCCATGCGCCGTGACCGTCTGGTCCGGCTGGGACAAGGGCGTGTTGCCACCCGCGCCCGCCGCCAGATCGACGATCACCGAGCCCGGCTTCATCGACTTGATCATATCCTCGCTGACCAGGATCGGGGCCTTGCGGCCGGGGATCAGCGCGGTGGTGATGACGATATCCTGCTTCTTGATGGTCTCGGCGATCAGGGCCGCCTGCTTGGCCTGATATTCCGCGCTCATCGGCTTGGCGTAGCCGGCCGCCGTCTGGGCGTTCTTGAATTCCTCGTCCATCACCGCGACGAAGGTGCCGCCCAGGCTTTCCACCTGCTCCTTGGTGGCGGGGCGCACGTCAGTGGCGCTGACGATCGCGCCAAGGCGCTTGGAGGTGGCAATGGCCTGAAGGCCGGCAACGCCCACGCCCATCACCAGCACGCGCGCCGGCGCGATGGTGCCGGCGGCGGTCATCATCATGGGCATGGCGCGACCGAACGCAGCGGCGGCATCGATAACCGCCTTGTAGCCGGCCAGGTTCGCCTGGGACGACAGGACGTCCATCGCCTGGGCTCGCGAAATGCGCGGCAAAAATTCCATCGCGAAGGCCGTGACGCCGGCATCGGCCAGCGCCTGGATCGTGGCCTGTTCGCTGTGCGGCGACAGTAGCGCGGCCAGCACCGCGCCCTTTTTCAGGAGCGCGATCTCGCCTGCTTCCGGTCCGCGGACCTTGAGCACGATATCGGCGTCGCGGAGTGTCGAAGCGGCGTCAGGCGCCAGGGCGGCGCCGGCGGCGGCGTAATCGACATCGGCGATATGGGCGCCTTCCCCGGCGCCCGACTGGACCA
The DNA here is from genome assembly GCA_964343955.1 of uncultured Rhizobium sp. Classification (GTDB taxonomy): domain Bacteria; phylum Pseudomonadota; class Alphaproteobacteria; order Micropepsales; family Micropepsaceae; genus Rhizomicrobium. Next base: position 3,565 of record CAYFKU010000031.1, on the reverse strand, counting down.
CGATCTCAAGGCCCAGTCCCTTGAACTTCTTGACGGATTCAGGAGTCGCCGCGACGCGCGTCTCTCCCTCTCGTGTTTCCTTGGGGATCGCCAGCCGCATCGTTTTGCCGCTCGGCCTAGCCGTGCGTGCGGAAGATGGCGAGGAAGATCATGATGAGCACGACAAACCCGAAGGTCCATTTGCTGCCGGTGATGAAACCCGCATAGACGCTCTTATGCGCACTGATATCCATCGAGCCGGGTTGATAGTCGGATTCATGCGCCATGGAAGGATAGCCCCTTAAGTCAGTCGGAAAACCGGGCGGAATATAGCAAAGCGGACCGGCGCGGCAATCTGGTTTCTAAAACCTTGCGCCAGGGCCCCTTTGGGGGCCGTGACAGCCCCCTTTTTCGGGATTTCGGCCGTTTCCGGGCCCCGAATCCACGGCAATTGCCTGTACCGCAAAGGAACAGGCTTAAACGCCACATTTACCTGCCCTGCCGCAAAATCGGGTCTGTTTCGAACAAAGGCTGATATGCATGTCCCAGACCATCCTTGTTGTTGACGACGATCCGGTACAGCGGCGCCTGCTGGAAACAGCGATTTCCCGTTCCGGCATGCATGTCGTCACCGCGCCAGGCGGCCAGCCCGCTCTGGACCTGATCAATGGTCCCAAAGGGGAACAGATCACCCTGCTGATGCTGGACCTGGTCATGCCCGACATGGGCGGCCTGGAGGTTCTGGCCAAGCTGCGCAGTTCCAGCCCCGACCTGCCCGTGACCGTGCTGACCGCCAAGGGCGGCATCGATTCCGCTGTGGAAGCCATGCGGGCGGGCGCCAACGACTTTCTGGTCAAGCCGGCAAGCCCGGAACGCATCGCCGTTTCGATCCGCAACCAGCTCAAGATCGGCACCCTTTCGGGTGAAGTGAAGCAGCTCAAGAAGAAGGCCGACAACAAGCTGACCTTCGACGACCTGATCGCCGGCTCGCCCGAAATGCGCCAGGTCTTCCGCCTGGGCGCGCGCGCCGCGCAGAGCGACATTCCGGTGCTGATAGAAGGCGAATCGGGCGCCGGCAAGGAGCTGATCGCCCGCGCCATCCAGGGCACCTCGGCCCGTTCCGGCAAGGCTTTCGTCACCGTCAATTGCGGCGCGATTCCGGAAAATCTGATCGAATCCATCCTTTTCGGGCATGAGAAGGGCTCGTTCACCGGCGCATCCGACAAGCATCTGGGAAAATTCCAGGAAGCCGATGGCGGCACGCTGTTCCTGGACGAGATCGGCGAGCTGCGCCTGGACATGCAGGTCAAGCTGCTGCGCGCCCTGCAGGAAGGCGAAGTCGATCCCGTCGGCTCCAAGCGGCCGGTGAAAGTGGATGTGCGCATCATCGCGGCCACCAACCGCGACCTGGGCCAGATGGCGCGTGAAGGCACCTTCCGCGAAGATCTTTATTACCGGCTGAACGTGTTCCCCGTCACGGTGCCCGCCCTGCGCGACCGGACAGGCGACATCGCGCCGCTGGCGCGGCATTTCATCGAGCGTTTCGCTGCGGAAGAGAACAAGCAGGTTGCGGGGCTGACGCCCCAGGCCGGCCAGATGCTGGAGCGCTTCAACTGGCCGGGAAATGTCCGCCAACTGGAGAACACGATTTTCCGCGCCGTTGTCCTGTGCGACGGCAATCTGCTGGATGTCTGCGATTTTCCGCAGATCGCCACGGCAATGGGCCTGGAAACGGTTCAGCGCCAGGATCCCGCCCTGCCCCAGGCGGCGCCGCGTCTCGGCGCGAGCGCTTCGGCGCCGGTTTCCGCCTATAGCCTGAACGCGGTGGATGGCGCCGGCCATATCCGCAAATTCGAGGAGATGGAGTCGGAAATCATCCGCATGGCCATTTCCCGTTATGACGGCCATATGTCGGAAGTGGCGCGGCGGCTGGGCATCGGCCGCTCGACCCTGTATCGCAAGCTCAAGGAATTCGGCCTGGACCAGGGCGAAGCCGAGGTCGCGGACGACGGCGACACCCTGGAAGAGGCCATTCGCCAGGCGGGCTGAGACCCGACCGGGAAAGAGGGCCGGCAGTCCCGCGCAAACAAAAAAGGCCCCGCTGCAAAGTGGGGCCTTTTGCTTTTGAAGCGTTCTACTGCTTGACGATCTGGCCGTCCGGCAGGCGGACTTCCCCCCAGCCGCCATTGAGCGGATCGTTGCGGAAGGGATATTTCGCGGCCGCCTTCTCGTTGACCTCCATGCCCCAGCCCGGCTTGTCGTTGGCCCAGAGATAGCCGTCCTTCATCACCGGCAGGCCGGAGAAGATCTCGGCATGGGCCTCGTTGAACTCCGAATATTCCTGGATGCCGAAATTGGTGATGTTGAGGTCCAGATGCACCATCGCCATGTGACCGATCGGCGAGACGTCGCCCGGACCATGGAAGGCGGTGCGGACATTGAAGATTTCGCCGAAGGCGGCGACCTTCCTGGCCGGGGTCAGGCCGCCCATCTGCGAGATATGCATGCGCATATAGTCGATCAGGCGGTCCTTGATCAGCGGCGTCCATTCATGCGGGCTGTTAAACAGCTCGCCCATCGCCAGCGGCGTGGTGGTCTGGGCCCGGATATTGGGGAACCACATGATGTCTTCCGGCGACAAGGGGTCTTCCAGGAAGAACAGGCGATACTGTTCCAGGTCCTTGCAGAGCTGCACCGCCTCGCTGGGCGTATAGCGCTCATGGGCGTCGTGCAGAAGCTCGATCTCCGGTCCGAGCTCCTTGCGCGCGGCCTCGAACAGCGCCAGGGCGCGGCGCTTGGCGCCTTCGCGCTCGAACACCGGGGCCGTGTGCAGCGAGGGAATGCGCGTGCCGCCGGCGCGGGAGCCGTAACCGGCCATGCCGGGCACGCCGACCTGTATGCGGACATGGCGGAAGCCCTGGGCGATATATTTCTTGGCGGCGTCGAGACATTCGGAGATTTCGCTGCCCGAGGCATGGCCATAGGTATCCACCGCCTCACGCGCCTTGCCGCCCAGAAGCTGATAGACCGGCATGTTCGCCATGCGGCCCTTGATGTCCCACAGCGCCTGATCGACGCCGCTCATGGCATTGTTGAGATCGGCCGCATTGCGCCAATAGGACGAGTTGTAGGCCATCTGCCAGGTGTCTTCGATCCGGTCGGCGGGTTTGCCCACCAGCAGCGGCTTGAGGTACTTCTCGACCGCCGGCTTCACCAGATCGGCGCGCTGGGTGTAGGTGGCGCAGCCATAGCCATAAAGACCGGCCTGGTCGGTGGTGATCTTGACCACCGAAAGCCGCACGCCCTGGGGGGCGCATTCGATCACCGAAATGTCGCGGATCTTGGGCGAAGGCACGCCGCGGGCGGCGCGCGCCACGGCGTCCTGCGCCTTGGCCTCTTTCTGCGACAACAGGGCCGTCGCGGCGGTGCTGGCCAGCGCGGCCTTGAAGAAATCACGTCTGAACATAGAAAAATCCTTCCCCCTTGGTGGTGCCGGACCGTAAGAGTGGCGCGCACAAACGGCAAGTTTTGCGTACCCTGCCGTCTCGTCTATTATTGCGACGCAGCAAGGAGAACCGTCATGGCC
>CAYFKU010000030.1:21791-27130 GCA_964343955.1 uncultured Rhizobium sp. | reverse complement strand
GTGCGGGGCTGGGGCTGGGCGGGCCCGGGCATGACGATCAGCGCGGACGATCCGGCATCGTCGGCTCCCATCCCGGCGGGGGCTTCCACATCGACCGGGCTCGCGGCGAGCTGCGATGACATGGCATGGCCACCGCCCGCGGGCATGCCGCGCTGTCCCAGGGCCGATTCCACCTGGCCGGCGCGGTTGAAGAAGCCCGCGATGGCGTTCTGCTTGGCCTGAAGCGCATCGGCTGTCGCCTTGAAGCGGTCCTCCGCCGAAACCAGGGCGCCGTTCAGCTCGTCATAGGACATCTGCAGATCGGCGACCCGCTCTTCGTAAGCGGACTGCATCTGCTGATAGCGATGGTCCTTGGCCGCGATGATCCGGTCCTTGAAAATCACATTGACCGTGGCGAATGCCACCCAGCCCAGGAAGATCAGGGTCAGGCCCGCCAGCGTCGCCTGCAGCGATGGACCGAATGTGAAGAACTGCACCCGCCCATTGCTGCGGATATAGATTTGCCGCTCGGGGAAGGTCGCATGAATCCACGTCCAGGCCCGTTCCAGGAACGATGCCTTCTTTTCGGCCGCGGTTGGATCTTCAACGCCCATGTTATCCCTGGCAGCCATTTGATCTGGACGCGCAGGGGCGATCAAGCTCCGATGTTCCAAAAAGGAGCGTGTTAACCTTGATGGATTGAACGGGTCCGTCATGCCGCGCTCTTGCCCAGCGCGCGCACCGCCTCAAGCACGGCATCGACATGACCGGGCACCTTCACCTTGCGCCAGGCCTGAACGATCACGCCCCTGGCATTGACCAGAAACGTGGCCCTCTCCATGCCCATATATTTTCGGCCATAGAGCGTCTTCTCACCCCATACACCCCAGGCTTCCGCCATCTTGATGTCGGGGTCCGAACCCAGGGTCAGGGTCAGCTTGTGCTTCTTGCGGAATTTGGCATGGCTCTCCAGGCTGTCCTTGGAGACGCCGATCACCCGGACACCGGCCTTTTCGAACTGCTTCAACTTCTGCGAGAAGGCGATCGCTTCCTTGGTGCAGCCCGAAGTGTCGTCCTTGGGATAGAAATAGACGACATAGGGCGCGCCCTTGAGAGCGGACCCGGAGATTGCCTCGCCTTCATCGGTGGTGAGTTTAAAAGAGGGGGCTTTATCCCCCGCCGCCAGTGTCATCGGTCCCAAGCCCTTCCAATGGGCCGGATTTAAGCCTATCCCGCCGTGGCGAAGCAATCTCGGCCTGACCGGTCGCCTTGCAAGCGGCTGGAAAGGTTTGCCCTTTTTAAGCCCAATCGTCGTATTACACCGCTTGGCCGGGTAATTTCCGGCAATTCCCCTTGGAACTGCCCCTTGGGACCTAAGGGAATTTCAGGAAATCCCCGCGTGAGACTGCCCTTCGCCAGCTTCATAAAGGCCCACCATGTCAGCCGGGCAGCGCTTACCGCTGGGGTCCTGGTGGCGGCGATCGTCTTTTTTGTCGTTGGGGCCGGGCTGCGGCTGCTCTGGGGGCCGGTCTCGCTGGGCCCCCTGAAGGGCACCCTGGCCGGGGCCATCCATGAGGCGCTGCCCGGGATTGTCCTGGACTATGACCAGGCGGCCATCGAATGGAGCCGGGACCAGGGCCGGGTGAATCTGGTGGTGCTGGGCACGCGCCTGTTCGATTCCCATGGCCGGGTGGTCGCCACCGCCCCCAAGGCCGCCATCGATCTGGCTGCGGCCCCCTTCCTGGCCGGCCAGACCGTCGTCAAGCGAATCACCCTGGTGGGGGTGCAATTCACCCTGATCCATACCAGGGCCGGCGGCATCCGCCTGGGCAATGAAAAAGATGTCGGCGACGAAAGCCTGATCCAGAGGATCAGCGATGTCATCACCCGCAATGACAGCCAGCCTTCTTCGCTGGAGAGCTTCGCTGTGCGAGGCGCCAGCCTGGCCTTTCACGACGAGATTACCGGCCTCAGCCTGACCGCGCCCCGCGCCGACATGGTGCTGAAGGGCCGGGGCGGCGCCATTCTCACCAGCTTCAACGCCGATGTGGTGATATCGGGCAGCAAGAGCCATGTGACAGCCGATCTGGTCTTGCCGCCCGCCAAGGGGCCCATCACCGGCACGCTTGCGATTGCCGGCCTGGATCTGAAAGCGCTGGGCGCCAATGCCCCCTTCTTTGCCGGCGCCGGGTCCCTTCCGGTGATCGCCAGCGCCTCCACCAGTTTTCGCGTGGCGCCCAACAATGCGCTGGAATTTGTCGTCTTCGATATCAATGCGCAGGGCGACATTCCCTTCGCGGCGCTGAGCGCCAAGGGGCTGGAACAGGCCAGGCTGCGGCTGGTGGGCCGCTATGACGGCCCGGCCCATCATCTGATGCTGAGCACCGCCGATGTGGAAGCCAGGGGCGTAAGGGCCTCGCTGAAAGGCGCGGGCGATTTTGTCTATGCCGACGGGGGCAAGCTTGCGAGCGTGCGGGCCCAGTTGTCGGGCCACGACATCAGCCTGGACCTGCCGGGCCTGTTCCCGCAGCCGGTCGTGTATCAGAGCCTGACCGTGAACGGGGAATATCAGACGGGTCCGCGCCAGTTCGATGTCGCAAAATTCAACCTGACGGCGCCGGGATTTGCCTTCGATGCGTCGGGCCAGATTGCGATGAATGACAATGGCGCGCCCGGCCTGGTGGCCAGGGGCCGCATCCCGGCCATGCCGGTGCGCCAGCTTTTGCGCTACTGGCCGCTGTCGGTGGCGCCGGGCGCGCGGGAATGGATCGCCGGCAATATTTTCGCCGGCGATATCGGCCCGCTGGAAGCACAGACCAATTTCGCGCCGGGCATGATGGACCAGGAAATATTCCCGGAAGAGGCGCTGAAGCTCACTTTCACCATGCGCAATATCGAGGGCAATTATGTCAGCGGCCTGACCCATGCCACCCAGGTCAATGGCAGCGCCATCCTGACGGGCGACACCTTCCGCGCCTCATTCAGTTCAGGCCGCATCGGGCCGCTGGTCGCCCGTTCGGGCAGTGCGCTGATCCCCACCCTGCACCGGCACGGCACGGTGGGCCTCTTCAATGTCCATGTCGATGGCGCCATGCCCGATGTGATGGCCCTCATCGACATGAAGCCGCTGAACTATCCCACCAAATTCGGCGTCGATCCCAGGACCACCAATGGCCAGGCCAGCGCCGATCTGGCTTTCAAGGTGCCCATGCTGGCCGATCTGCCGGTCGATGATGTCGGCATCCAGGTGAAGGCGCAGGTGTCCGGCTTCGGCGTCAGCCTGGGGCGGCTGCGGCTGGCGGATGGCGCGGTCACCTTCGATATCGACAACAACCGGCTGCATCAGACAGGGCAGGTAAGCCTGGCGGATGCGCGCTTCAATGTGGACTGGACCGAGGATTTCAAGACCGAAGATGCGGTGACGACCCGCCTGGCGGTCAAGGGCACCATGACCGAAGCGGCGCGGGCTGCGCTCAATATCGAGCTGCCGCGCATCTTCCGCGGCGCCGTTCCGGTCAGCGCCGACATGACCGGCCATCGCGGCAATCTTCTGCACGCCGATGTCACGGTGGATCTGACGCCGGCCCACCTGTATGTCCCGATCGTCAATCTGGAAAAGACGCCGGGCCAGGCCGCATCGGGCCGCATCGGGATCAACTTCGTGCCGGGCAATGTGGTGCAGGAAGAGACGATTCGCATTTCAGGCCCGGTGCTCAATCTCAGCGGCACCGCCGACTTCGACCGCAATGGCCGCCTGACGGTGCTGAATTTCCCCTCGGTCCGGATGGGCCCGCTGAACGACCTGTCCTTCCAGCTTTCACGCGGGCCCGGCGGCGACGATTATCTGCTGCGCGGACGCTCGCTGGACGGCTCCAAGATCGGGCGCACCGGCTCGAATGAGGCGCCGGGCGGCGGTCAGCCGCCGCCTCCCGAGGAGGCCTTCACCGGACGTTTCCATGTCAACGCCCGGCTGGACCGGCTGGCGATGCGCGCCAATGTGGCGATCACGCCGTTCAATCTGGATCTGTCCTCCATCGGCAACCGGCCCTCGGCGCTGACCCTCAGCGGCAATGTCATGCAGGGCACGGGACGCGCCCAGCCCATCGCCGCCAATCTGGAAAGCGGTGCCGCCGGGCGAAAGGTGACGGTCACCAGCGGCGATGCCGGTCTTCTGGCGCGGGGTCTTTTCGCCTTTGAAAGCATGCGGGGCGGCGATCTCACTGCCGTCATCAATCTGCCCGGTCAGGCCGCCGATACGCCCAACCCCAATGCGCCGGCCGATTTCAGCGGCACCATGGTGGTGAAGAAATTCGAGATCGTGAACCAGCCGTTGATCAGCCGGCTGTTTGCCGCCGGTTCCCTGACGGGGCTGGCCGATCTTCTGGGCGGCAGCGGCATCAGCCTGGATGATTGGAATTTTCCCTTCACCTCCCGGAACAATGTCATCAGCGTGAATGGGTCCCGCGTGACCGGCCCCGCCATGTGCGCCACGGCGGACGGCTATCTGGACCGGCCGCACGGCATGCTGGCGCTCAAGGGATCTCTGGTGCCGGCCTGCGGCGTCAATTCAGTGCTCAGCAACATCCCGCTGCTGGGCGATCTCATCGCCTCGAAAAAGGGCGAGGGCATTCTCAGCGCCACCTATTCGGCGACCGGCAATATGGAACAGCCCGACATCAGCGTGAATCCGCTCTCGATGCTGGCGCCGGGCATCTTCCGCCGCATCTTCCAGGGCCATATCCCGACCGCGGCCAATGCGCCGACCAATACGGAAGCCCAGACGCAGCAGGAACAGCCGGCGCCAGCGCCAAAGGCGCCATAGGCCCTTCTGTCACGGCCGGGCGGGCGTTATGCGGGCCTGACCAGTACGTGCTTTTTCTTGCCGCTGGAAAGCTTCAGCACGCCGTCGCTGTTGAGGGCAGAGGCATCCACCGTCAGGCGCGGATCGCTGACGGCGGCATCGTTCAGCTTCAATCCGTTATTGGCGATGAGTTTGCGCGCTTCGGAATTGGACGATGCCAGCCCCGCCGCCACCGCCAGGTTGAGAATGCCGTCCGGCAATGCGGCGGTGATGGTCGGCAGGCCTTCGGCCGATGCGCCTTCTTCAAAAGCGCGGCGCGCCGTGTCAGCGGCTTTGTCCGCCACCGCGCGGCCATGCAGGATGGCGGTGGCTTCGGTCGCCAGGGTCTTCTTGGCATCGTTCAGTTCGGCGCCCTGCAAGGCTTCCAGACGCGCAATCTCGGTTTCGGGCAGGTCGGTGAACAGACGCAGGAAGCGGCCCACATCGCGGTCCTCGGTATTGCGCCAGAACTGCCAGTAATCATAGGGGCTCACCCGGTCGGCATTGAGCCACACGGCAC
>CAYFKU010000030.1:15337-21781 GCA_964343955.1 uncultured Rhizobium sp. | reverse complement strand
CACGGCGCCGGCGGCGGTCTTGCCCATCTTGGCGCCGGAGGCGGTGGTGATCAGCGGCGTCGTCAGGCCGAACAACTGCGCGCTTTCCATGCGCCGGCCCAGCTCGATGCCCGAAACGACATTGCCCCACTGGTCGGAGCCGGAGGATTGCAGGCGGCAGCCATAGCGCTTGTACAATTCGACAAAATCATAGGCCTGCATGATGGAATAGTTGAATTCCAGAAAGGACAGAGGCTGTTCGCGGTCCAGCCGCAGCTTGACGCTTTCCATGGTCAGCATCCGGTTGACCGAGAAATGCCGCCCCACTTCGCGCAGGAAGGGGATATATTCCAGCTTGTCCAGCCATTCGGCATTATCGACCAGGATGGCGTCTGACGGTCCGTCCCCGAACTTCAGTAGATGGCGGATGCCGCCCAGGATGCCCTGCTTGTTGGCCTCGATCTGCTGTGGCGTCAGGATCAGCCGCGTCTCATCGCGGCCCGAGGGGTCGCCGGCCTTGGTGGTGCCGCCGCCCATCAGCAGGATGGGGCGATGACCGGCCTGTTGCAGGCGGCGCAGGGTCATGAGCTGCACCAGGCTGCCGACATGCAGGGAGTCGGCGGTACAGTCGAAGCCGATATAGGCGGTCACACGCTCCTTGCCGAACAGCGCGTCCAGTTCCTCGGGGCCCGAACAATCGTAATAGGCCCCGCGCGCCACAAAGGTGCGGAGGAATTCGGACTGAAATTGCGGCGCGGCTGGCATGGTATAAAGTCCGTCGAATACGGGCGGGTCTTTAACACAGATGATGCAAATCCAGAAAGTCATGGGCCTGATGAGCGGCACCTCGCTGGACGGGGTCGATGCCGCGCTGCTGGAGACCGACGGCGCGGCCGTGGCGCGGCCGGGACCGGGGCTGACGCTGCCTTACGATGGACAAACGCGCGCGCTGCTGCGCGCCGCGCTGGACGAGGCGCGGGATGTGGCCGAGGGCGCGCCGGTGTCGCAGACCATCCGCGAGGCGGAAAAGCGCCTGACCGAGGTGCATGCCGAAGCGGTGAAGGCCCTGCTGGCAAAATGCGGCCTGGAAGCGGGCGATGTCGCCCTGCTGGGCTTTCATGGCCAGACGATCCTGCACCGGCCCGAGCGGCGCTGGACCTGGCAGATCGGCGACGGCGGCGCCCTGACGCGGGCCACTGGCATCGATGTGGTCAATGATTTTCGCAGCGCCGATGTGAAGGCCGGCGGGCAGGGCGCCCCCCTTATGCCGCTCTATCATGCCGTGATGGCGCGAGAGGCCGGGCTGGCCGAACCCTGCGTGGTGGTGAATATCGGCGGCGTGGCGCAGGTCACATATATAAACGGCGACTATGTCCTGGCTTTCGATACGGGGCCGGGCAATGCGCCGATCGATGACTGGATGCAGCGTCATTCCGGCCGGCCGGTGGATGAGGACGGCGCTTTTGCCGCCACCGGCAAGGTCGATGACGCGGCGCTGGCGCGGATGCTGGCCCATGTCTTCTTCGAACGGGTGCCCCCCAAGTCGCTGGACCGGATGGATTTCGGCATGGAGTCGGTGGAGGGGCTTTCAGCGGCCGATGGCGCCGCGACCTTGACCGCCTTCACCGCCGCGTCGCTGGCGCGGGCGCGGGAGCATTTTCCCGATCCCGCCGCCACCTGGATCGTCAGCGGCGGCGGACGCCACAACAAGACGCTGATGGCCATGCTGAAGGCGCGGGTGAATGCGCCGGTCCTGCGGGCCGAAGATGCGGGCTGGGACGGCGATGCGCTGGAAGCGCAGGGCTTTGCCTATCTGGCGATGCGGTCGCGGCTGGGGTTGCCGTTGTCGCTGCCGACGACCACGGGCGTGCAGCAGCCGATGACAGGCGGCAGATTTTATCGCGCCCCCTGATGGGACCAAATCGGGCGCAAAGGGACCGCGCCTTTATCTGCCTTCGCGCGGCTTCGACATCATGTTGGAGACATAGTCTTTCACCGTCTCCACGACATCGGCTTCATGCTTGTCGAAGAAGTGGTTGGCGCCGTCGATCTTGTTGTAGGTGATCTTGATGCCCTTCTGGGCGGTCAGGCGATCGACCAGCTTCTGCACATCGGGTTCCGGCACGACATTGTCGCGCGTGCCGTGCACGATCAGGCCCGAAGCGGGGCAGGGCGCCAGGAATGCGAAGTCATACATGCTGGCCGGCGGGGCGATGGAGACAAAGCCGGTGATCTCGGGCCGGCGCATCAGAAGCTGCATGCCGATCCAGGCGCCGAAGCTGATGCCGCAGACCCAGACATGGCTGGGATTGGGATAAAGCGTGTTCATCCAGTCCAGGACGGCGGCGGCATCGGAAAGCTCGCCCGCGCCATTGTCGAAGCTGCCCTGGCTTCGCCCCACGCCGCGGAAGTTGAAGCGCACGGTGGTGCAGCCCAGGCCGTGGAACATGTGGAAGAGGTCATAGACCAGCGGATTGTTCATGGTGCCGCCGAACTGGGGATGGGGATGCAGCACCAGCGCCATGGGCGCGCCGGGATTCTTCTGCCGCTGGTAACGCGCTTCGATGCGCCCCGCCGAGCCGGGCAAAATGATATCGGGCATTTCTTGTTTCCCACCGCGCATCTGCAAGCAGAACAGTCAGGTTTTTGACAGGCGGGGCCCATCTAAAAACAATGACAAATCAGTTGCTTACAGAATGACCCACCAAACAGACGTGAATACTTGACCGATATACTAGGGAACTCTATATCCCCCGGACCAGGCGTTTCCCCGGCTTAGCCTCTCTACACCGGGAGGGGGGTGAGAAAGCAAGGAAAAAGCCTTCGCGAGGAAAGGAACTGCCATGCGGCTGAGCACCAAGGGACGTTACGCGGTCATGGCCATGGCCGACCTGGCCGGCAACGCCACCGATCCCGCCAATCCGGGGGAGCCGCGGCCGGTCGCGCTGGCCGACATCGCCGCCCGGCAGGACATCTCGCTGTCCTACCTGGAGCAGCTTTTCGCCAAGTTGCGCCGCGGCGGGCTGGTCACCAGCGTGCGCGGGCCGGGCGGCGGCTATCGCCTGTCCCGCCCCAGCACCGACCTGCGGATCGCCGACATCATCCTGGCGGTGGACGAGCCGATTGCCGCCACGCGCTGCAAGCCCGGCAGCAGCAAGGGCTGCACCAAGACGGGGGCGCGCTGCGTCACCCATGACCTGTGGGAAGAGCTGGGCCAGCAGATCCACGTTTTCCTGTCATCCGTATCCCTGGCCGATGTGGTGGAGCGGCGGGTTCTGGGCCGTTCCAAGCCTTGCAATGACATGGGCAATGACATGGGCAATGACACGGGCAGCGACATGAATGACATGGCCGGCGAGATCGCCGCCGAGTAGGTTTTATGCATTATCTCGATCACAATGCCACTTCGCCCCTGCGTCCCGAATGTCTTTCGGCCGTCACGCATGCCCTGGCGGTGGGCGGCAATCCGTCCTCGATTCATGCCCGTGGCCGCGCCGCGCGCGCCCTGGTCGAGGATGCGCGAACCAAGGTCGCGGCGCTGGCGGGCGCGAAGGCCGACGGCGTGATTTTCACCAGCGGGGCGACTGAATCCAACAATCTGGCGCTGTTCGGCGCCGTGGAAGGCTCGCTGGCGGACGATCAGACGCGCATCACGCGCCTGTTCGTTTCGGCCATCGAACATTCCTCCGTGCTGGCGACCGCCGACCGGCTGGCCGAGCGTTTTCCCTGGGTGCGCGTGGCGCGTCTTGGCGTTGGCGCCGATGGCGCGATCGACCTGGAAGGCCTGCGCGTGGCGCTTCGCGAAGGCAAGGGCCGCGCCCTGGTGGCGGTGATGGCCGCCAACAATGAAACCGGCGTGGTGCAGCCCATCGCGGACGTGTCGAAACTGGTGCGCGAGGCGAACGGATTACTGCTGGTGGATGCGGTTCCCGCGGCCGGCAAGATCGTGCTGGATTTCGCGCTGTGCGATTACATGACGCTTTCCGCGCACAAGCTCGCCGGTCCGCAAGGGGCGGGCGCCCTGCTTGTCGCCGATGGCGCGCCGCTGCAGCCGCAACTGGTGGGTGGCGGCCAGCAAAAGGGTCTGCGCGCCGGCACCGAAAATCTGTCGGGCATTGCCGGTTTCGGCGCCGCCGCGCATGCGGTGGCGGACGGCGAGGGCGAACGCGCCCGCATGGCGCATCTGCGCGATCATTTCGAAGCGGGACTGAAACAGGCGATCCCCGAAGCCGTTATCTTTGGGGCGGAGCGTGAGCGGCTTTGCAGCACGTCCTGCTTCGCCATTGCCGGGCTGGCGGCGGAGACCGCGCTGATCGGTCTAGACCTGGACGGTGTGATGATGAGTTCCGGCTCGACCTGTTCGTCGGGCAAACTGTCCGTCAGCCATGTGCTGGCGGCAATGGGTGTGGATGAAAAGCATGCGGCATGCGCCCTGCGCGCCAGTTTCGGCTGGTCTTCGACCATGGACGATGTCAATGCGGCGCTGCAGTCGCTGATCAAGCTGCGCGAACGCGCGCGCGGCCCCAAAGGCCATGCCAGAGAGGTCGCGGCATGAGCATCGCCGAAGAAACCCGCGAGCAGGTCGCCGAGATCGGCGACAAGTACAAATACGGCTTTGTCACCGAGATCGAGACCGAGCGCCCCCCCAGGGGGCTTAACGAGGATACGGTCCGGTATATCTCGGCCAAGAAGGGTGAGCCGGCATGGATGCTGGAATGGCGTCTTGCCGCGTTCAGGCGCTGGCTGGCGATGAAAGAGCCCAAATGGGCGCGGGTGCATTATCCCCAGATCGACTACCAGGCCGCTTATTATTATGCCGCGCCCAAGAACGTGCCCAAGAAGCAGTCTCTGGACGAGGTCGATCCCAGGCTTCTGGAGACCTACAACAAGCTGGGCATTCCGCTGCATGAGCAGATGGCCCTGGCAGGCGTGGCGGTGGATGCGGTGTTCGACAGCGTTTCCGTCGCCACCACCTTCAAGGAAAAGCTGAACGAGGCGGGGGTGATCTTCTGCCCGATTTCGGAAGCCATCCGCGACTATCCGGAACTGGTGCAGAAATATCTGGGCAGCGTGGTGCCAGTGACCGACAATTTCTTCGCCACCCTGAATTCGGCGGTATTTTCCGACGGCACGTTTGTCTATGTGCCCAAGGGTGTGCGCTGCCCGATGGAGCTTTCCACCTATTTCCGCATCAATGCCAGCGAGACGGGTCAGTTCGAGCGCACGCTGATCATTGCCGATGAAGGCAGCTATGTGTCCTATCTGGAAGGCTGCACTGCGCCCAAGCGCGACGAGAACCAGCTTCATGCCGCGGTGGTAGAGCTGGTGGCGCTGGACAATGCCGAGATCAAATATTCCACGGTGCAGAACTGGTATCCGGGCGACGAAAACGGCGTCGGCGGCATCTATAATTTCGTCACCAAGCGCGGCGATTGCCGGGGCCGGAAGTCCAAGATTTCCTGGACGCAAGTCGAGACCGGTTCGGCCATCACCTGGAAATATCCCAGTTGCATCCTGCGCGGCGACGAGAGTGTCGGCGAATTCTATTCCATCGCTATCGCCAATCACTACCAGCAGGCCGATACCGGCACCAAGATGATCCATCTGGGCGCGAATACGAAGTCGCGCATCATTTCCAAGGGCATTTCGGCGGGCAAGGCGCAGAACACCTATCGCGGCCTGGTTTCGGTCTATGGCAAGGCGAAGAACGCCCGCAACTACACCCAGTGCGACTCCCTGCTGATTGGCGGGGAATGCGGCGCCCATACGGTTCCCTATATCGAAAGCCGCAACAGGACGGCGCGGATCGAGCATGAGGCGACGACATCGAAGATCGCCGAGGACCAGCTTTTCTATTGCCTGGCGCGCGGGATTCCGCAGGACGAGGCAGTAAGCCTGATCGTCAATGGTTTTTGCAAGGAAGTCTTGCAGCAACTGCCCATGGAATTCGCGGTCGAGGCGCAGAAGCTGGTGGGCATATCACTGGAAGGTTCGGTGGGTTAGTCATGCTTGAGATCAAGAACCTTCACGTCGCTGTCGATGGCAAGGAAATCCTGAAAGGGCTCTCCCTTTCGATCGGCGCCGGACAGGTGCATGCCATCATGGGCCCCAACGGCTCGGGAAAGTCCACGCTCTCTTATGTTCTGGCGGGCCGCGCCGGCTATGACATCACCGATGGCAGCATCACCTATAACGGCGAGGATCTGGGTTCGCTGGCGCCGGAAGAACGCGCCGCCAAGGGTGTGTTCCTGGCCATGCAATATCCGGTGGAAATTCCCGGCGTCACCACCATGACCTTCCTGAAGACGGCGCTGAATTCCCAGCGCCGCCAGCGCGGCGAAGCGGACCTGGATGCGGTTAGCGTGCTCAAGCTGGTGCGGGCCAAGGCCAAGACCCTGAATGTCAGCGAAGAGATGCTCAAGCGCGCCCTGAATGTGGGTTTTTCGGGCGGCGAGAAGAAGCGGC
>CAYFKU010000030.1:8154-15327 GCA_964343955.1 uncultured Rhizobium sp. | reverse complement strand
CCAGATGGCGCTGTTTGAACCCAAGTTGGCCGTGCTGGACGAAACCGACTCCGGCCTCGACATCGACGCCCTGCGTCTGGTGGCCGAAGGCGTGAATGCCCTGCGCGATCCGTCGCGCGCCATGCTGGTTATCACCCATTACCAGCGCCTGCTCGATTACATCGTGCCCGACCGCATCCATGTGCTGGCCAAGGGCCGCATCGTGGCGGAAGGCGGCAAGGAACTGGCCCTGGAACTGGAAGCCAAGGGCTATGAGCATATCGTGGGCCAGGCGGCATGACGGCGCTGGCCACCATCGAGACGCGCAAGGCCGAAGCCGC
Source organism: uncultured Rhizobium sp. (assembly GCA_964343955.1). Taxonomy (GTDB): domain Bacteria; phylum Pseudomonadota; class Alphaproteobacteria; order Micropepsales; family Micropepsaceae; genus Rhizomicrobium. Next base: position 15,007 of record CAYFKU010000030.1, on the reverse strand, counting down.
CGCACGGTGGCAGGGCCATGGCGTGCCCCACCGGCGCATCGAGGCCTGGAAATATTCAGACCTCAAGGCGGCGCTGGGCGAAAAGGGCGTCGGCGCTGTGCTTGCCGAATGGCAGGTGCAAAGCCTGCCTGCCGGCGTGGAGATGTTCGACCTTTCGCTGTCGAACATGCCCGCTTGGGTGAAGGCCCATTTCGCCGCCAGCACGCATAATGTGATGGGCGCGGCTTCCTTGGCTCTGTCGGCCGGCGGCATCGCGTTCCGGGTTCCGAAAGGCGCTGCGATTGAAGCGCCGCTGAAGGTGGATTTTCTGGGCGCCGGTCATGTTCGTGGGTTGCTGGTGCTGGAAGCGGGCGCGTCGCTGACCCTGGTGGAAGGCGTGGGCCTGTGCGACTTCCGCAATGTCGGGTTCGAGATTGTTCTGGGTGAAGGCGCGAAACTGGAACACGTCAGCATCTCGCCCGATGCCGGCGACGGCGTGCTGGTGGAAGAAGCCTTCGTCCATGTCGCGGCGGGCGCGTCCTATCGGGGACATTTCGCCAGCTTCGGCAGCAAGCTTTCGCGCATGGAAATCCAGATCGCGCTGGACGGCGAGGGGGCGGGGGCGCATCTGTCCGGCGTGTCGGTGCTGGATGACAAACGCCACAGCGATGTCACCAGCCATGTGATCCACCGCCATGGCCAGACGGCCAGCACCCAGCTTTTCAAGCATGTGGTGGCGGGCCGCGGCCAGGCCGTCTATCAGGGCAAGGTCACGGTGGCCAAAGGCGCCAATGGCAGCGACAGCAGCCAGACCGCCAAGGCGCTGCTTCTGGGCGATGCCGCGGAAGCGGACATGAAGCCGGAACTGGAAATCTTCGCCGATGACGTCAAATGCGCCCATGGCGCGGCGGTCGGCGACCTGGACGCGGAATCGCTGTTCTACCTGCGCGCGCGCGGCATTCCCGAAGCCGAAGCGCGCGGCCTGTTGCTTCAGGCATTCCTGGACGATGCGATTGCTCAGATCGCGGACATGGACCAGCGCGAGATGGTGCGGACCGAACTGTTGACAGCGCTGAAGGGCATCGCATGACGGCGCAGATCCTGAACATGCAGGGCAAGGCTGTGGGTTTCGACGCTGAAAAGGCGAAGGCCGATTTCCCCATCCTGGCGCGCGACGTCTATGGCAAGCGTCTGGTCTATCTGGACTCCGGTGCCAGCGCCCAGAAGCCGGCGGTGGTTCTGGATGCCATGCGCGATTTTGCGGCCAGCGAATATGCCAATGTCCATCGCGGGGTGCATTTTCTTTCGGCCGCCGCCACCGACCGCTATGAGGACGCCCGCCGCACGGTGCAAAAGTTCCTGAATGCCGGGCGCGAGGACGAGATCGTCTTCACAAAGGGCGGAACCGAGGCGATCAATCTGGTCTCCTATTCCTATCTGGCGCCGCTGATCCAGCCGGGCGACGAGATCGTGCTGACGGTGATGGAACATCATTCCAACATCGTGCCCTGGCATTTCCTGCGCGAGCGGGCCGGCGCGGTGCTGAAATGGGTGGATGTTGGCGAGGATGGCAGCCTAGATATCGAGGCGCTGGATGCCGCGATCACGGGCAAGACGAAGCTGGTCGCCGTCACCCATATGTCCAACGTGCTGGGCACCATCACCCCGCTCAAGGAAATCGTGGCCCGCGCCCATGCCAGGGGCGTGCCCGTGCTGGCCGATGGTTGTCAGGGCGCTGTGCATCAGCCGGTGGATGTGAAGGACCTGGACATCGATTTTTATGTCGTCACCGGCCACAAGCTTTATGGCCCCACCGGCATCGGCGCGCTTTATGCCAAGCGGGCGCATCTGAAGGCCATGCGGCCTTTCAATGGCGGCGGCGAGATGATCCGTGAGGTCGCGCGCGGTCGTATCACCTATGCCGATCCGCCGGCGCGTTTCGAGGCTGGAACTCCGCCCATTATCGAGACCGTCGGCCTGGCGACGGCGCTGGACTACCTGATGTCGCTCGACCGCGCTGCGGTTGCCGCGCATGAGCATGATCTTCTCGCCTATGCCCGGGAACAGCTGAGCCAGTTCCACTGGCTCAGGGTGATCGGCGATGCCCCCGGCAAGGGCGCAATCCTGTCATTCGAGGCCGAGGGGATGCACGCGCACGACCTTGCCACCATATTGGACAGGGAAGGCGTGGCGGTCCGCGCCGGGCATCACTGCGCCCAGGTTCTGATGGAACGGTTCGGCGTGGTGTCGACCAGCCGGGCCAGTTTCGCCCTTTACAACACGCGCGCCGATGTTGACGCGCTGATAGCGGGTCTTTCCAAGGCCCGCGGGATACTGGTGTGATGGACAACGCGTTGCGCGAGCTCTACCAGGAAGTGATCCTCGATCACTCGCGGCATCCCCGCCACTATGGCGCCCTGGAAGGCGCCAGCCACAAGGCGGAAGGCTATAATCCGCTCTGCGGCGACCGGGTAACCATTTACCTGAAGCTGGGCGAGGACGGCCGGGTTTCCGATATCGGTTTTGAAGGCAAGGGCTGCGCCATCAGCCAGGCTTCCGCCTCGATGATGACCGACATGCTGAAGGGGCGCACCCAGGCCGAGGCCGAAAGCCTGATGCAGGGCTTCCTGCATCTGGTGAAGGGCGAGGATGCCGGCGGCCTGTCGGAAGACGATCGCGAGCGCCTGGATGTGATGAGCGGCATCAGCGAATTTCCCATGCGGGTGAAATGCGCGACGCTTGCCTGGCATACCTACAAGAATGCGGTGGAGGAGGGTGCGACATGAGCGAGGCGGCGACAACTTCTCCCTCCGGGGCGCCCGCCGCGGACGTTTCCGCGCTGAGCCCGGAGGAACTGGATGCCTTCACCAGCAAGCTCGTGACGGCGCTCAAGACCGTTTATGACCCCGAGATCCCGGTTGATATCTATGAACTGGGCCTTATCTACAAGGTCGATGTTTCCGACAGCAAGGATGTGGTGGTCGATATGACGCTCACCGCGCCCAATTGCCCGGTCGCGGGCGAGATGCCCGACAATGTCAAGGCGGCGCTGCATAAGGTTGAAGGCATCGGCGATGTGACGGTGAACATGACCTTCGATCCGCCCTGGACGCCTGACCGCATGAGCGAAGAAGCCAAGCTCGAACTGAACATGTTCTGATGGAAACGCAGGCACAGAAACCTCGCCGCCAGCGCCCCAAGCCGGTCAAGCTGACCGAGGCTGCGGCAGCGCGCATCGCTGCCATCATGGCCAAGGCCGAGGGTCAGTATCAGGGCGTCCGTGTCGGCGTGACCAATGGCGGCTGTGCCGGCATGAGCTACACGATGGATTACGCCGACCAGGCCAAGCCTTTCGAAGAGGTGATGGAAGACAAGGGCGTGAAGATATTCATCGATCCCAAGGCCATCCTGTTCTTGATCGGCACCGAGCTGGATTTCGTCCAGGAGAAGCTCGGGGCGCGTTTCGTGTTCAACAATCCGAACCAGACTTCGGCTTGCGGCTGTGGCGAAAGCGTGCAGATTACCCCCGCGGCGGAAGCCTGACCTGTAGCAGGGGATGCTGCCATCGCGGCATCGGCGGGGGCATCACCGTCCGCTGAATTTCGGCTCGCGCTTATCGTGAAAGGCCTTCAGCCCCTCGGCGAAGTCGCAGGTTTCGCCGGCGCCCTGCTGCGCCATTGCTTCCCGCGCCAGCTGGGCTTCATGGGCGTCGCGGTCCTGGAACAGCGACCGGGTCATCGGCAGAGATGCGGCACCTTCCGCCAGCCGGCCGGCCAGGGCCAGCGCATCCGCCAGCAACTGCGAATCCGGCGACAGGCGGTTTATCAGTCCCCATGCCAGCGCCTGTTCGGCCGGAAGCGGCTCGGCCAGCAGCGCCAACTCGCGCGCCCGCGCCATGCCGATGGCGCGGGGCAACAGATATGTGAGCCCTCCGTCCGGCACCAGGCCGATGCGGCTGAAGGACAAAAGGAAATAGGCCGAGCGCGCCGCCAGGATCAGGTCGCCCATCAGCGCCAGGCTCATCCCGATGCCGGCGGCCGGACCATTGACGGCGGTAACGATGGGCGCGGGCCAGTCGCGCAGCCGCCGGAACAGCGGATGATAAAGACGCTCCAGGACCTGCCCGGCGCCCTCATTCCGCCAAGCGGGCAGTTCCTTCATGTCGGCGCCGGAGCAGAAGCCGCGCCCGGATCCGGTCAGAACCAGCGCGGCGCAGTCCCCGGCCGCATCCAGGGCGGCATGCAGTCCGCCCACCATCGCGCTGGAAAGCGCGTTGATGGTCGCAGGATGGTCCAGTGTGACGACTGCGACCTTGCCATGGATGGCAAGGTTCACGCGATCGAAGGCCTGCGGCTGAGTCATGCCCCAAGCATAGGCGTAAAACTCATGAAGTTAAGCAGCGGCGTCGTGTGCGTGGGTCAGGCCGCGCTCGGTTCAAGCTCGGCCCTGCGCGCGTCATCCTGGTTGATGACCAGGTTGCGGCCATGATGCTTGGCGCCATAAAGGCACGCATTGGCGCGGCGCACCACGGTCTCCACACCTTCGCCCTTGCGAAACTGGGCGACGCCGATGGAAATTGTGATGGTGCCCAGCACGTCGCCGGTGGACTTCTTGACCAGCTTTTTTGTCTGCACCGTGCCGCGGATCTGCTCGGCGATCTGCGTGGCTTCTTCCAGCTTGGTCCCGCGCAGCAGCACGGCGAATTCCTCGCCGCCGTAGCGGACGGCGGTATCGCGTCCCTTGACATTTTTGCTGAGGCACGACGCCACCAGGCGCAGCACCTGGTCGCCGGTCTGATGTCCCCAATTGTCGTTGAATTTCTTGAAGTGATCGATGTCGCAAATCAAAAGCGAAACCGCTTCGCCTTCGCCGACGCCGCCAAGGGCCGACTTCACCGCTTCATCGAAGGTCTTGCGATTGGCGATCTGGGTGAGGGGGTCGGTCATGCTTTCCCGGCGCACATCGTCCAGCTTGTCGCGCAGGTCGTTGACCTGCTGCGATGTCGCGTGCAATTCGCCTTCCAGCGATTTGGTGCGCTGTTCCATGGCGCGGGTGGCGGCGACCAGTCCGCCGACGAGCTGGCGCAGGTCGGCCTGGCTGCGTTCGGCGCCCAACTGGCCGCTGGCGACCGACAGGGCTTCTTTATAGTTTGCCGTGTCGCGATTGGCCTTTTGCAGCCGGTCCATCACAACAGCGATCAGCGAGCCCATGTCCTGGCCCACGGAATCCATGGCGATGGCGGCGCGCGCGCCCGACAGGCAGCGCAGGCGCAGATCCGCGATCATGTCGGGCGTGATGGGCTTACCCGACTCGATGGGGCCGCGCATGGCATGCACCAGGGCGGGGTTTTCGCCCGCCGCATACAGATAGAAAAGTTCGAAATTGTCGGGGATCGCAGGGACCCCCGCATTGACCATCAAGGTCAATGCCGTGTTTGCGAAACCATGTTCGCGGTCGTAGTTCCCCACCCGTCAGCCCTTTGCGACTCTTGGCGCCAGTTTGCCGAGTTGCTGAATACAAAGGGTTAAATGGTGACTTTAAATCAGCCGAAAAGCCGGAGAAAACCTCGCTTTTCTGCCTGAAAAAGGGACGCCTCAGCCCAGATATCAGTTCTGGGGCGCCGGCTTCTTCACCGGCACGGGCCGGAACAGGAAGGCGGGCAATTCGTTTTTGTCGACCGCTTCCGGCCGCACGCGTTCAGGCTTTTGCGGCCCGCGCTTTTCCCGCGCCTCGGCGTTATGGGGCCGCCTGGGCTCGTGCTGTTCCTTGCGCGCTTCCGGCTTCTGTTCGCGCTTGGGGCTTTCGGTGCGAGGCTCCACGGCCGGCGCCGCGGGCTGGGGCTTGGTCTCGGTCGGCTCCATGGCGGCGACATGGTCGTGATATTTGCCGTCGGGCGGGCGGCGGTCGTGCTGCTTGCCGTCGCGGCCGCGGCCACGGTCACGACCGCCCGAGCGGCCGCGATCTCTGTCGCCCCGGTGCTGGCGGTTCTCTTCCCGCACCTCGATATCCAGCATGTAGCGGCGCCCCAGCGGCTTGCCGGTCAGCTTCTCGATCACATCGACATATTTGGCGTCGCGCGGGCTGGCCAGCATGAAGGCATGGCCGCTGCGGCCGGCGCGTCCAGTCCGGCCGATGCGATGCACATAATCGTCGGCATGGATGGGCACGTCGAAATTGAAGACATGGCTGACGCTGGGCACGTCCAGGCCGCGGGCGGCGACGTCGGAAGCCACCAGTATTTTCAGTTCGCCCGAGCGGAATTTTTCCAGCGTCTTCATGCGCAGGCTCTGGTCCAGGTCGCCATGGATCGGTGCGGCATCGAAGCCATGCTTGGCCAGCGACTTGGCCACGACATCGACATCGCGCTTGCGGTTGCAGAAGACGATGGCGTTGTTGAGGGTGGCGTCCACCTCGCGGATCAGGCGACGCAGCGCCTCGCGCTTGGCCCAGTCATTGGCATGCACCTCCACCAGCTCCTGCGTGATGGTGCTGGCCGTGGTAGCGGGACGGGCGACCTCGATGCGGGCGGGATTGTGCAGGAACTGGTCGGTCAGCCGCTGGATTTCCGGCGGCATGGTCGCCGAATAGAACAGGGTCTGGCGGGTGAAGGGCAGGAGCTTGCAGATCTTCTCCACGTCCGGGATGAAGCCCATGTCCAGCATGCGGTCGGCTTCGTCGATCACCAGCAGACGCGCATCGGACAGCAGGATCGACCCGCGCTCGAACAGGTCGATCAGCCGGCCGGGCGTGGCGATCAGCACATCCACGCCGCGGTTCAGCACGTCGCGCTGGTCGGACATGCTCTCGCCACCGATGATCAGCGCGTGGGTCAGCTTCAGATACTTGCCGTACTGGACGAAGTTTTCAGCAACCT
>CAYFKU010000030.1:4693-8144 GCA_964343955.1 uncultured Rhizobium sp. | reverse complement strand
CGATCATCACATCGACGCCGCGATCCAGTTTCTTGACCTGCTCGTCCATGGAAACGCCGCCGATCAGCAGCGCATGGGATAGCTTGGAATATTTGCTGTATTTGTCGAAGCTCTCCGACACCTGGTCGGCCAGTTCGCGGGTGGGCTCCAGCACCAGGGCCCGGGGCATCCGCGCCTTGGAGCGGCCCCGGCTCAGCATCTCGATCATCGGCAGGGTGAAACTGGCGGTCTTGCCGGTGCCGGTCTGGGCGATGCCGATGACGTCGCGCCGCTGGAGCGCCAGCGGGATGGTCTTGGCCTGAATCGGCGTTGGGGTGGTGTAGCCGGAGTCGGCAACCGCCTTGAGGATTTCAGGGGACAGGCCCAGATCCGCAAACCCGTTGCTTGCGGGGCTATCCGTTGCAGGACTTAAGGAAACTTCCGAGGTTTCAATAACTTCGTCCAATCCGGCTTCCGCGCCGGAACTCGTCACGCTTGTCGTAGCACGCTCCCAAGAAGGGGCGCGACACGTGGCGCCCATGGCCGGCGGCCCGGATGGCGGCCGACACTTTCTGCGGCGCAAAATAAGGGTATTTGCCGGAAAATCAAGGTATGACGCCTTTCTGGGGATTCCCGGCTGGGGCGGCAATGGTGCGCATACTCTGTCTGGCGGTGCTGGTTGCCGCCATCTGGCTGTTGTCGGCCCTCGATCCCTGGCGATCCGCGGCGCTTCCGGCCAATGCCCCGGCGGCCCAGTTTTCCGCCGGCCGCGCCGATCAGGTTCTGGCGCGGCTGCTTCCCGATCAAAGGCCCCATCCCACCGGCAGTAGCGAAGCGGAGGGCATGCGCGGACGCATCCTGGCCGAGCTTGCGCGGATGGGCATCTTTGCCCGCACCCAGATCGGCCTGAGCTGCCGTGACGAACTGCGCTGGGGCCTGATTGCCTGCGCCACCGTCACCAACATCATTGCCGATATCTCGCCCGGCGCCGGCAAGGCCGATACCGACAAGGATGTCGTGCTGATGGCCCATTCGGACTCGGTTGCCGCCGGGCCGGGTGCTGGAGACGATGGTTCGGGCGTCGCCATCCTTCTGGAAACCATCCGGGCATTGAAGGCGAGGGGCATCGAAAGGCACGGCGAGCATCCGGTGGTGGCCGTCTTCACCGACGGCGAGGAGAATGGCCTTCTGGGCGCCGGCCTGTTCCTGAAAGACCCGCTGCGGCGGGCCAGGACCGGCGTCGTGATCAATGTCGAGGCGCGGGGCAACCGGGGTCCCAGCTATCTGTTCCAGACCAGCAAGGGCAACGGGCCGCTTGTCGATCTCTATGCCGCCAGCGCGCCGCGTTACGCCACTTCTTCGCTCTATGGCGAGATCTACAAGTATCTGCCCAACGACACCGACTTCACGCCGGTACTGGCCGCCGGGATACCCGGCTATAATTTCGCCTTCATCGGCGGCGCCGCCCAATATCATACGCCGCTGGACCGGAGCGAGAATCTGGACCTGCGCAGCATCCAGGGCCAGGGCGACAGCGTGCTTGCACTGGCCGACGCGCTGTCCCGTGCCGATTTTGAAAAACTGAAAGGTGCGGACGCGGCCTATCTCGACATCTTCGGATTGTGGCTGCCCCGCATTGCGCTGGGCTGGGCGCTGCCGCTTGCGATCGGCCTTTTTCTGGCCATCGCGCTGGCGGGATACATGACCCCGCGCGGACGCCGCGACATTCCGCAGCCCCTGCTCGCGGCCATGATGCCGTTGTTGCTTGTCGCCGGCAGCATCGGCATGGGCTATGGCCTGCATGGATTAGCGGCATGGCTGTCCGCGGAGCCCGATCCGTCTTTTGCCCATCCGCTTTTGCTGCGCCTGTCCTTGGCATTCGGCGTTTTCGGTGTGGCGCTGTTGGCTGCGCAGCGCGCCGGCGGCATCGCCTGCTGGCTCTGGCTTTCCGGCTTGGGCATCGTCGCCGCGATCTGGGTGCCGGGCCTGACGCCATATTTCCTGTACCCCTCGCTGGTCGCCGCGCCGCTCTTGCTGGCGACGGTGCGCGGCGGCCGCGCCATTGCGCTGTTCATCGGCGCGCTGGGGGCGCTGGTGGTCTGGATGGGCCTGAATGCTGGGACCGAGCCTGTGATGGGCCTGAAACTGCATCAGGCCTTCACCGTCACGGCGGCTTTTGGATTGATCGCCCTGTTGCCGCTGCTGCGGCCGGCCAGCATGTGGGGCTGGAGCGCCGGCGTCTGCCTCTTTCTGGCAGTCGGTCTTGCAGCGGCTGCCGGGTTTCAGCCGCCTTTCAGCGAGACGGCGCCGCAGCGGCTGAACCTGCGCTATGTCGAGCAGGGCGGCAAAGCGTGGTGGCTGGCCGATCAGGTTCCCCATCTGCCGCCTGGCCTTCGCGCCGCCGCGCGCTTTTCCGACCAGCCGCGGCGGCTGCTGGAGCGCGGCTATACCGCGCCGGCGGGCGCCGCCCAGTTCCCGGCGCCGAACGCCCTTGTTACCCGCCAGGGCAACCGGGTGACGCTCAATCTCAATGCCGCGGGCGATGGCATGGCGCTGCTTGTTCCCGAAGAGGCCAGGCTCAGGTCGATGCGCTTGAACGACACGATGGTGCGGGCAGACGGCAAGGCGACGGTCATAACCTGCGGCACGCCCGATTGCGGTTCCGCCCATCTGGTGCTGGATCTGGAAGCGCCCGACGCGATCGATCTCACCCTTGTGGCGGTGCGCCGTGGCCTTCCGCCGGAAGGTGCAGCCCTGCTGAAGGCGCGGCCCAGGACCGCGGTGCCGTCCCGGGGCGGGGATACCACGCTGCTGGCCGCCAGGTTGGTGGTGCCGGCACGCTGATGTCGGGACCATGACCTGACGGCGCGCCTATGCGGCTTCGTCGTCAGACGTCAACCGCCTCACGCGCAAACTCGGCATTCTCCTGAATGAACTGGAAGCGCAATTCCGGCTTCTTGCCCATCAGCCGTTCGAACAGGCTTTCCGTGCTCTTGCTGTCGTCTTCCGGAATATGCACCTGAAGCAGGGTGCGATGACCCGGCCGCATGGTGGTTTCCTTGAGCTGTGCGGGCATCATTTCGCCCAGGCCCTTGAAGCGCGACACTTCCACCTTGGCATTGGCCCGGAATTCGTTTTTCAGGATTCGCTCGCGATCGGCATCGTCGCGGGCATATACGGTCTTGCCGCCCTGGGTCAGGCGATAGAGCGGCGGCATGGCCAGGTATAATTTCCCGTCCTCGATCAGGCCCGGCATCTCGCGATAGAAAAAGGTCAGAAGCAGCGACGCGATATGGGCGCCGTCCACGTCGGCGTCGGTCATGATGATGATGCGGTCGTAGCGCAGATCGTCCTTGTTGTATTTGGCGCCGGTGCCGCAACCGAGCGCCTGGACCAGGTCGGACAATTCCTGGTTCTGCTGCAGCTTGCCCGCCGCGGCAGACGCCACATTCAGGATCTTGCCGCGCAGGGG
>CAYFKU010000030.1:1139-4642 GCA_964343955.1 uncultured Rhizobium sp. | reverse complement strand
CCCTTGGAGCAGTCGGCCAGCTTGCCGGGCAGGCGCAGCTTGCGCGTGGCGGACTGGCGTTTGGTTTCCTTTTCCTGCCGCTTCCTCAGCCGGTCTTCGGCGCAGTCGATCACAAAGTCGAGAAGCTTGTTGGCTTCGGCCGGGCTTTCCGCCAGCCAGTGATCGAAATGGTCGCGCATGATGGTTTCCACCAGGCGCTGGGCATCGGGCGAGGACAGCTTGTCCTTGGTCTGGCCCTGGAACTCCGGCTCGCGGATGAAGACCGACAGCACGGCATGGGCGGCGTCCATCACATCGTCGGCGGTGATGAGGCTGGTCTTGCGGTTGTTGACTCGTTCGCCATGGGCACGAAGTCCCTTGGTCAGGGCATTGCGCAAACCCTGTTCATGGGTGCCGCCCTGGGGCGTGGGAATGGTGTTGCAATAGGAGCGGACAAAGGGATCGCGGGCAGGGGCCCAGGTCACCGCCCATTCCACCTTGCCCCTGGTGCCTTCGTCCTTGCTCTTGCGCTCGGGCTCCGAACCGATCGGCCAGCGGAACATGCGGCCCGTGACGGTCGTGGCCTTGCCGACTTCGGCCGCCAGAAAGTCCGACAGGCCGCCCGGGAAGTGCAGTACATCCTCGGCCGGTGTCTCGTCCTTGATCAGTGACGGATCGCAGGCCCAGCGTATCTCCACGCCGCGGAACAGATAGGCCTTGGACTTGGCCATGCGGTGCAGGCGGGCCGGCGAGAAGTCCAGGTCTCCGAATATCTTGGCGTCGGGCTTGAAGCTGGTGATGGTGCCGCGCCGGTTGACATTGCCCAGGTCTTTCAGCTTGCCGACGGTATGGCCGCGTTCGAAGCGGAGCTTGTAGGCCTTTTTTTCCCTGGCGACTTCGACTTCCATCCATTCCGACAGGGCATTGACGACGCTGGCGCCCACGCCATGCAGGCCACCCGACGTGTCATAGGCCTTGCCGTCGAATTTGCCGCCGGCATGGAGCGTGGTCATGATGACCTCCAGCGCCGACTTGTTCTTGAATTTGGGATGCGGATCGACGGGAATGCCGCGGCCATTGTCGCGGACCACCAGCACATTGTCCGGCTTCAGCTCCAGTTCGATGCGGGTGGCGTGACCGGCCACCGCCTCGTCCATCGAATTGTCGATGATCTCGGCCGCCAGGTGATGCAGCGCGTTGGTATCGGTGCCCCCGATATACATGCCGGGCCGGCGCCGCACGGGCTCCAGGCCCTCCAGCACTTCGATATCCTTGGCGGTATAGGCCTTGGAGGCGGAGGAGGCGCTGTCGAACAGGTCGGGATCGTTTTTGGCCATGGCGGAAAGCGTGGGTCTTTAGTGAATGAAGATACGGAAATTCAAGCCGAATCGAGGCCTGGACGCCCCTTTTTACTTTTCCTCAACCAGGAAAAGCGAGCCAAATCGCACCCTTTGCGAAAGTGCCAAGACCTCAGTAATTATTAAGGCCCGCCACGGATAATGCCTGACATCAGCATCTCAGGTTCCCCGGCGTGTCGATTTTGCGTTTCATCACCCAAGATCAGGAAAGCGAGCCGCGCGTCCTCAAGGCGCAGCTTACGCTCGCCGCCACGGCTGCCCAGAATACGCGCATAACTTCACCGCTCTGGGCGCTGGCCTGCGCCGTTCTCTGTTCCACCGGCATCTTCGGCCATGTGAGCTTCGCCTCGACCGTGTTTCTGCCGCTCGCGGTGACCACGGCCATGGGCGCCAGCGCCCTGATGGCGACCGCCTATCAATATTACGACGACAGCGAAGGCGATGTGGATTCCTGGCTGCAATGCTTCGTGATGATCCAGGCTTTCGGCAGCGCCGCCTGGGGCCTGATGCCCTGGCTGTGCTGGGAGCCGGGCAATGCGCTGAATCACATGTTCCTGGCGGCCTGCGTGATGGGCGTGCTCGCCGGCCTGGTCGCGGCGCGCGGCAGCAACATGAAGATGTATGTCGCCAATCTGCTGCCGCTGGCGGCGATGAGCTGCGCCCGGTTTCTTCTCAGCGACTCGATCACCGACATGCTGATGGGCGCGGCCGCGCCCTTCGTGGCCCTGCAGATGTGGTACACCGGCCGGCCGCTGGTCCTGCGCATGGGCGAGGATGCCCGGTTGCGCTTCAAGGTCGAGGATCTCGCCCGCGAACTTGAGGAAACCCGGGACGAAGCGCTGAAGAAGCGTTTCGAGGCCGAGGCCGCCAATGCCTCCAAGACCGCCTTCCTGGCCAATATGAGCCATGAGCTGCGCACGCCCCTGAACGCCATTCTGGGCTTTTCCGAGATCATCTCGCAGGAATGTTTCGGTCCCGTGGGATCGGAGCGCTACCGCGATTATGCCGGCGACATCCATGCCTCGGGCGCCCACCTGCTGTCGCTGATCAACGATCTGCTGGATGTGGCCAAGATCGAGGCCGGACGCATGGACATGTCGCCCAAGGTGCTGGATGCCGGGCGCACTTTCGATATCGGCCTGAAGCTGATCGGCACCAAGGCGCGCGACAAGAGCCAGCGGCTGAACATTCTCGTCGAACCCGATGCACCGCCGCTCTATGGCGACGAGCGCGCCATCAAGCAGATCCTCATCAACCTGGTGTCCAACGCCATCAAGTTCACGCCGGAGGGCGGGCAGATCGACGTGATCGGCGGTCGCGCTCCGGGCGGGGATTTCCAGATCATGGTGCGCGACAATGGCCCGGGCATTCCGCGCGACAAGCTCGAAAACATCTTCGAACCCTTCAACCAGGTGGACAACCGCTTCGACCGGCAGGCCGGCGGCACGGGCCTGGGGCTGGCGCTGGTGCGCGGTCTGTCCCAACTGCATGGCGGCCGGGCCTGGGTGGAAAGCGAACATGGCAAGGGTTGCGCCGTATTCGTGACCTTGCCGGCCCAGCCGTCCGGCGAAATGAGCGCGCAGGTCGCCTGAGCGCTGCCTCAAAAAGATCGCGGCAAGTGCGGCCTTTGAATCTTCTTCCCGATAATCGTCATGCCGGCAGGGCAAAACAAAAAGGGCGCGGCTTGCGCCGCGCCCCCTGATTCGCCTGACCTTGCGATCAAACCGAGTAGTACATCTTGAACTCGACCGGATGCGGCGTGTGTTCGAAGGCATACACTTCTTCGTACTTCAGCTCGATATAGCTCTCGATGAAGTCCTGGCTGAACACATTGCCCTTCTTCAGGAACTCGTGGTCGGCCTTCAGGCTGTCCAGCGCCTCGCGCAAGGAGCCGCAAACCTGCGGGACCTTCGCCAGCTCTTCCGGCGGCAGGGCATAGAGATCCTTGTCCATCGGACCGCCCGGATGGATCTTGTTCTCGATGCCGTCCAGGCCCGCCATCAGCATGGCCGCATAGGCCAGATAGGGGTTCGCGCCCGGATCGGGGAAGCGCACTTCCACGCGCTTGCCCTTGGGCGAAGGCGAGAAGGGAATGCGGCACGAGGCCGAGCGGTTGCGGGATGAATAGGCCAGCAGCACCGGCGCTTCGAAGCCGGGGATCAGGCG
>CAYFKU010000030.1:0-1129 GCA_964343955.1 uncultured Rhizobium sp. | reverse complement strand
CTTCCAGATCGACTGGTGGACATGCATGCCCGAGCCATTGTCGCCATAGACGGGTTTGGGCATGAAGGTGGCGGTCTTGCCGTAAGCCTGGGCGACCTGGTGGATCACATACTTGTAGATCTGCATATAGTCGCCGCACTTGGTCAGCGTGTTGAACTTGAAGCCAAGTTCGTGCTGGGCGCTGGCAACTTCATGATGGTGCTTTTCCGGCTGGATGCCCATGTCGCGCATCACGGCGAGCATCTCGCTGCGCATGTCCTGCTCGGAGTCGATCGGGGGCACGGGGAAATAGCCGCCCTTGACCTTGGGACGGTGACCCAGATTGCCTTCCGGATATTCCTTGCCGGTGTTGGTCGCGCTCTCCTTGGAGTCCAGATAATAGTAGCCGGCGTTCATGCCGACATCGAAGCGGACATCGTCAAAGATGAAGAATTCCGCTTCCGGACCGAAATAGGTGGAGTCGCCGATGCCCGACGAATTCACGAAGGCTTCCGCCGCCTTGGCGATGGAGCGCGGATCGCGGCCATAGGGCTGGCCGGTGGTGGGCTCCAGAACGTCGCAGATCAGGATCAGCGTGGTCTGGGCGAAGAAGGGATCGATCACCGCGGTTTCGAGATCGGGCTTCAACAGCATGTCGGACTCGTTGATCGCCTTCCAGCCCGCGATCGAGGAGCCGTCGAACATGGTGCCTTCGTTGAGGAATTCCTCATCGACCATCATCAGGTCGAAGGTCACATGCTGCCACTTGCCGCGCGGATCGGTGAAACGGATATCCACATATTTGACTTCCTTGTCCTTGATCAGCTTCAGGATGTCGGAAGCGGTAGTCTTCTTGTCGGCCATGAGTTCGGTCTTCCCTTCAACGTTGATGTCTTTATGCGGCTTTCACCGCGCTTTACCGCCCCCTTAAAGACGGCTGTCGGTCAAGGCAAATGAATTAGATGGCGTCCGCGCCGGTCTCGCCGGTGCGGATGCGGATGGCTTCCTCCACATTCAGGACGAAAATCTTGCCGTCGCCGATGCGTCCCGTGCGCGCAGCCTTCTGGATGGCCTCGATCGAGGCTTCCTGGCGGTCCTCGTTGATCACGATCTCGATCTTCACCTTGGGCAGGAAATCCACGACATATTC
>CAYFKU010000029.1:0-27455 GCA_964343955.1 uncultured Rhizobium sp. | reverse complement strand
GCGGGCGGCCGCCCGCCGCTGGAGGGCAGTTGGGTGATGGTCATGTGCCCCGTCCATAGGTCGCCCGAACTTTTCTTATCTCATCGGCGGGCGCCGCCTCCACCACCGCGCCGTTGGGGCCCAGGTCCAGTTCCAGCCGCTGCACGCTGTGGCCGCCCTTCTCGCGGGCCGCTTCAATGTTGAGTGTGTATTTGCCCTGCGGCACCTTCTTGCCGTCATTGTCCAGCCCGTCCCAGCGGATCGTATAGCGGCCGGGCGGGCGCGTCGGCCTGGTGATGGAATCCGCCAGCTCCACATTCTGGCGGCCAAAGCGAAGCCAATAGACATAGGCCTCTTCGCGATAGCGGTTCTGGTATCCCAGAATAAGGAGGCTGCGCACCAGCCGCTTGTTCTCGTCGGTGATCCAGATGGCGACAACGGGGCTGTGGTAGCTGCCTGTTGCGATTTTCGGCAGCTCATAGTCGATCAGCAGGCTGAAGCCGGGCGGCCAGGCTGTTCCGGCCGCCGGCGCGGCCTCGGCCAGGCGTCGCGGCGGGGTCTCGGCGCATAAATTGCGCCAGCGGGACGAAGCATGGACCGTTCCGTCATTCGCCACGATATGCGCCGCCACATCCGGCAGCCGGTCCGCCAGGGCCAGGCTTTCATGCGGCGGCAGAACGGAAAAGACGGTGGCCAGGGCGTCGGCATCCATCGCGCTTGCCGCGATGGCGGTGGCATAGGCGGCGTGGGTCGCCACCATGCCGTTGCGCGGCGACAGGATGGCATGATTTCGCGGCGACCGGCCGGTGGTGGCCGCCGCCATGTCATTCAGAAGGACATGGCTGCGGGAAGGGGCATTGTCATAAGGATTTCGCGCATCGACGATGCCGATGCGCCACCCTTGCCCATTGGGCGCCTTGCCCCGGCAACGCAGGTCGCCGCCGATATCCAGCATGATGCCTTCGACGCCGGGCACGCAGCTCGCCGCTTCAATGGCGCGATCGATGACATAGCCCTTTGCCAGGCCGTCCACGGCAAAGACCACGGGATCGGGCCGGGTGATGCGCCGTGTAACCGGATCCAGCAGAAGCGCCGTGCTTGCGGCAGAGATGGCTGCATCGGGGCCGGTGCAGCCGGCCAGCAGGCGGCCCAAACGGCCGCTGAACGCGCCGCTGCTTTTCAGCCGCCATTCTTCGCAGGCCGCGATCACCGCGAACAGATCCGGCGATGCAGAATGCTCCGCCGCCTTGTTCGCCCTCGCCAACTCGCTGTCGCCGCGCCAGGCGGAAAGAATGGCATCCAGGCGCGAGATTTCTCCCCGCGCGGCCCCCATCGCCAGAGCCGCGGCAAGCGGATCCTTGGTCACCACCGCCATGTCCAGCGATGTGCCAAGCACATGATCGGCATGAAAACGCCAGACGGGGGGCTGGGCATGGCCGGGCAGCACCAGGGCTGCCGCGACGCCGGTACCCGCCAGACCCAGTCGGTATGTCAGGCGCATGTCCTGTCTCCAGCCAGGGACGCTGCATATTGCTTGCGGACCATGGAAGGCGGCAAGTCGCGCGAGATTTCAGCGCCGCCGGGCGGCACGCGGCACATCGCTCCGGCTGTCATCCCGCCAGCCCAGATTGAGGCTGATCATGCGGGCGGCGTGGCAGACATCGTCGGCCATGGCCTGCATGCGGGCATCGTCCATATACTGGGCGGCGCTGGACACGCTGATGGCGCCCACGATCCTGTTGGCCGCGTCCCGCACCGGGGCGGCGACGCAGCGGATACGGTCTTCATTCTCTTCAAGGTCCAGGGCATGACCCGCCTTGGCATAGCCGCGCATGCGGTTCAGCCAGACATCCAAAGGCACGTCATAAAATTTGCCCTCGCGGTCTTCATAGGCATAGAGCTCGCGCCAGCGGGTTTCCGAATCGTCCAGGATCAGGGCCTTGCCCAGACCGGTCGAGCGCAGGGGCTGCCGCTCGCCGATGCGCGAGCTGATTTCCATCCGGCGGCTGCCGGAAATCTTGTCCAGATAGAGCGCGCGTTCTCCGTCCAGGATGCCCAGATGCACGGTGTCGCCGCTGCTCGCGGCCAGCGCTTCCATATGTTCCCGCGCCACCCGCTGCAGACTGGTCTGCGCCCGCGCCTGGAAGCCCAGTTCCAGAAGCTTGGGGCCCAGGGCATAGCCGACCCGCGGCGCGAAGCTGAGATAGCGCTGGCCCACCAGGGTGGTGGCCAGCCGGTGCATGGTGCTGCGATTTAGGTCCAGGACCTCGCAAAGCGCCGCCAGGGTCGTCGCACCGGCCGCTACCGCTTCCAGAACATCCAGGCCGCGCACAAGGGTCTGGCTGCCCGACAGCGGCTTGATCGGTGTAATGCTGGCGACTGGCTTTTTTCCGGTAGCGTCTTTTTCAGATGGCCGGGGCAGGACGGCCGGGGATTCCCTGCTCTCTGTCATAATCCGATGTCTCACATGCCCATACTGTGATGAAGGACGCGCCGGCTCTGGGATGAGCCGGAATCTGCCTGTGCCAACCGCTGCGGAAGCATTGGAAATCTAGCCCAGCGGGGGTGATTTTTCAATATATGAGATGAACTGGGCTTCCGCTCCCGGCATGAAAAAAGTCCGGATCGGTGCCAGCCGACCCGGACTTTTCAGACGATTTGTAAGGCTCGCTTTGGTTAAGCGCGCGCCCCTTTCCTACATGTTCAGCTTGACGCCCAGCCGATAGAGGCGGCCGATCGTGTCATACAGGCTGGGATTGACGCCCATGGCGGTGTTGGGCGCGGCGCTGGCGATCGCCGGCGGATCGACATTGGTGACATTGTCGATGGCGGCGAACAGTTGCCAATGCTCGTCCAGGTTAAAGCTGCCGCCCACATTGAAATAGAAGGCGCCCGGAATGAAGTTGTTGTTGACCGTCGGGTTGTTCACGGTCGGCAGCGGGCAGCCGCTGGTGCACTGGACATACTGGGTATTCAGGCGCCCATCGCTGATCCAGGTCTCGCGGAAGGTGATGGTCCAGCGGTCCGCGGCATAGGTCTGGATGCCCAGGAACTTCCAGTGCGGAACATTGCCGCCATTTTCGCCCGCCGATTCATGCGGCACGGTACCCAGAACGCCCGACGTCGAGATGAACTTGCTGACGTGGGTGGCCAGGGTGCGCAAGGTGAAATTGCCCGGCACGCCGTAATCGTCCAGGCTGAAGCGATAGCTGGCTTCGACGTCGAAGCCATCCGTGACCGTCGATGCCAGGTTGAAGGCTGTCGCCACCTCCTGTGCCACCGGGGTCGCCGGATTGTTGAGGGCACCGCCGACCGGATTGGTGATGATGGCGGCGCAGTTGGCGGTGAAGCCGTTGAAGCACAGATCCATCGACTGCTGGGCGTTGTAACTGGAAATCTGCCCTTTCAGCGCGATGCGGTAATAGTCGATCGAGGCGTTGAAGCCTGGGAACCAGTCCGGCTGATAGACCAGGCCCACTTCCGTGGTCTGGGATTTTTCCGGCTGCAGCGCGGTATTGCCCCGGCTGATATTCTGGATCTGGACCGACGGGTTGCCCGGCAGGAACGGGTTGGTGACCGTGCCGGTGGTGACCGTCTGGGCCGCGAACAGTTCGCTGAGGTTGGGCGCGCGAATGTCGCGCGATTGCAGGGCGCGGAAACGCAGGCCGGGCAGCGGTGTTTCCCAGGTGACGCCGGCCTTCCAGGTGTTGACATAGCCGGAGGTGCTGTAGCCGGTCGCACGGCCGGCCAGGGACAGGTTCACTTCGCCCCAGGTCTGGTCTTTCAGCAGCGGGACCAGGCCTTCAACAAAGCCTTCCGCCACCGTATAGCTGCCAGCGCCGCTGAAGAAGTTGCCGTTGAACCAGTTGCCGCCGCCCACGCAATTCAGCAGCGGATCGGTGCAGTTGGGCCCGCCGGTCGAGACCGGATCGCCCGTCACGTCATAGCGTTCATCGCGATATTCGAAGCCCGTGGCGATTGAAACGGGACCCGCCCAGGTCGAGAAGGGCTCGCCATTGGCGCTGATGCTGAAGGCGTCTTCCTTCAGGTTGGTGAGCTGATAGGTGCCGCTGTTATGGCTTCCGCCATAGAGCCAGTCGATGGTCGATTGGGACACCGGCACATTGCCGAACACGTTATAGGGCACGCAGCCCAGCGCCCGCGCCGTGGTGTTGCGGCAGACGATGGTGCCATTGGGTCCCTGAATGGCGTCAACAGCGGAGTTGAAATAGGGGTTCAGGAACGTATGGACGGTGATCTTGGAATCGACCTCGCCATGTTCGTAATAGGTGTTCCAGGTCCAGTCCGACCCCAGCAGGCTAAACGAGCCGTCGGCGCCGATGACGCCCCGGCGCTGCGTGCGCGCGGTGCGGACCGTGGCGCCATCGGGAACCGCCGCATTGTCGGTGCCGATCTGGAAGCTGGTGATGTTGTTGGCGATACAGGCCTGGTTGATGGAAGCGGGCAGGTTGGCGTTGCCGCCGCCCGCGGCATTGCCGCAGAAGATGTTGAGGCCGCCGAAGATGGGAATGTTGCGCACCGAACGGTTCTGGGTATGCACATCGCCGAAATTCGCCGTCGCCCAGACATTCAGGTTGGGCAACAGGTCATAGGAAACGCGCAGGAAGGCGCTGGCGCGGCTGATGGGGCTGACATGGGTCACGCCGGCGGCAATGGCGCCGGAATTGTCGCCCCCGATGCACCAGGGCGAGACACCGTTTGTGACGGCGCCCGAAGAAAGCTTGGACGGCACGCAGGGCTGGCCATAGGGGCCGACGCCGTAATTATACTGGAAGGGAAGGCCGCCATCGCCGAATGCCGTGCCCTGCAGGGGGCCGGTGGTGATGATGCCGTATTTGCCAAGCTGGAAATCGTTGGCGTGCGCGGCCACGGTATATTCCGGAAGTCCCGCGGGCGTCAGGGCGATGGTCTGCCTCAACAGCGCGGTGGAGTTATACCATTTGCGGCCGCCGGCGCCCCTGGCTTCGCCGAAATTGCCCGAACCGACGCCATTTTCGAAATTATATTAGAGCGATCCTTCGACATGACCGCGGCCGCCGCCAAAGTCGGTGCCCGCCGCCATCTGCATCAGCACGCTGCCGTCATCGCCATAGGTGGACATGCCACCCTGGAGATTGGCTTTGAAGCCGGTGAACTTCTTGTCGAGAATGAAGTTGACGACACCCGCGATGGCGTCCGAACCCCAGGAGGCCGAGGCGCCGCCCGTCACCACATCGACGCGCTGGATCAGAAGCTGCGGCAGCTCGCTGACGTCGGTGATGCCGGTGACGTTTGACGGCACGATGCGCTGGCCGTCGATCAGGGTCAGGGTGCGGATGGTGCCAAGCCCGCGCATGGCGAAGGTGGAAAGACCGTTCTGGCCGCCGCCGGTGCCGCCGGTGCCGTTGGTGACGCCCTGGCTGCCCATCAGCGAGGGCAGGACCTGCACCGCGGAATAGACATTCTCCGCCGCCTGGGCCGCGATGTCATCGGCGCCGATGACCGTGGTCGGCGTGGGCGCCTGAAAACCATCGCGGATAATGCGCGAGGCCGAGACCGTGACGCTTTCGGCTTCCTGCGCCTGCGCGCCGCCGATCGCAACGGGCGCGAAGGCAGCCATCAGGGCGGCGCTGCTCGCCATGGTGAGGGCACGATTCCTGTACCTGCGCGCGCAGGAAATGGCGGCAGTATTCCGTTCCAGCGATGTCATGGTTTCCCCCTTTTTGGTTCGCTTTTGTGCAAACCTTTGTTTGTTCTGGAGTTGTTCTAGGCAACTTCTCAATTATTGGTACATGATACCACATTTTAATCAAGGATTGTACTGCCCCTGGATGGTGCCTAGTATTCCCAGGTGACCGGCGGGACACAAAGCCGGCACGAGCTTCCGGGAGGATGTGTGCGCACCAAGGGCATACTGGCTATCGCCGTTTTCCTCATAGGAGCCACTGCCGGTGGTGCCGTCTGGTCGGCGAATGGTAGCCCGCAGGTGGTGGGATTGCGCCGCCTCTCCGAACAGGAATATCGCAATTCCATCGCCGACATTTTCGGCAAGGACATTGTCGTCCAGGGCATGTTCGAGCCCCAGGTCCGCATGGGCGGGCTGGAGGCGACCAGCGCGACCATCCTTTCGGTGACCCCCGCCGGGTTTGAATCCTTTTCCAAGATGGCCGACAGCATCGCGGTCCAGGTGACTGATGAAAAGCACCGCGCCCGCTCGGTTGCCTGCAAGCCCAAGGATGCAAAAGCGCCTGACGATGCCTGCGCCGCCGCATTCTTCAGTCAGTATGGGCGCCTGCTGTTCCGCCGTCCCCTGACCGCGAATGAATTGAAGGCGAGGGTAACCCTGGCCGCCGGCATGACCAGATCGACCGGCGACTTCTATAATGGCCTGCGCTATGGCCTGGCCCAGTTGATCCAGTCGCCGAATTTCCTGTTCCGCAAGGAGATGGCGGTGAAGGATGGCAAGGGATTCACCCTCGATCCCTACAGCCGCGCCACCCGGTTGAGCTATCTGTTGTGGGACACCACCCCCGATGCCGAGCTGCTGTCGTCGGCGGATACGGGCGAGCTTGGCACGCCGGCCGGTCTGGAAAAACAGGTGACGCGCCTTCTTGCCTCGCCGCGCCTGGAAAGCGGCATGCGCGCCTTCTTTACCGACATGCTGATGCTGGACACCTTCGACACGGTGTCCAAGGACGCGCTGATCTATCCCAAATGGGGCGGGGCGATGGCGCCGTCGGCCCGCGAAGAGACCCTGCGTAGCGTCATCAACCTCACCTTGCGGGAGAATGGCGACCTGCGCGACCTCATGACCACGCGCAAGACCTTCATCAATCGCAGCCTGGCGGCGATCTATGATGTAGATTTCAGCTTCGACAATGACTGGGTGCCTTATGAGTTTGCGCCCAATTCGGGGCGCAGCGGCATCGTCACCCAGGTCGCCATGCTGAGCATGTTCTCCCATCCGGGGCAAAGCTCGCCCACCAAGCGGGGCGTGGCGTTGATGGACATTTTCCTGTGCGAGCCCACGCCCACGCCGCCGGCCAATGTCGATTTCTCCATCATCAGCGATGTGAACAATGCCAAGCTGCGCACCGTTCGCGATCGGCTGAACGCCCATGCCACCACGCCCACCTGCGCCTCCTGCCATACCCATTCGGACCCGATCGGGCTTTCCCTGGAAGGCTTCGACACCATCGGCGGCCGCCGCACCAACATGATCGAGAACGGCAAGCCGGTCGATCTGTCCGCGACCCTGCAGGGCAAGACATTCAGCGACGGCGCCGGGCTGGGGAAATATCTGCGCGACAATCCCAAATTCCCCGCCTGCGTCGCGCGCAAGCTCTATGCCTATGGCCGCGGCATGGATGTGGAGGAGGTGGAGCCTTCCGCCTTCAAGGCGGCCTATAAGAGCTTTACCGAGTCCGGCTATCGCCTGCGCAGCCTGATCAGGGGCCTGGCGCTGAGCCCCGAATTCTACAGCGTCGCCGCGCCGGTGGAGGAAGCCTCCGCCGGCCAGGCCAGGCTGGCTTCGACGCCATAAAGGAGACTGTCATGGAGCGTAGAAAATTCCTCCGCGGCATGTGCCAGGGTTCTGTCGCCGTCATGGGCGTGCCCTTCCTGGACTGCTTTCTGGACAGCAAGGGCCAGGCGCTCGCGGCGACCGGCCAGCGCATCCCCACGCGGTTCAGCACATTCTTCTATGGCCTGGGCCTCACGACCTCCCTGTGGGTGCCCAAGAAAGCCGGCCTGAATTACGACACCACTGTTCAGCTCAAGCCGCTCGAAGCCTTCAAGGGCAAGATGAACGTCTTCAGCGGCATGCGGGTGATGGTGGATGACAATCCCAATTACCAGCACTGGTCCGGCAATGCGGCCATCGTTACGGGCATTGCGCCGACCAAGGCCTCGCAATTCGACTCCAAGACCATCGACCAGACCATTGCCGATGTGATCGGCCGCGGCACCCGCTACAAGACCGTGCAGGCGGCAGCTTCCGGCGATCCGAAACATTGCTATTCCAGCCTGGGCGGCGCCAACACGCTTCCCGCCGAGCCGACGCCCCTGTCGCTTTATACGCGCCTGTTCGGGCCCGGCTTCCAGGACCCCGCCAGCGGCGACTGGAAACCCGATCCGCAGGTGATGCTGCAGCAAAGCGTGCTTTCGGCGGTTTCCGACGAGCGCAAGGACTTCATGAAAAACCTCGGCGCCGGCGACAAGGCGCGCATGGAGCAGTATTTCACTTCGGTCCGCGAGGCCGAAATGCAGATGGCGGCCGAGCTGAAGCGGCCGGAAGTCATCGCAAAGGTGGCCATTCCCGGCGCGCCGGGCGAAATGGCGGTCAACTATGCGCTGCCGAATGTGCGAACCGTGACACCGCTGATGGCGAAGCTGGGCGCGCTCGCCATGGCCACCGACCAGACCCGGGTATTCAACCTGGCCATCTCCGAGCCCGGCTCCAACATTTATGTGCCGGGCGATCCCCTGGGCTATCACATCACCACCCATATGGAGGCGATCGATACCAACCTGGGCTATCAGCCGAATGTGGCCAAATACAATGTCTACAGCATGGAGATACTGGCCAGCGTGCTGAAGGAGATGGATGCGATCCAGGAAGGCGATGGCACGCTGCTCGATCACAGCCTGCTCATGGCCTATTCCGACCAGTCCTATGCCAAGATCCATGCCGTTGACGGCATTCCGATCATGCTGGCCGGCAGCGCCAATGGCCGCATGAAGACTGGTTATCATATAGCGGGCGGCGGCAATCCGGTCTCGCGCGTCGGGCTGACGGTGCAGATGGTCATGGGGCTGGCGGTGGACGGCTGGGGCAAGGGCTCCATGCAGACCAAGAGCGCCTATACCGAATTGCTGGCGTAAGGAGCGGGGCATGATCCTGCGCAAAAGCCTGTTGGGTTCGACAATCGCCGCGGCGGCCCTCGTTGCCCTGGCGCCGCAGCAGGCCGCCGCCGCGCCCTGGACGCGGGGTTTCGTGGTGCGCGAATACGGCTTTGCCTTCCGCTACGGCGGTCGGGAAGGCCGCGCCGAGACAGAACCGGCGGCGGATTGCGCGCGCGGCAGCTCGGTCCATTTCAACGACGAAGCGGAGATGCGCAAGGCCCTGTCGCGCCAGACCTGGCGTAGCAAGCAGGAGATCGACTACATCGTCGCGCCGCCCGGCATCGAGCAGGCGCGCCTGCCCACCTATGTCCGGTTCTATGTCTGGGGCCGCGCCGCCTCCTATCGCGGTTTCCGCAAGGGGATCGAGACCTATATCAACCCCTTCGCCGCCCATGATCCGGGTCAGCCACAGGTGGTCAGCAGCATAGCCGACGGCTTCGATCTGGATGGAAACCAGAAAACGGGGGGCTTTGTCGGCCCCGATGGCGAGCGCGGCATCGACAATGCGCTCTATCGGGCCTGGGGCTGCGACGCACCCTTCCGCAATCCCGTCACCGGCACGCTCGACCTTCGCGAAAATACCCAGATGCAGGAAGGCCTTTATACCGTGGTCATCCGGATCAGCGGCAACAAGGATCCGATGAATGACGACGACGCCACGGTCGAGATCGGCTATTCGCCCGACAAGATCGTGCGCGATGCCCGCGCCAATGTCGCGTCGGACTATTCCTACCGCATCGTCAAGAGCGAGCAATATACCAGGCTGAAGGCCAGGATCGTCGATGGCGTGGTGGAGACCGAACAGGTGGACCGCCTGCATGCGCCGCGCATCGGCTGGTTTCCCGACCAGATGGGCGATGCCGATTTCCACAAGGGCAGGCTGAAACTGAAGATCGCCGCGGATGGCCGCAGCGCATCCGGTTTTGTCGGCGGTTACCGAAACTGGCTGGATCTTCTGTCGGAGAATACCTTCGCCCAGACCGGTGCCGAGCAGGGCATTCGCGACCATGAAGATGCGGTCGGTCTCTATTACGCCCTGAAACGCAATGCGGACGGCATCCCCGATCCCCGGACCGGGCGCAACACCGGCATCTCCATGGCCTATCGCATCCAGGCGGTGCCGGCCCATGTGATCGATCCCGCGACCCCCGCAAGGGTGCGGCGGACCGATGAGGACGACAAGCGCACCCGCGGCTTCGAAATGGTCAAGAACACCATGCTGAAGGCTGTGGCCACCCGCATGATCCAGGACGTGCCGCTGGGCACCGGCGAAGGCCAGTTTCCGGCGATGGAGCGGACCATCCATGACCTGCCCAGCCGGGATTTCTTCCTCCAGAATCTCGACGCGCCGGGCAAGCTGGACGAGAACGGCAAGGTCATCATGCCCAGGCGCAAGCCCGAGCAGCAGGTGCGCAACGGCGCCGCCACCGTTGCCAGCGCGGACGAAGACGACGACGAGGCAGAGTGACCGCATTCCGCTGATGCGGGCCGACGGCCAATAATATAAAGCAGGCATATCGCACGGCTGTCCGGGCGCATCGCTGGGAGTGGGGAGATCATGGCTTTTCCGAAGATCAAACAGGTTCGCGCTTTTGTGGTTCGCGGCGGCGGAGCGGACTATCACGACCAGGGCGACGGCCACTGGATCGACGACCATATCGCCACGCCCATGTCCCGCTATCCGGACTATCGCCAGAGCAGGCAGAGCTTCGGCATCAATGTGCTGGGTACCCTGGTGGTGGAGATTGAAGCGGAGAATGGCGTCACCGGCTTCGCCGTGACCACCGGCGGCGAACCCGCCTGCTTTATCGTGGAAAAGCATCTGGCCCGCTTCCTGGAAGGCTGCGATCCGTCCGAGGTCGAGAAGATCTGGGACCAGATGTATTTCTCTACCCAATATTACGGCCGCAAGGGGCTGGTCATTAACGCCATATCGGGCGTCGATCTGGCGCTTTGGGATCTTCTGGGGCGCCTGCGCCAGGAACCGGTGCATCAGCTGCTGGGCGGGCCGGTGCGGGACGAATTGCAATTCTATGCCACCGGCGCGCGGCCCGATCTGGCCAAGGATATGGGCTTTATCGGCGGCAAGATGCCATTGCATCATGGTCCGGCCGAAGGCGAGGAAGGCCTGAACAAGGCGCTGGGCGAAATCGCCGCCATGCGCCAGCGGGTCGGCAAGGATTTCTGGCTGATGCTGGACTGCTGGATGGCGCTTGACCTGAACTATGCGACGCGCCTGGCGTCACGCGCCTGGGCGGAATCCGGCCTGAAATGGATCGAGGAGGCGCTGTCGCCGGACGACTACTGGGGCTATCGCGAGCTAAAAAAGAACGCGCCCACCGGCATGCTTGTCACCACGGGCGAGCATGAAGCGACCCGCTGGGGCTTTCGCATGCTGCTGGAAATGGATTGCTGCGACATCATCCAGCCCGATGTCGGCTGGTGCGGCGGCGTCACCGAACTGATCAAGATCGCCAATCTGGCGGACGCCCACGGCAAGCTGATGGTGCCGCACGGCTCGTCCGTCTATTCCTATCACTTCGTGATCA
The DNA here is from genome assembly GCA_964343955.1 of uncultured Rhizobium sp. Lineage (GTDB taxonomy): Bacteria > Pseudomonadota > Alphaproteobacteria > Micropepsales > Micropepsaceae > Rhizomicrobium. The sequence continues at coordinate 16,023 of CAYFKU010000029.1, read as the reverse complement.
CCCGCCAGAACAGTCCCTTCGCGGAATTCCTGATGATGGCGCCAAAGGCCGACAAGGTCGTGCCGATGTTCTCGCCCCAGCTTCTGGGCGAGCCGGTTCCGCAGAATGGCCGCATCAAGGCCTCGGCGCTGGACAAGCCGGGCTTCGGCGTCGAGCTAAACCGCGAGGTCAAGCTGCACCGGCCTTACCCCCGGTAAGGGGCTGCGATAAAGGTAGCCGGCGAAATGCAGGCCGGGATAGACTGCGCGGGGACCAAGCGCAGGGGCTTGCATGACCATAGACCGCCGCAGCGTGATCGGGAAACTGGGCATCGGCGCGCCATTGCTGGCCGCCGGCATGGCGGGGCATGCGTCCGCGCAAGCCGCGGCCCGCAAGACCGCCGTAAGCATTGTCGGCAATGCCTTCCATATAAATGGCCAGCCGACCTATCCGGGGCGTTCCTTCCGCGGCATCAAGGTGGAGGGGCAGCTTTTCACCTCCCGCATGGTCAATTGCATCATCAACGACCAGAATCCGGAAACGCGCGGCATGTGGGCCTGGCGCGACGGGCCCTGGGACCCGGAACGCAATACGCGCGAATTCATCGCCGCCCTGCCGGTCTATCGCGCGCATGGCCTCACCTCCATTGCCTTCAACATCCAGGGCGGCAGCCCGATGGGCTATGGCTGGCACCAGCCCTGGCACACCAGCGGTTACACACCGGACGGGCGGCTATTGCCGGATTATCGCGCCCGGCTGCTCCAGGTGCTGGATGCCTGCGATGCGAACGGCATGGTGGCCAACCTGGGATATTTCTATGTCTCGGCGACGCCCGCCCTGGCGGATGAGGCGGCGGTGATCCGCGCCGCCGACGAGGTCACGGACCTGATCTGCGACAGGGGCTACGCCAATGTGCTGGTTGAAGTCGCCAATGAATGCGACATCCCGCGCTGGGCGCACGAAATCATCAAGCCCGCCCGCAGCCACGAGCTGGTGGCACGCGTGCAGTCGCGCAGCAAGGGCCGGGTGAAAACGCCTGCGGGGCGGCTTCTGGTCAGCACCAGTTTTGCGACGTCCCCGCCCTTGCCGGAACGGCTGCTGCAGACCTGCGATTATGTCCTTTATCACGGCAACGGCCTGCACACGCCGCAGGATGTCCATGCCCGCGCCAGGCAGATACGCGCCACCGCCGGCTATCGCGGCCAGCCGCTTTTGATAAACGAAGACGATCATTTCGATTTCGACAAGCCGCAGAACAACATGCTGGCGGCCGTGGAGGAATATAGCGGCTGGGGCTATTTCGACTATCGCCAGATCCGCGAGCCTTTCGAGGACGGCTATCAAAGCCTGCCGGTGGACTGGGGCATCAATTCACCCCGCAAGAAAGGCTTTTTCTCCCTTTTGGCGCAGGTCACGGGCGCCGCGCCGCTTTGATGCCGGTTATTCGCGCGGCTGCGGCCTTCTGCGGTCCACCGAGCGGATTTTCCACCAGCCATGATGCGGTTTGGGTCTGCCGGAAATGAGCCTGGGAACTGCCCCGCCGCAGACTCGCAGCGACAGTTGGAACCACCCAAAGCTTGTTTTTCATCGGCGAACCTTGGAACCTGCGCGTCCGTCAATCTGGAAAAAAGGTGGCAGGGTTGGGCGCGCGTCAAGTGCTGGCTTTTTGTGTTGTGATGGGTCTGGCGCAGCAAAGCGCAGGGGCGGAAGGGCAGGCGCCCTCCGGCGCGGCGCAACAGGACTTCGACAGCTTCAAAATCGTGCAGGCCGGCGGCGCGCGGGCGGCGATGGATGTCGCTCAGGCTGCCGAATACCTGAAGGATTATGACGTCATTGTCATTGGGGAATATCACGATCATATCGCCAATCACCTGGCCGAACTGGCGCTGCTGCGGGCGCTGCGCGAACGTGTTCCGGCACTCGCCCTGTCGATGGAGCAGTTCGAGCGCGATGTGCAGCCCGTGGTGGATGACTATCTGGCCGGCCGGATCGGCGAAGCGACCCTGAAGCATGATGGCCGCGCCTGGAGCAACTATGACGAGGCTTATCGACCGCTGGTCGAATATGCCAGGGACCATGCCCTGCCGGTGATCGCGGCCAATGCGCCGGCAGCGCTGGTGCGCTGTGTCGGCCAGAAAGGCGCCGCTTTCCTGCAGACTCTGGCGGCGGAAAAGCGCGGCTGGGCCGCTGCGGAAATCCGGACGGAGGACGGTCCGTACAACAGGAAGTTCCTGGGCCTGATGAACGGCGACGCGGCGCATGGCGGCGTCCTGTCCGGCGCGCGCGCGGAAAGCAGCTTCGCCGCCCAGGTAACGCGCGACGAAACCATGGCGGACTCGATCGCGAATTTTCTTCACGCCCGTCCCGGCGCCAGGGTGGTTCACATCACCGGCGCCTTCCATGCCGAGGACAGGTTGGGCACCATCGAGAGGCTGCAACGCCGAATTCCCGGTATCCGGATCGCTGTCTTGCTGCCGCTCCAGGCAAAGCTGAGCGATCCGGCGGCGATCGAGAAGGATCGGATCAAGGGCGCGGATTTCCTGATCCTGCTGCGGCAGGCGCCCGATCCTTATGCCAGTGACAAGGAACGCCGGGCAGCGGAAGCCCGCCAGGCTTCCGCTTTTCGGACGGCAAGCGGCCAGGGCTGCAAGCTCTGAATCGGTGACGACGACCTAGTGGTCGCGGACCGAACCATCGACCGCGTCCCACATTTCCGGAAATTGCCATTCCGGAATGCCGCGCTCATTGTCCACCAGATGTTCATCCAGTTCGACGCCAAGGCCAGGGCGATCGATATTGCCCTTCAGCAGGATGGCGCCCTGGTCCATGACCAGTTCGCGCTTCAGATAGCCCTTGCCCAGCGGGCTGCGCTCCACCTTCGGTCCCCCGTTCACCGCCTGGAGCGAGGGCACCTCATGCGCCAGGAAATTTGGGATCGAGGCCGCGACATGCAGCGAGGCGGCAAAGCCGATCATGCCTTCCTTGGCGTGGGGCAGCATGTCGGCATAGAAGGATTCCGCCAGCGCGGCGATGGCCTTCATCTCGGTGATGCCGCCGGTATGGGTGATGTCGGGCTGCAGCAGTTGGGCGGCGCCTGCCGTGAGCAGGTCGCGGAACTGCCATTTGGTCACCATGCGCTCGCCGGTGGCGAAGGGCACGCTTGTCTTTTTCGCCATCTCGGCCATCAGGGGAAGACTCTGGAACTGGATCGGTTCCTCGAAGAACCAGGGGCGGAAAGGCTCCAGTGCCTTGATGATCTGCATCGCGGCGGGCGGTTCATGTTCGCCATGCATTTCGATGCCCAGGTCGAAATTGTCGCCCACCAGCTCGCGGATCGCCTTCACCTTCTCGACAAAGCCGTCGATGTAATACGGGCTTTCGGAGGCGCGTGACAGCCGGCCCCGTGACGAGGAAACGGACGTCTTCATCGATTTGTAGCCCGCCGCCAGCACATGGCTTTTGGTTTCCTCCACGCTTTCGGCCTGGCCATAGCAGCGGATGCGGTCGCGGGACGGTCCCCCCAGAAGCTCATAGACGGGCACGCCCAGGGCCTTGCCCTTGATGTCCCACATGGCGATATCGACGGCGGAAAGGGCAGAGGTCAGGATGACGTCGCCGCGATAGAAGGCGTGGCGATACATGGCCTGCCAGTGATGCGCCGGGGCACGGGGATCCTTGCCCTTCAGATAGGGCTCCAGTTGCGCGATCGCGGCCATCACCGTCTCGATCTTGCCTTCCACCGTTCCTTCCCCAAGCCCGACGATGCCGGCATCGGTGTGCATCTTCACGAAGATGCTGCGCAGGGAATGAACCGGAATGATCTCTAGTCTGGTGATCCTGATCGGGCTTCGGGGATCGGCCAGCGCCCGTGACGTGTTGACCGGCTGCGCCAGGGCATCGCGCTCCGACGCCAGCAGGCCGCCCATTCCCAGGCTCGCCATCGCCATCCAGTGGCGGCGGTTGAAGCCCTTCACTTGCGCCCCCGGGCAGCGAGCTGGTCCAGATATTCCTGGACGGCCGCATGGGTCACAGGCAGCTTGTCGATATTGTCTTTCATCCATTGCCGGAAGTCGGCTTCGATCTCGGGCGTCCATTCCCGGTCGATCTGGCCGGCGGTGTATTTCTGCTCCCGCAGACGCTGATGGCCGAAGGTGTCGCGCAGCCTTGTATGTTCGGAATCCTGCACCACCTTTTCCGCCAGTTGCGGCGGAATGAACATCACGCCGCCGTCACGCGCCAGCACGACATCGCCGGGCATCACGGCGGCATGGCCGATCCGGGTCGGGCTGTTGATGGCGATCATGGTGGAATTCAGCGGCCGGCCTTCATCGCCGATGCGGCCGAAATGATGAGATGGATCATAGGCCCGGAAAAAGGCGGTGAAGTTGGGCAGTTCCCGAAGCCCGTTGATGTCGCGCACGGCCCCGTCATAGACGATGCCATTGCCGGACCGGGCATAGATGGCGTTTCCGACATTGTCGCCGATCGAGGGCCCATCGACTTTCAGGCCGAAATGATCGCTGACATAGACGTCGCGCGGCTGCAACATGTCCACGGGCCAGGCATTGGGGCCGCCCTTGCGGCCATCCAGCTTGCCGTCGGCCTCGATCACCTTCTGCAGGTCCATGCGGCCGGGAATCCAGGTCGAGGTGAGGGCACGCCCCACCATGATCTTGTCCGGATAAAGCGCCGTCCAGCCGTCTTCATATTGATGCTCATAACCGGCGAAGCGCAGGGTCGCCCAGGCCTCTTCCAGGGTCACGCCCTTCATGCGGTCCAGGATGGCGTCCGGCACCTTGGGGCGCCCATCGGCGAAGCGCTCGCCCTTCCATTCGGGGGTGTTGTGGATAACCTCGTCGCGCGGCATGAAATTCTGGTGGGCCGCCGCCGGTGCTGCAATTGCGAAGGTCATTGCCGCCAGAAACGCCAGTCTTTTCATGCTAATCCCCCTTTTGACGGCTGGAATAATCACCGCTTCGGCTGAAGCCGCAAGGATAATCGTTAGCGGTATCAAGCTATTCAGGTCCGAGAAGGACACCCATGAAATGGGCCGCAAAAAACCTTTGCCGACGAAGCAAGGGCCGGCACCGCGGGCGAGGGGCCCGGCCCGGCATGAGGCAAATTTTCGGTAAGATCGGCCCCCGATATCCGTTAGTATGGAACATATGCCGGACCGCAAACCGGCGCCGAAAAAAGAGAAGGAAACGCCATGGGCTTTCATATGGATCGCCGGACAATCTGTGCCAGCCTCGGGGCGCTGGCCTTGCCGGGCGTTGCGCGCGCCGACAGCGAACCCACCTTCGATCTCACCAAGCCCACCCAGGGGGTCAAGATTCCCGAAGCCAAGGTGGCCGAGATGAACGCGGCGCCGCTGATCGCCAAAAAGGTCAACAAGCTGTTCAACAACAGCCCGACCATGAAGGAACCCAATGCGATGCAGTTCACCCCCGCCGGGACGCTGCTGATCCTGGACCAGGTGGACCCCAACAAGGTTTTCGAACTGTCGCTGGACGGCAAGATCCTGCGCACGGTGCAGACCGAGGCCATGCATGGCAGCGGCATCACCATCGGCGATGGCGGCGCCTGGTGGATCACCTCCACCAAGGGCATCAATGGCAGCCCGCCGCTGACCCTCAAGGTCGATCCGGCCAGCGGCAAGACCATCGAGAAATGGGTGACGCCGGGCTGGGGCTTTTACGGCGCAGTGACCGCCGAGCGCGGCTCGCCCTCCGGCGGCCATGACGTGAAATGGGCCGGCAATGGCCGCTATTGGCTGGCGGTGCCCGCTTCGGGCCGTATTTTCCTGATGGAAGGCAAGAGCAGCAAGATCGTCCGCTCCATCCCCGCCCCGGTGCTCCGCACCCATGGGCTGGCGATCGACGGAGAGTATCTCTGGTCGGTGGGCAGCGATTTCGCTCAGATCCACAAGGTCGATACCCGGGACGGCAAGATCGTGGCCAAGATCCAGCTGGACAAGAAGGCCGATCCGGCCGTCCATGGCCTGGAGATCCGCAATGGGACCCTGTGGTATTGCGACGCCCAGAGCGGCTGGGTCTGCACGCTCACCTGAGACCCTAGACAGAAGCCCGTGGCTCTGCACAAATGCCGCCGCAAGCAGACCGCTAGCGGGGGCATTGGCATTTTGGGGGCTATGAAGGACATTCTTTCGCTGGACGATTTCGAGCGCGCGGCTGAGAAGCGCCTGCCGAACTGTATCTTTGCCTATGTCGAAGGCGGCACCGAAACCAACTCAGCCCGCACGGCCAACCGCAAGGACTTTGCGCTCTACGATCTGGTGCCGCGCATGTTCAAGGATGTGGGCACCCGCGATCTCAGCCACATCCTGCTGGGCGAGCGCTACAGCGCCCCCTTCGGTATCGCGCCGATGGGCTTTTGCGGCCTGACTTCCTATCGCGGCGATCTGGTGATGGCCCGCTCCGCGGCGGCAGCCGATATTCCCATGGTGCTCAGCGCCAGCTCGCTTGCACGGCTGGAGGATATACCGCCGGTCAATCCGCGCGCCTGGTTCCAGGCTTACCTGCGCGGGCGTCTGGACGCGATCGATCCGATGATCGACCGTGTCGAGGCGGCAGGCTTCAAGACCCTGGTCATCACCGCCGACGTGCCGGTGGTGGGCAGTCGCGAGAACAATATACGCGCCGGCTTCACCGCGCCCTTGCGCCCCTCGCTGCGCCTAGCCTGGGACGGCATTACCCATCCCCGCTGGCTGACCGGCGTGCTGGCTAAGACCCTGCTGACCCATGGCATGCCCCATTTCGAGAATGGCGATCATGTCCGGGGCTCCGCTGTCATATCACCTTCCGCGGTACGCGACTTCACGGGCCAGGACCGGCTGGACTGGAGCCATGTGAAACACATCCGCAACCGCTGGCGCGGCAAGCTGGTGCTCAAGGGGCTGCTGGCGGCGGAGGATGTCCGCCTTGCGCGCGAACTGGGCGCCGATGCAATTGTTGCCTCCAATCATGGCGGCCGCCAGCTCGACTATGCCGTCTCGGCCCTGGCGGTGCTGCCGGAGATTCTGGAGGCTGCGGGTCCCATGCCGGTCTTCATCGACGGCGGCTTCCGCCGTGGCACCGACGTTATCAAGGCGCTGGCGCTGGGTGCGGCATTCGTTTTCCTTGGCCGGCCATTCAATTTTGCCGCCTCGGTCGGCGGCGATGCCGGTGTCGCCCATGCGGTGGCCCTGCTGCGCGAGGAGATCGACCGCGATATGGCCCTGATGGGGGTGACCAGTATCGCGGAAATCGATCGCAGCTTTGTGCGCCGCAGATCTCTGCGCTGAACCGGCGGCGCAAACGCAGGCTTCGTTCCTGAAGACGGGAAGCCGGATCGGTCCCTGGACTGGCATTGAACGTGTGCCGGCATTGAAACCGAGGGTTGCTCCGGTGCGGTACGGTTAAGGGCAAAGGCTTAAAAGGCTTCGCTGTTGCGGGCCATTTTTGCGCGGATTTTTTGGTTGCGGATTCATTCCGCTTGTGCGACCAAGGACCGTAATTTGTGCATCCGTTGCCTTTGTCACATGGCGAGGGTGCCGCGTCCGATGGACGCAAAACACATTTACGCCACGGAGTTTCATGGCGAACCGCAAATTTCTGCGCGGGATCGGCTTCTCGAACGAAACATTCCGCCGGCGTGGATTTATCGAAAAACGGCGCACGCGTACTTGCATCGGATTGGTTCATGATCAAAGGCACCATCAAGTTTTTCAACAAGGCAAAGGGCTTCGGTTTCATCACCCCGGATGACGGCTCCCGCGATGTCTTTCTTCCGCCCACGACCGTCACGGCGACCGGCGCTGCCCGGCTCAAGACCGGCCAGCGCGTCACCTTCGAGGCCGAACCGGACGTCAAGGGCCCCAAGGCGGTAAAACTCCAGCTTCTGGACGAGCCGCCCAAAGAGGTGGCGCCGCCGGCCCCCAAGGCCGGTGTCACGCTTTATTACGATGGCGGAGCCGAGGAGGCCGAGGATTTGCTGGACGCGCTGAAGGCAGCCGGCCAGCAGCCCCGCCTGATCGACTATTCCGCCGTTCCGTTAACACACGATCAGCTCAAGCGCCTGGCCATGATGCTGCGCGAAGTGGATCAGAGCCTTGTCCGGCGCTACGACCATCTTTTCCTGGAGCTTCAGCTCGATGACCGTTTCATCAGCGAGAATGATTTCTGGACCGCCATCGTCGAGCATCCGGGGCTGATCAACGGGCCGGTCGCGGTGGTGGGCAATCGCGCCCGCATCTGCAAGAGCGTGGCCGACCTGCGCGCCTTCCTGGGCATGGAAGGCGAGGGACATGAACGAAAGCCCAAATCCATTTCGCCGCGGATGATGGCCATGATGACGGGCCAGCCTGTTCCCGCGCGCGCCGAACCGGAACAGCCCCGCAAATCCGAAGTGCCGGTCAAGCCGGCGCCGGTGCGAAGCGAAGCCGTGGCCGCCAGGCCGGAGCCCAAGCCGGAGTCCAAGCCTGTCGCCGTCAAAGCAGAGCCCAAGCCAGCCAAGGCGAAAAAGGCCGTTGCCAAAAAGACCGACGCGCCCGCAAAGGCAAAAAAGAAAGCGCCGGCCGCCAAAGCGTCCGCAAAGGCGCCCCCCAAGGCGAAGCCTGCGGCGAAAAAAGGCAGGAAATAGGGACGGCGCCTCAGTCGCCGCCGGTAAAGCCTTCCTGATAATAGTGCAGGCTGGGCGGACGGGGCGTGATGGCAAGACGCGTGCCCATGACGTCGCCCGCGGCCAGTGCTCTGTGCCAGCGCTGGTCGGGCGCAAAGACGATGTCGCCGAATTCGGCGGTGATCAGCGGCACGCCCTCGATCAGGAATTCTTCCTTGCCTTCCATGATCAGCCAGAATTCCGCGAAATTCTCGTGGAAGTGTCCCCAGCTTGTATCTGGCGGGGTCGGCACGCCCCTGGAACGGATGATGTTGGCCCAGGTGTGGTCGTCGCGCACCGCGCCGCCGCCCTTGCCGTTCGCCGCCACGATATCCTTTTCGAAATCGATGAAGGGCTTGTTCACGCCCTCATATTTTCCCTGGCCGGTATAGACCGCCTTGATGAACTTCATGCCTTTTGCGGGCGCGGGCGTTTCGCTGACCGGATAGCTGGGTGTTTCACCGGCGGGCAGCACCTCGAAGCGCACCACAGGCTCGTCGCCCACCGTCTCCATGCTGTAGGGCACGCGATAGGGCACCTGCACCAGAAATCCCCGGGAGGCGATGAATGGCTCGACGCCCTCGATCGTCACCCGCATCTGGCCGCTGGTCACGACCCAATAGACCCGGTCATCCGCCCAGAAAAGCGTCTTGGTCTTTTTGCCCGGCGCCATCGAAACATATTGGCCGAGGAAATCGCGAGTCGTGACTTCGGTCTCGGTCCAGTCGCTCTTGCCGCGATTCCGGGCCAGAATGTCGACATACTTTTTCAGGGGCTTGTTGGGTCCGGTAAAAGGCGCGGGCTTCACCGGTTGGGGCGCCCAGGCCGTAAGCGGCGCCGCGCCAGCCAGTTGGACCGGCACGCCGGCGAGCGCCACCGCCATGGCCAGCGCGATCTTCTTCCAGTTTTCCATGCTTTTCCCCTGACTGTTCGGCGCTCGCGCCGGACCGGGAATATATGGCCGCTTTCCGGAAGGCGAAAGTTGCAAGTGGCAGTGGCCCAAATGGTGCGCCGCAACCTCGGCCGACAACATCGACAAAGCATGCGGGTTGGACAAGGATTGGCCCAGTCCGAACAACGGGACAGGGGAGGGACACGATCATGGGCGTGAACAAAAGAGAATTTCTGGCCGGCATCGCGGCGCTGGCGGCTTCGACCGAGATTGCCGGCGCGCAAGGCGCCAAAAAGCCGGTGACCTATGGTCCGCAGGGCAAACCGATTCCGCACGGACTGGTGAAAACCACCAGGCTGTTTAAATCGCCGCCCGGCTTCGTCAATGCCCTGGCGGTGGCGCCCGAAGGTCTTTGGCTGGGCCAGCAGAAACTGTCGGGCAAGACGGCGCAGTCCTATCACCTGGCCGATCCGCCCGATCTGCGCGAAGCGGCCTGGCTGGTGGACTGGAACGGCAAGCTCCTCAAGACGGTGCAGACCAATTCCCGCAACACCTCCGGCATGGCTTATGGCAATGGCTGCGTCTGGATGATGGCGAACCAGGAGCCCCAGGGCTGTTTCCAGGTGGACATGAATTCCAGGGAGATCAGCCATCGCCAGATTCCGCTGGGCCTGCCCGGACAGGATGGCGGCGGCAGCCACGGCGCCCAGTGGCGCGACGGCAAGCTCTGGATCGTGGCCAACCGCCCGCGTCTGATGCTGCGGGTCGATCCCAAGACCTGGGCGCCGGAAGTGGCGATCCCCATCTATGTCACGCCCGACAAGCCCCGCTGGCATGACATGACCTTCGACGGTGACGGAAATATCTGGATGGTCACGGGCAATGACTCAAAGAGCTACAAGGAGGGCACGCCGGGCCTGGTCAAGTATGACGGCAAGACCGGCGCGGTGATGGCCACCTATGATTTCGCCGCCGGTTCCGCCGATCCGCATGGGCTGGAATTCCATAACGGCACGCTCATCAGTTGCGACGCCGGCATTCATCCGGGCTGGCCGAACTATGACAGCCCTTCGCATGGCTGGATCTTCAAAATCGAAATGGTCAAGGAAGCCGTCTGAGGGGAAAATCATGGAAATCAAGCGACGCAACTTTCTCAGTCTGGCGGCCGCCGCGCCCGCCGCTGCCGCCGTGCCCGCCGCCGCCCAGATCGCCCATCCGGCTTGCCTGCCGGCCTGGGCATCGATCCCCACCCGCAAGGCGGGCAAGGTCGAGGTGCTGTACAAGACCAGGAATGGCCAGCCCAACGGACTGGCGCTTTCCCCAAATCCCAGGCAGATGTGGGTGCTGGACCAGGGCGCCGGTCATCAGGTCACGCTCACCAATATCAACGACGGCTCGACGGTGCGCGAGTTCACGGCCGATGTGGTGGGCCCCAGCGGCCTGGTGCAGGACGGTGAGACGATGTGGATCACCTCCACCCACAATTCCATCATTTTGCATTGCGACCTGAACGGCAAAACCATCGCCAAATATGTCACGCCGGGCGCCGGGCGCATTTACGAGCGGGAGGATGATCCGCCCGCCCGACGCTCGCCGCTGAAACCCGCCTGGCCCGACAAGCCGCGCGGCATCGGCCCGGCCATGACCGGCAATGTGGGCAACAATACCGGCAAGGGCCTGCCGCCCGGCCAGTTGCCGCTGGATGCCGAGGAAGGTTCGGGTGGAACCGGCGCGCATGCGATCCTGGTTGATGGCGATTACCTGATCTATGCCTGTCCGCCGGCGCGCCAGATCTTCACCATCAACAAGAAGACCTGGAAGGTGAAGTCCACCTGGCCTGTGCCGGGCAACCGCACCCATGGGATGAGCTGGGGCAAGACCAGGGACACGATCTGGTCGTCGGATTCCAATCTCAATGCCTTCTTCCGCCACGACGCCCGCTCCGGCAATGTTCTGGAGCGTGTGCAGTTGCCCGACGACTCGCCAGTCATCCACTGCGCCAAGCTGGTGGGAGACCAGATGTATATCTGCGACGATATGGGCTGGATCGCGCGCTTTCGCATCTGATTTTCGAACAACGGCCCCGCCCTTGGCGGGGCCGCTATTTCTTGATCAGGTCCAGCGCCACGTCGGTGATCATGTCTTCCTGGCCGCCGACCATCTTGCGGCGTCCCAGCTCCACCAGAATTTGGCGCGTGTCGATGCCATAGTCGGCGGACGCCTTTTCGGCATGGCGCAGAAACGACGAATAGACGCCGGCATAGCCCAGGCTGAGTGTCTCGCGATCCACCCGCACCGGCCGGTCCTGAAGGGGGCGCACCAGATCCTCGGCCGCATCCATCAGCCGGAACAGGTCGCAGCTGTGATGCCAGCCCTTGCGATTCACCGCGGCGATGAACACTTCCAGCGGCGCATTGCCGGCGCCCGCGCCCATGCCGGCCAGGCTGGCATCGATGCGCCTGGCGCCCGCCTGCGCGCCGACAATGGAGTTGGCCACCCCCAGCGACAGATTGTGATGGGCATGCACGCCGCGCTCGGTTTCGGGGCGCAGCAGGCGGTCATAGGCTTCCAGCCGGGCGCGATAGCCATCCATGTCGAGGGCGCCGCCGGAGTCAGTGACATAGACGCAATGGGCGCCATAGTCCTCCATCAGCTTGGCCTGCCGCGCCAGGGCATCGGCGTCGCTCATGTGGCTCATCATCAGGAAGCCCGACACATCCATGCCCAGCTTGCGGGCAAAGCCGATATGCTGCCTGGCGATATCGGCCTCGGTGCAATGGGTGGCGATGCGGACCGACGAACAGCCCAGGTCGAAGGCGCTATGCAGGTCTTCGATGGTGCCGATGCCGGGCAGCAAAAGTGTGGTGAGGCGGGCGCGTTTGACCACCCTGGCCAAGGCCGCGATCCAGTCCCAGTCGGTGCAGGCGCCGAAGCCGTAATTGAAGGACGAACCGTTCAGCCCATCGCCATGGGCGATTTCGATAGCATCGACGCCGGCTTCGTCCAGCGCCTGCGCGATGCGCATGACATGATCGATGCCATACTGGTGGCGGATGGCATGCATGCCATCGCGCAGGGTGACATCCTGGATATAAAGACGGTCGCTGGCGGGATCGAACATCAGGCCGCCCTCCGCGCCAGCTTCCTGCGGGCGATCTTCTCGGCGGTGCGAAGCGCCGCGGATGTCATGATGTCGAGATTTCCGGCATAGGCAGGCAGGTAGTGGGCGGCCCCTTCCACCTCCAGAAAGACGCTGCTCTTGATCCCCTCGAACTGGCCGACGCCGGGAATGAAAATCGGATTGTTGGAGCCGAAGCGCTCGAACTGCACCTTCTGTTTCAGCCGGTAGCCCGGCACATAGCTTTTCACTTTCTCCACCATGTCCGTGATGGAGGCCTCGATCTCCACTTCGCCGGCGCCCGAGGACAGGCAATAGACGGTGCCGCGCATCATCATCGGCGGCTCGGCCGGATTGAGAATGATGATCGCCTTGCCCTTGTCGGCGCCGCCGACCTGCTCGATGCCCCGCGCGGTGGTCTGGGTGAATTCATCGATATTGGCGCGGGTGCCGGGCCCGGCGGAATGCGAGGCGATGGAGGAGACGATTTCGCTGTAGTGAACCTTGCCGACCTTGCCGACCGCCGCGACGATGGGAATGGTCGCCTGGCCGCCGCAGGTCACCATATTGACGTTGGGCGCATCCAGATGGGCATCTCCATTTACCTCCGGCACCACATAGGGACCGATCGCGGCGGGGGTAAGATCGATCATGGTCTTGCCGGCGGCACAACAGGCGTCGCTATGGGACTTGTGCGCCCCCGCGCTGGTGGCATCGAAAACAATCTCGATCTCTGGCCATGCCGGCAGTTGCTGAAGGCCTTCCAGTCCCCGATCCGTTGCCGCCAAGCCCAGCCGCCGGGCCCTGGCCAGGCCTTCGGATTGGGGATCGATACCCGCCATGGCGGCAATCTCCAGCACCGACGAGGTGCGCAGGATCTTGATCATCAGGTCGGTGCCGATATTGCCGGAACCGATAATGGCCGCTTTCAGCGCGCGGGCCGCGGACGTTCCCATACCTATCCCCAGACGGTTTTCCGGAGCTTACGAAAGCCTCTGGCGAATCCAAGCGGAAACGCACGCGTTGCTCTCATGGAATGAAAGCGCGCAAAGGGCAGGCAAGGACCGCTTGTCCGGGACCCGAACGCGGGAGCCGGTTCAGAGCTTGAGTTCGGTCACGGCGCGATAATCTCCCACCCGTCCCTTCACGAACGTGTTAAAGGCGATGGAATAACGCGGCTGGCCGGATGTGTTCTGCTCCACCAGATGGGTAAGGCGGGACGAGAATAACAGGATGTCGTCCTGGCGCGGCGTGATGCGGTTGATGGGCGAATTGTAGATGTTGCGCTTGTTGGGATCGGGCGGCAGATCGATCTGCTGATAGCTGGTGTGCCGTGTAAAGACCATGCTCGAGGGCGGGTCGGGCAGCTCGCAATAATAGAGCGACCCGGACAGGATGGAATTGGAATGGGAATGGCCGTGCATGCCGGCATTGGGCTTGCAGACCAGCGACCAGGACTGGGTGACATAGATCTGCTGCGGGATGCAGAGTACATCGCGCGCATAGATGTCCAGCACCTCCTGGACCGCGTCCTTGATGCTCTTAAGCTCGGGTTCCTCGAAGATGTAGAGATTTTCCGAGATCATGTTCTCGGGATTGTTCACCATCTTGAGATTCTTGATGTAGGCGATCTGTTGCGGCGTGACCGTCCCGGCGATGTTGGCCCGGAAATAGGGCTCAACGAACATGGGATACACTTCGTGCGATGCGACCGGCATTTCTTCCACCCAAAGGCTCTAAGCGGCGTTCATAATATGGATCGGCGGGCAAGTCACGGCGGCGGGGGCGGCGGCGGTCCGATGCCTTGCAGGCCTTCGACGCGATAGCGGGCCAGCGCCGCTTCATCGACATTCAGGCCCAGGCCCGGATATTGCGGCACGACACATTCGCCATTGACGAATTTGAAGGGCTGCTCGCCATGCAGCAGCGGCAGGAAGGCGCGGCAGTAATCGTCTGGCAGCCAGGGCGGATTCAGCACGGCGATTTCCTGGGTGATCGATCCCATTGCGGCCGCGACCTGCAGGCGCCCCGCCCAGGCCAGGCCCGAAATGCCATGCGGCGCTGTCTTCAGCCCCCAGGCTTCGGCCAGGACCCCAACCTTGCGCGCGGTCCAGATGCCCGCCACCACGCGCAGCTCCGGCTGCAGGACCTCATAGGTGTCATGCAGCAGGCATTGCTTGTAGGGCTCCAGCCCCTGATAGCCTTCGCCGCCGGTTATCATGATGGCGCTCTCGCGGCGCAGGCGTGCGGGCCCTTCATAGTCATTGCGCGCGAGCGGCTCCTCGAGCCAGTAGCAGCCCGCCTTTTCCAGCGCATGGGCCGCCGCCAGCGCCTGGTCATAGGTCCACAGACCATTGGGCGAGCGGTCGGCGGTGCGATCGACCATGACGCGAAAATCCGCGCCGCCCACCGCCAGAATTTCGGCGCAGGCTTCGGCATCGACCAGAAAATCGCGGCGGAAGATCTGGATCTTCATCGCCTTGAATCCGGCCGCCTTCAGGATTTTGGCCTGCTCGGCCTGGGTCCTGGGCGTGATGGTTTCCTGGCCACTGGTGCCCGGCCAGACATAAGTGACATAGACCGGCTGGGTTGCCGCCGTGCCGCCCAGGAGGCGGGACACGGGCTGGCCGGCGATCCTGCCGATCGCATCCCAGATCGCTTCCTCGATGCCGCCCCAGCGGATCAGGCCGTTCTTCAAATGGGTATCGATCTCGAACAGGTCGCGGCCCACCAGCACGCTTTGCGCCTTGGCGATCTGTGGGGCGGTCGATCCCAGGAAGGAATATCCCTTCACGCCCATGTCGGTTTCGACACAGGTGACATTGATGCGGTTCGCCGGACCGCCCGTGCGGGTCTGCGGCACCGGGGCGCCGGTTTGCGGCACCACCACATCGAAGGTGGAAACGGATTTGATGGTGATCTTTTGGGCATCGGCCGCGAGCTTGCGCAGCGGCCCCGTCATGCGGGACTTTGCTTCCGCCAGTCCGGGGCTTAGCGCAGCGCCCGCGGAAAGCGCCATCAGGGAGCGTCTGTCGAGGTCCGTCATCGCCTATGTCCATTACGCCCGGACACAGTAAACCAGCACCCTGCCGGGCCAAATACCGCCGGATCGCATTCTCTTACATTATGAGAGAGCTAGGACCGGCGCTCGACCTTGTAGGGCGAGGCATTGCTCTCGGTCTTGAGATTGTAGGTCTGCAAGGCGCCCGGCTGGATCGTGACTTTCTCGCCGATATGAAAGCGCGCCCTGGGCTTGTCATCGCCATTGATCTGCCGCCAGACCTGTCCGTTCTGCAATGTCACCGTGAAAGTGCCCCGGGCGTCATACGTCACGGACTCCAGCGGCGAGACTGCCACGGGCGGGGCTGTGCCGGCC
>CAYFKU010000028.1:0-27661 GCA_964343955.1 uncultured Rhizobium sp. | reverse complement strand
CGGGCGGGACAGAGCATGGGCCCGACATAGGGCCTGATGCCGGGCATTCAACCCGCGATCATCGCAACGCAGGCCTGTTATGCGGGTGTGGGGTGTCAATCGGACACTGACCGGTAATCCGCCGGCACGGCGCAGACAAAATTGCGGGCCTCGTTGCTGTCGCCCGCGCCCTTATAAAGGGCCTCCCGCGGGAAGGGGCATAGCGGCCGTGTGCGGTCGGCCTTCCTGTTGTCATCCAGATGTGCCGCGATCAGCATGTGGGGCGCCTGGTTGCGGATCACCCAGGCATCCAGCGCCGCCACCACGTCATGTTCGGGATCGCGGCTCAGCGCCGGCGTGGCGCCGCCGATATTACCGGCGCCCGGGCCGCCGGAACAATGCGCGATGCCCGGCATCATGAACAGGCGCAGGAAATCGTCGGTCCCGGCCTCGCCCTGGCGCGCCCTGATTTTGGAAAAAAGATCCAGGCTCGCGAAAGGCGTGACCTGCTCGTCCGCCCAACCATGATAGATGATCAGCTTGCCGCCCCGGGCGCGGAACGCCGAAAGATCCGGCTTCACATTGTAGATGTCGTCAATGGTCATGCCCGCCCGCACCGTCGCCAGAGCGCGATCGGAATCGCGGTCGAAGTCGAAATTGACGTTCTGGAACGAAAGATCCTGGAACACCGAATAGCGCCAGAAATGCCAGCTCGATCCGCCGGGCGTCTTGCTCGCCCACATGGACGGCCATTTCAGCTCGCTGCCGCGGGCAAAGCCCTGGAACAGCGCCGTGCCGTCGGATTTGTGGGCCCCCCGATAGATGCGGTTGGCGGCATCGATTTGTGTCTGGGTCAGGCAGGCATTGGCGGCGTCGCCGGGCTTGCACAGAAGCGTCGTCGGATCGAAGCGGCAGCGGCGGGGATCGGAGATTACGCCATCTGCCAGCCCGTCCAGTCTGTCGCAGGCCGCCAGGATCGCCCTGTGAAGGATCTGCGCGCTTTGCACTGTGATCGCCGCTGGGTCCTTCAGGTTCGCCTGACTGTTCCAGGTGGCATTGATCATCTGGTTGGCCCAGTGCCAGGCCGGGGCGCCCGCGACGATGCCGTCATAGTCTGCGGGAAAACGGCTCGCTTCCATCAGCGCGTGATGGCCGCCTTGCGAACAGCCCACGAAATATGCGCGCGCGGCGGGGAGGCCATAGTAACGCCGCACGACCTGTTTACCGGCGACGGTGGACAGGTGCATGGCGCGGAAAGCGAAATCCAGCAGCTTTTCAGGATGCCCCAGCGCCCAGGTCTGTTCGCTGCCGCCATTGGGCTGGCTGGTGTCGGTGATATGGCCGTTGTCGGTGGACATGGTGGCATAGCCGGCCTTGAGCGCCTCCAGCATGGCGCCGGCCGAGATCGATCCCGCCGACCCGCCCGATCCTTCACCCTGGAATTTGCCGTTCCAGGCAGCGGCCGGCGGCAGCCAGACTTCGAAGCCGATGCGGGAATCGCCTGTCGGGGTGGCAAGGCCGACGATGCGGCAGAAAGGCAGCAGAACCTGCGTGACACCGACCGTGCCGCCTTCCGGCAGCCATGCGGCGCTCTGGATGGCCGCCCCGCCGATATGCTTGCCGGTCAGGGCGGCGCAGCTTTTGGCGTCATCGGGCGCGGCCGCGCGGCCCGCGCTGGCGGCCAGAAGCGGCACAAGGCCCAAGAGAAGCAGGAAGCTGACAGAACGCATGGCGTCCCCTTGTCCGTCTGGCGCGGCATGGCGGGACTGTCCAACGCGGGACTTTTGCCGTCAAGCACAGGCCTGCCTCCCCCGCGCGTGCGTCAGCACGCGGGCGGGGGAGGTGGCTGCAGCAACGCGCAGACGCCTTTGCGCTAGCAAAGGCGTCAAGCAAAGTTGCGAAAGCCGGAGGGGGAAATTTTAAGTCGGCGGCGGGCTGTGCAGATAGCTCTGCACCAGCGAACCGGCGCCGGCCTTGTCGGCCATGTGCTGCAGTCACGCCCCAGTTTCAATCTCGACAAGATCGCGCCGGATTTTTCCAAAGTCTCTCCCATGGCGGGGTTTCAGCGCCTGTTCGGCGTCGAAGGCTGGGTCAATCTGCTCAAGGGCCTGATCAAGATCGCCATTGTCGGCATCGCGATCTGGACCCAGGTCTGGCCGGAACGCACCATCCTGGAAGGCATTCTCAGCCAGTCCACCGCCAGCGTGGCCGGTGACATGTCGCACCTGCTGTTCAAGGTGCTGATGGCCTCGCTGATCTCGCTGGGTGTGATCGCGGGCCTGGATTATTTCTGGTAGCGGATGCGCTGGCTGTCGCGCAACCGCATGTCCAAGCAGGAGATCAAGGAGGAGCATCGCCAGAATGAAGGCGATCCCGCCATCAAGGCCAAGATCCGCCAGTTGCGTCATGAACGTTCCAGGAAGCGCATGATGGCGGCGGTGCCCAGCGCGACCGTGGTGGTCATGAACCCGACCCACTATGCCGTGGCGCTGAAATACGAGAGCGGAAAGATGGCGGCCCCGGTCTGCGTCGCCAAGGGCCTGGATGCGCTGGCGCTGCGCATCCGCGCGGTGGCCGAGGAAAATGACGTGCCGGTGGTGGAAAATCCGCCCCTGGCGCGCGCCCTCTATGCCGCGGTCGAGATCGACGAGCCCGTGCCGGCCGAGCATTTCAAGGCGGTGGCGCAGGTCATCGGCTATGCCTTCCGGCTGCAGGGCAAGATCCCGGCGCGGGCAAACTAGGTCCGGTTCCCGCGGCCCCTGCGGTTCGCGCCGCGGGCCTGATTCGGGGCCGTTAACATTTGCGGCATTTTGTCCCCGAACGCCGTTCACAAGGTGCCGAAATTAACCAAATAAATCAGATAATTAGTGGTTGGAAAGGTTTGGTTAACCAAATCTTGTATTCTGCCGTTAATGAATGCTTCCCGATCCCTTTCCACCACCGTTGTAGGGGTGCCCACCGGCGCCTGGCGCTGGGCCTCTCTGGGCTTTGTCCTTCTGGCCTTGGGCGCGGCCGCCCTGACCATCGCCATGCCGCAGGTGGCGGGGCTGGCCGGCTATGCCCTGCTGGCCGGGATAGCCGTTGTGGCGCTGCTGTTCCTGACGGCCATCTGGCCGCGCACAGGCCGCGCCACCCAGGACGCACTCAGGGTCGCCGAAGCTGCCGGCAAGGCCAACATCGCCTGGGCCATCACGGGCGAAGGCGGGGCGGTGCTGGACTGCAATCCGGTCTATCGGCGCATGGCGGGTGTGGGCGAAAGCGACACGCCGCCGCCGCCGGAACTGGCGCTGGCCGGCGAACCGAGCGCTGCCGTTCTTTATCGCCTGTCGCGCGATGCCGCCGAGGGACGGGCGCGGGAAGAAAGCTTCCAGGTCGTGCCGGGTCTGGAGATCGTGGCCGCGGTGCGTCCCCTGCCCGACAAGCAGGCCGCCTGGTGGTTCACGCCGCGCCTGGCCGCCAGCACCTCGCCCCAGCCGGTTCTGAGCCGCGCCGCTGCCGCCCCCGCGCCGGAAATTGTCGCGCCCGAGCCGGTCGTGGCCCCGCCCGCGCCGGTCACCGAGAATCTGGGCGATCTGTTTCGCGATGCGCCAATGGGTATGGCCTTCACCGAGGCGGATGGCACGATCACCGGCGCCAACATCGCCTTGTCGCGCTTTTTCGGCGCTTCGGATGCGCTGGTGGGACGCAATTTCTCCGAACTTCTGGACAGCGGCGACCGGGCCCAGGTTGCCGCCCTTATCCGCAGCGCGGCCGGCGGCGTGACGGCGCTGAAAGGCGTGGAACTGCGCGGTCCCAAGGGCCCCCATGGCGAGGAACGCCTGGCCGAACTCTTTGCTAGTGCCGTGCCTGGCGGCAGGGCCGTGCTTTATCTGGTCGATGTCTCCGAGCAGAAGGCGCTGGAGACCAAATTCGCCCAGTCGCAGAAGATGCAGGCGGTCGGCCAGTTGGCGGGCGGCGTTGCCCATGACTTCAACAATCTTCTCACCGTCATCATCGGAAATTGCGAATTCCTGCTGATGCGGCATCAGGCGGGCGATCCCTCCTTCAAGGAGATCAACGAGGTCCACCAGAATGCGCTGCGCGCCGCCTCGCTGGTGAGCCAGCTTCTGGCCTTCAGCCGCAAGCAGACCATGCAGCCCAAGCTGCTGGCGCTGAATGATGTGATCGGCGAACTGGCCCAGATGCTGCGCCGCCTGGTGGGCGAGGGCATCAGCCTGAATGTGGAGCGCGAAGAAGGCCTCTGGAATGTTCATGCCGACGAGGCCCAGCTCGGCAACGCCATCATCAATCTGGTGGTCAATGCCCGCGATGCCATGCCGGGCGGCGGCACCGTCACCATCCGCACCGCCAACGAGGCGGTGAGCCAGGCTTCTGCCCTGGGCACGGCGGTCATGCCGGCGGGCGACTATGTCCGCATCGAAGTGACGGACACCGGCATCGGCATGTCCAAGGAGATCCAGAGCAAGATCTTCGATCCCTTCTTCACCACCAAGCCGGTGGGCCAGGGCACGGGCCTGGGCCTTGCGACGGTCTATGGCATCGTCAAGCAGTCAGGCGGTTTCATTACGGTCGACAGCACGGTCGGCAAGGGCACAAGCTTCTTCATCTATCTGCCGCGTCGCAAGGTCGATGCGAGCGAGGCCCAGGCGCATGAAGCCGCGCCGGTGATTGCGCGCGATGTCACGGGCCAGGATACGATCCTGCTGGTGGAGGACGAGGAAGCGGTGCGCAGTTTCGCGGCGCGCGCGCTGCGCATGCGCGGCTATCATGTGCTGGAAGCCGGCGGCGGCGAGGAAGCGCTGGAGATTGTCAGGGCCGATACCGGAAAGATCGACCTCATCATCACCGATGTGGTGATGCCGAACATGGACGGTCCCACCATGGTGCGCCACGTCAAGGAGCTGAAGCCCGATCTGGCGGTGATCTTCATGTCCGGTTACGCCGAAGAGGCGTTCCGGCGCAGCGATCAAAGCTCGGAAGACATTCACTTCCTGCCCAAGCCCTTCGGCCTCAAGCAGCTCGCGGCCAAGGTCAAGGAAGTCCTGGCCGGCACCGCCGGCTAGGGTCCTGCCGGCCGCGCTGCGGCCGGATCGCCGCATTTGCAACTGCGGTGCGACCCTTTAAGGTCGCCGACCATGAAAAAAACGCTTCTTCCCGCCGTCTCGCTGGTCCTGTGCCTGATCGCCGCCGGCTGCACAGATTCCGACTGGAACCGCATGTTGAATTACGGCGGTCTGGGGGCCGATGACGCCGCGTCCGCGATGGACGGTGTGCAGCCGCCCTCGCAGGCCGCCGCACCCGCGCCCGCGCCGACCCCGGCGGAGGCCCAGGCTGCCACCGCGCCCGCCATGCCGGCCAATGCCGATTTCTGCAAGAATGTGGCGGCCCAGGATGCCACCCGCAACGGCTTCGACGAGGCGACGCAGCAGCGCGTGTTTCAGCGCAGCTTTACCCAGTGCGTGGCGACTTACACGCGATGACCCTCCTGTCCTCTCCCTCAAGGGGAGGGGAAGAAATGCTAGGGCGCCACGCTGAAGCGATACTCGGTCACCTGGTTGTAGACGACATCGCGCGGCAGGGTGGTGCTGGGAAATTCGGGGATGTTCGGCGCATTGGGAAAGCCCTGCGCTTCCAGCGCGACGGCGCTGTGGATCTGATAGCCCTTGGCCAGTCCCACCGGCGGCGGCGAGTAATTGGCGGTATAGACCTGAAGTCCCGCCTGGGTGGTCCATTCCTCCAGCACGCGGCCTGACTTGGGGTCTTCCAGCCGCGCCGCCAGCCGCAAGGTTCCGGGCGCGCCGTTGATGGCGTAATTCTGGTCCAGCCCTTTTGCTCTCTGGATCGCCGGATCGGGATCGTTGATATGCGCCCCGATCGGCGTGGGCTTGCGATAGTCGAAACCGGTTCCGGCGACAGCCTTCATCTCGCCGGTGGGAACATTCTGCTCATCAACCACCGTGATCCGGTCGGCATTGACGGTCAGAAGCTGGTCCAGCACCGGACCGGACAGGTCTCCGGCCATGTTGAAATAGGCATGGTTGGTCATGCTGACCACGGTGGTCTTGTCGCTGACCGCGCGATAGGTCATGCGCAAGATGTTGTCGCGGGTGAGCTTGAATGTCACCCGTACGCGAAGCGTGCCGGGAAAGCCCATGGTGCCATTGCGATCGATCAGCGACAGGGTCAGTTCCGGCTCTGCGCCGTCCCTGGTGTCGAAGTCCCAGACCCGCTCGTCATAGGGTTTGTTCGGCGTGTCCTTCAGCGTGTAGGGATCGCGGCTGATGCGGTATCGGATACTGTCCAATGTGAAGGTGTTGTTCTTGATGCGGTTCGCGAAGCGGCCGATGGTGGCGCCATAGCGGCCGCCATAGGTCTCGCCGGTATAGGCCGCCAGGCTGTCGAAGCCCTGGGTCACATTCGCCATCTGGCCGTCGCGCCCCGGCACCCGGATGGAGGTGATGATGCCCCCGTAATTAGTGATCTTCACCTCCATGCCCCGGCTGTTGGTCAGGGTGAAAAGATCGACCCCCTTGCCATCGACCCCGCCCCAGGCGGTGGTGGTGATGCCTGCCGCCGCCGGCGCGGCAGTCAAAAAGGACAGGGCCGCCAAGGTGGCCAGCGCAAAGATGAATTTCATGCAATCCTCCGACGGTGGCGAAGCCTAGCGGCCGGATTTGGGCCACGCCATACTGCGAATGCGAACGAATTGTGCATGGCCAGCGTGGGCGTTTGACCCGGCGGGTCAGCCCTGCTTTTCTGTCTGTCATTGTTAAACCGGCTGCCAAGGGCCGGACTGGGAGAGGGGAGTCTCAATGAAACGCCTGTTCATTTCCGCCGTCGCCACGGCGGCACTAGGGCTTGCCGCGTCCTATGTCGGTCTTACGGCCGCCTACGGCCAGGCCAATGAAGACGATGTCGCCACGCGCATGTCGAAATATCCGCTGGCGGCCAAGGCCGGCGAAGACAGCCATGCCATCGACAAGGCGCCCGCGGGCGCCCTCAACCAGGGCAAGTTCGACGACAAGACCTGGAAGTTCGGCAAGGCCTGGGAGCCGCCGCCGGGCGCCAAGATCTGGAATCCGGTCAAGCTCAAGATGATGAAGGGCGACAAGGTAACCGGCGGCACGCTGTTCACCGCCACCGATCCGGAAATCTATTGCGCCTTCGCCAATGCCGGCTACGACTTCATCTGGACCGAACATCAGCACAATGCGCGCGACTGGAAGACCACCGAGCGCATGTGGGCAGCCTGCCCCACTGCCAAGGCGGTGCCGGGCGTGCGCGTCGCCTATACCGACGAACGGGAAGAGCAGCATGCGCTGGATGCCGGCGCCATGGTGCTGGTGGTGCCGACGGTGCGTTCCTATGAGGAAGCGCTGCGCGCCCGCGACTGGGCCTATTTCCCGCCGCTGGGGCGCCGTTCCAATGGCGGCGGCCAGGCCTTCGCCATGTACAACAGCGTGCCTGGCGGCTATCGCGCCACCTTCAACGACAATCTGGTCCTGATCCTGATGATCGAGACTCTTGCGGGTCTGAAGGATGCCGACCGCATTGCCAAGATTCCCGGTGTGACCGCCCTGTTCGCCGCCTCGGGCGATCTGGGCAACCATTCCGGCTACAAGCAGGGCGATCCCGATTATGAGCGGGAGATCAACATCGTCCATGACGCCGCGATCAAGGCCGGCGTGCGGCTGTGCGGGCCCTATGCCTGGGTCGATCGTCCGGACTTCACCTGCTTCCAGGCGGGCAGCGAGACCGGCGCCATCGCCAAGGGCGTTGCGGCCGAACTGGGCAAGCTGGCCAATACCCAGGGCCAGCCGGAAGTCGGCCCCTGGGCCAAGCGCCCGGCGCGCCCGGCGCAGTAACGATTACATTCAAGGTGAAATGGAAAGGCCCCGAAAGGGGCCTTTCTTTTTTTGGTAGGTATCGCCGGACTACTTCGTCGTGCCGAAGCGGAATTCCGTCACCTGGTAAAAGATCTGGCCCGGCCGCAATGTGGTGGTCGGGAAAGCCGGAATATTGGGCGCATTGGCGAAATGCTGCGTCTCCAGGCAGAAGGCGCCGCGCTTGACATATTGCGCCCCGCCCTTGCCGATCATCGGCTTGTCGTTGTTGGGCAGGTAAAGCTGGATGCCGGGCTGTGTGGTCCAGACATCCATCATGCGCCCGGACTCCGGTTCGACCACGCGGGCCGCGGGCCGCAATTTTCCCATCTCGCCCCGCAGGATGAAATTGATGTCATAGCCCGGCGTCGCCACGATGGCCGGATCGGGACCGTTGATGTCCTTGCCGATGGCCTTGGGCCTAGTGAAATCGAAGCCGGTGCCCGACACCTGCATCACCTGGCCGGTCGCCATGTGGTTGGCGTCGGTGGGCGTGATCGCGTCGGAGAAGATCTGCAGGCGATGGTTCAGCACATCGCCGTTGCCCGCGCCTTTCAGGTTGAAATAGCTGTGCTGGGTGGGATTCAGAACCGTCGGCTTGTCGGTCGTGGCGCGATATTCGACGCGCAATGTGTTCCGCTGCGTCAGGGTATAGGTGACGGTGAAATTCAGATTGCCCGGAAAGCCCTGGTCGCCGTCGGGCGATGTCATCTGCAGGATCAGGCTGGGCGAGCCGCGTTCGAAGGGCGTGGCGTTATAGACGTGATAGGAAAAGCCGACCGGCCCGCCATGGATATTGTTGGGCCCGGCATTGGCCTTCAGCTTGTAGGTCTTGCCGTCCAGGCTGAACTGGGCGCCGCTGATGCGGTTGGCAAAGCGGCCGATCACCGCGCCATAGGTGGTGCCATGGGTATAGTCTTCCAGCTTGTCATAGCCCAGCACCACATCGGCCATCTTGCCGCTTCTGTCGGGCATATTCAGGCTGACCAGGAAGGCGCCGTAATTGGTGATGCGGACGCTGGCGCCGCGCTTGTTGGTCAGGGTGTAGATATCGACTTTCTGGTGGTCGGCGGTCTCGCCCCAGGGGGCCTTTTCGATCTTGGCCTGGGCGGGAACGGCAAGAAGGAGGCCCGTGGCGGCGGCCACGGCGACAGACAGTTTCATCTCTTCCTCCCCACGTTTTTTGGCGCGGGAGGTTAGCTTCTGAACCCCAAACTGAACAGGGCAGGGGCTTTGCGATGCACCCGCAGATCATCTCGAACTTGGCCCTGGTGTCTGGATCAAGATCCATGGCCTCGATGCTGGGTCACAAAGCGGGCTTGCGCGGATCCGCGTGCGGACCTGCGCATCACCAAGCTCGATTGGCAGGAAGGCGAATCGGAATGCTTGTCCGTAGATGGACAAAGGGCAGGGTAATTTCATGTGTCTTGAGCGGCTGTCCCCGTTCCACTGAAAGCGGCGGGACCCAATCGCTGGTCGTTCTCTGGCGCACCCTGAAGGCCCCGGTTCCGGATCAGGCCGGGACCGTGACCAAACTGCAAACCGGCGGTGGGATTCTGCCCACAGCTGCCGCCGCCTTCCCCGGGACAATTGCAGTTCCCCCAAAAGTTCCCGGCAATAAAATTACAACGCCCTGCACCCCAGCGATTCGGTACCTTTTTTGCTGAATTGGGTACAGGAACGCCCGTTCTCATATTTTCGGACAATAAAAGAACAAACTATGGTTATTCCCTATAATTCCAATACCTTATCTCGTGTCTTGCCAAAGAGAACAAAGCATGTACTTTTGTGGCTTCTCGTCGCCGCCGGATTCGCTTGGGGATCAGCGGGCGCCGTGAAATAACCAAGGGAGTTGGTCATGTCACAGGTGGCTTTGAAGGTGGTCGGCAAGGAACAAAGTTCGGATCGCAAGCGCGCGCTGGAAGCGGCGCTCAGCCAGATCGACCGGGCTTTCGGCAAGGGCTCGGTGATGAAGCTGGGCAGCCGTGACCTGGGCGTGGCGGCCGATGCCGTCTCGACCGGCAGCCTGGGCCTGGACATCGCGCTGGGCATCGGCGGCCTGCCCCGTGGCCGCATCATCGAAATCTATGGCCCCGAATCCTCCGGCAAGACCACCCTGGCCCTGCATGTGGTGGCCGAGATCCAGAAGAAGGGCGGCGTGGCGGCCTATGTGGATGCCGAGCATGCCATGGACCCGGTCTATGCCCAGAAGCTGGGCGTGGACATCAACGAGATGCTGATCTCCCAGCCCGACACCGGCGAACAGGCGCTTGAGATCACCGATACCCTGGTGCGCTCCGGCGGCGTGGATATCGTGGTGGTGGACTCGGTCGCCGCCCTGACGCCCAAGGCGGAACTGGAAGGGGAAATGGGCGACCAGCTTCCCGGCCTTCAGGCCCGTCTGATGAGCCAGGCGCTGCGCAAGCTCACCGGCTCCATCTCCAAGTCCAACACCATCGTGATCTTCATCAACCAGATCCGCATGAAGATCGGCATCATGTTCGGCAATCCGGAAACCACCACCGGCGGCAATGCCCTGAAATTCTATGCTTCCGTGCGCCTGGATATCCGCCGCATCGGCGCCATCAAGGACCGTGACGAGGTCGTGGGCAACCAGACCCGCGTCAAAGTGGTCAAGAACAAGGTCGCCCCGCCCTTCAAGCAGGTGGAATTCGACATCATGTATGGCCAGGGCGTGTCCAAGACCGGCGAGCTGATCGATCTGGGCGTCAAGGCCGGCATCGTGGAGAAATCGGGCTCCTGGTACTCCTTCGACGGCTCGCGCATCGGCCAGGGCCGGGAAGCCGCCAAGACCTTCCTCGCCGAAAATGGCGATATCGCCGACAAGATCGAACATGCCATCCGCGCCAGCGCCGGCCAGATCGGCCAGAATCTGGTGCTGGACGCCTCCGAAAAGGCGGAAGACGACGAATAACCCCTGACGGGGTTCAGCAACGGTTGGGTTTGTTTCGCAGCGAACTCAACTCCTCGGCAGGGGGCGCCGCCAGTGAATGGGCGGCGCCCCTTGTTTTTTGGGCATCTGGGGGCGCCAAACCACAGGGCCGCTCCTGGCTTTGCGCGTCCGGCGCCGGGTCTCGCAAAGGCGCTCGGCTCCCGGCGGAACCCAGGCGTGACAAGGGTTTTTCGAGCCGTTACAACCCGTTCCCATGAAAAGCCTGTCCGACGTCCGCTCCGGTTTCATCGAATTTTTCGCTGAACGCGGCCACACCCCGGTCCATTCCTCGCCGCTGGTGCCGCGCAACGATCCCACCCTGCTGTTCACCAATGCCGGCATGGTGCAGTTCAAGAACCTGTTCACGGGGGCCGAAAAGCGCCCCTACAGCCGGGCCACCACGGTGCAGAAATGCGTGCGCGCCGGCGGCAAGCATAACGACCTGGACAATGTTGGCTATACCGCCCGCCATCACACCTTCTTCGAGATGCTGGGCAACTTCTCCTTCGGCGATTACT
This sequence comes from uncultured Rhizobium sp., assembly GCA_964343955.1. GTDB lineage: Bacteria > Pseudomonadota > Alphaproteobacteria > Micropepsales > Micropepsaceae > Rhizomicrobium. Next base: position 16,328 of record CAYFKU010000028.1, on the reverse strand, counting down.
TCAAGGAAGAAGCCATCACCTTTGCCTGGGATTTCGTCTCCAAGGTGATCGGTCTGCCCAAGGACCGTTTGCTGGTCACGGTCTATAACACCGACGACCAGGCCCGCCAGCTCTGGAAGAAGATCGCCGGTTTTTCCGATGACAGGATCATCGGTCATGAGAGCAATCTCTGGGCCATGGGGCCGACCGGCCCTTGCGGCTATTGCTCGGAAATCTTCTACGACCAGGGTGACAGCGTCTTTGGCGGACCGCCCGGCTCACCCGATGAGGATGGCGACCGATTCCTGGAATTCTGGAACCTGGTCTTCATGCAGTTCGAGCAGGTGGATGAAAACACCCGCCTCGATCTGCCCAAGCCCTCGATCGATACCGGCATGGGGCTGGAGCGCATCGCCGCCATCCTGCAGGGCGTCACCAACAATTACGATGTCGATCTGTTCTGCCATCTGATCGCGGCTTCGGAATCGGCCAGCGGCATGGCCAGCCAGGGCGAAGCGACCTTCAGCCACCGCATCATCGCCGACCATCTGCGCGCCACCTCCTTCCTGATCGCCGATGGCGTGCTGCCGTCCAATGAAGGCCGCGGCTATGTGCTGCGCCGGATCATGCGCCGCGCCATGCGCCATGCGCATCTTCTGGGCACAAAGGATCCCCTGATGCACAGGCTGGTGCCGGCGCTGGTGGCGGAAATGGGCTCGGCCTATCCCGAGCTTCAGCGCAGCGAAGGCCTGATTGCCGAAACCCTGAAGCTGGAGGAAATCCGCTTCCGCGAGACGCTGGCCCGCGGCCTCAAGCTGCTGGATGAGGCTAGCACGGGTTTGCACAAAGGTGACCAGCTTAAGGGCGATGTCGCCTTCAAGCTGTACGACACCTATGGCTTCCCGCTGGACCTGACCGAAGAATCCCTGCGCGCCCGCGGAATCACCGTGGACACCGACGGCTTCTCCGCCGCCATGCAGAAGCAGAAGCAGGAGGCGCGCGCCTCCTGGACCGGCAATGCCGATGCCGCCAGCGAAGCCAAATGGTTCGCGGTGCTGGACGAAGTGGGCCGCACCGAATTCCTGGGTTACGACACCGAAGCCGCCGAAGGCGTCATCCTGGCCATCTTCAAGGATGGCGGACGGGTGATGAGCGCCGGAAAGGGCGAGGCGGTCGAGATCCTCACCAACCAGACGCCTTTCTATGGCGAATCCGGCGGCCAGGCCGGCGACCAAGGGCACATCGCCTCCGCCAAAGCCAAGGGCCAGATCACCGATACCCAGAAAAAGCTGGGCGCGCTGCATGTGCATGCCGTCCGTATCACCGAAGGCAGCTTTGCCCCCGGCGATGCCGTGGATCTTAAGGTGGATGCCGAACGGCGGCGGGCAACCCGCGCCAATCACAGCGCCACGCACCTTCTGCATGCCGCGCTCAAGCGCGTGCTGGGCAACCATGTCAGCCAGAAGGGTTCGCTGGTGACCGCCGAGCGTCTGCGCTTCGACTTCTCCCATCCCAAGCCGGTCTCGGCCGAGGAGCTGGAAAAGATCGAGGCCCAGGTCAACGCCGTTGTCCGCCAGAATTCCGATACCACCACCCGCCTGATGGCCACGGACCAGGCCATTGCCGCCGGCGCCGAAGCGCTGTTCGGCGAAAAATACGGCGATGAAGTGCGCGTGCTGTCGATGGGCGCCGACCTGGATGCCGACAAGGCCTATTCGGTCGAACTGTGCGGCGGCACCCATGTCCACCGCCTGGGCGATATCGGTCTGTTCACCATCCTGGCGGAAAGCGCGGTCGCGGCCGGCGTGCGCCGGATCGAGGCGCTGACATCCGAACATGCCCGCCGCTATCTGTCGGGCCAAGCCGAAATCGCCCGCGAAGCGGCATTCGCCATCAAGACACCCATCGGGGAATTGTCGGCGCGGGTGACGCAGCTTGCCGAAGAACGCCGCAAGCTGGAACGCGAGCTGGCGGAAGCCAAGAAGCAGCTGGCGCTGGCCGGTCCGGCGCAAAGCGGCGGCGATACGTCGGAAACCGTTGCCGGCGTGAAAACCGTGCTCAAGCTGGTCGAAGGCGTCTCGCCGAAGGACCTTAAGAGCCTGGCCGATGGCGCCAAGCAACAGGTCGGCTCGGGTGTTGTCGCTTTCGTGGCGGCGGCCGACGGCAAGGCCTCCATCGTGGTCGGCGTCACCGACGATCTGACGGCGCGCATCAGCGCGGTCGATCTGGTGAAGGTCGCGGCAGAGGCTTTGGGCGGCAAGGGCGGCGGCGGCCGGCCCGACATGGCCCAGGCGGGCGGCCCGGACAACGGCAATCCGTCCGTTGCGCTGGATGCGATCCGCAAGACGCTTGGCGAACTGACGCCGGCCTGATCCTGTTTTTTCCTTCCCGATTTTGGGGAGGTATCAGGCGATGATATCCGGCAAGAGCCCGTTGTTGATCTCGGTGATCTCGTCCTTCAACTGAAGCTTGCGCTTTTTCAGACGCGAAAGCTGCAGCAGGTCCGGGCTGCCGGCCTGTTGCAGCGCCTCGATGGCCGCATCCAGGTCGCGATGCTCCTGGGTCAGCTGCGCCAGTTTGGCGCGCGCGGCGACTTCATCGGGGCCGACAACGCCGGTCATTTTTTCCCCTTGCGGCCTTGGCCGGTCCCGCGCGCGGAAGTCGGCTTGCGTTTGCTCTTGGCCAGGTCTTCGCCCCAGCGTTTCACATCCGGCCAGTCATAGCCGAACAGGTCCAGCGCGCGCCCTACCATGTGATCGACCAGGTCGGACAGGTTGCGCGGCTCGGCATAGAAGGCCGGCACCGGCGGCAGGATGATCGCGCCCATCTCGGCCAGCGCGGTCATGTTGCGCAGGTGGCCCAGATGCAGGGGCGTCTCACGCACCATCAGCACCAGCGGCCGCCGCTCCTTCAACATGACATCGGCCGCGCGCGTCAGAAGACTGGTGGCGACCCCGGTGGCAATCTCGCTCATGGTGCGCACCGAGCAGGGGGCAATCAGCATTCCCTTGGTCTTGAAGCTGCCGCTGGAAATGGGCGCGGCGATATCCCCGATCGCATAGGAATAGTCGGCCTTGGCCGCCACCTGGCGGGGCGAAAGCTCTGTCTCATAGCCGATGGTCATTTCGGCGGGCTTGGTCATCACCAGATGCGATTCCAGCCCCAGGTCCCGGCAGGCTTCCAGCGCACGGATGCCATAGGCCACGCCAGAGGCGCCGGAAAGGCCGATAACCAGCCGTTCCGCCCTGATTTTGGCGCCTTTGTTAACAGTTCCCGTGGCCGTCATGGCCCCCGGTTAGCACCATTTGTGTCAAGCGCAAAGTGATTCAGTTCAGGCGCTTTTCACAGGTGACAGGCGCAAGGATTGATGGTTCTATTTTTCAGCCAGGCGAGAGCCTTTGGGCTTACGCCGCGCGACCGAAATCTAACGATGAGGTGAATGCATGGCGCTATCCGGACATATCCAACATCTGTCCAATCAGCACAGGAAAATCGAAGACATTATCGAGGCCGAAATGGCCAATCCCGACTGGGATGAATTGCGCGTTGCCGCGCTGAAAAAGCAAAAACTCAGAATCAAGGACGAGCTCGAGCGGCTGCGAAGCGCCGTTCACTGAGCCTTCTGTCCCCCGCGGGCAATGCGCGCCCCCAACGCGCATGCGCCCCGGGGGTTCGGCTCACAAGACTTTCGCTCTTTCCCGAAGCACGAATTTCTGGATCTTGCCTGTCGAGGTTTTCGGCAGGTCCGTGAACACGACCGTGCGCGGCACCTTGAATTTGGCAAGCCGTTCGCGGGCAAAGGCGATGATCTCGTCTTCGGAAACCGATGCTCCGTTGCGCAGTTCGACAAAGGCGCAAGGATGCTCGCCCCATTTGGCGTCGGGCCGCGCCACCACGGCAACAAACATCACCGACGGGTGCCTGGCGACGGCATTCTCCACCTCGATGGAGGAAATATTCTCGCCGCCGGAAATAATGATGTCCTTGCTGCGGTCCTTGAGCTGGATATAGCCGTCCGGATACATCACCCCAAGATCGCCGGAATGAAACCAGCCGTCTTTCAGCGCCTCGCGCGTGGCCCCGGGATTCTTCAGATAGCCCTTCATCACGATATTGCCGCGGAACATCACCTCGCCGATAGTTTTGCCGTCGGCGGGCACGGGCGCCATGGTATCGGGGTCCAGCACCGCCAGTTCCTCCAGCGGCGCATAGCGGACGCCCTGGCGCGCCTTTTTGGCGGCGCGGCCGGCGGAATCCAGCTTGTCCCAAGCCGCGTGCCATTCATTGACCACCGCCGGGCCATAGACTTCGGTCAGGCCATAGACATGCACCACCTCGAAGCCGGCATCGGCCATGGCGGCCAGCACGCTTTCGGGCGGCGGCGCCGCGGCGGCCATGAAACGCACTTTCTGGGGAAAGCTTTTGCGCTCCGCATCCGACGCATTGATCAGCGTGCTCATCACGATCGGCGCGCCGCACAGATGGGTGACGCCATGCGCGGCCAGCGCATCGAAGATCGCGCCCGCCCGCACCCAGCGCAAACAGACATGGGTGCCGGCCACCGCCGATAGCGACCAGGGCATGCACCAGCCGTTGCAATGGAACATGGGCAGGGTCCAGAGCAGCACGGGATGATCGACCATGGTGCCGGCCAGGGCGTTGCCATAGCACATCAGCGCGGCCCCGCGATGATGATAGACCACACCCTTGGGATTGCCGGTGGTGCCGGAGGTGTAATTCAGCGCGATGGCGTCCCATTCATCGGCGGGCATCTTCCAGGCGAATTTGGGGTCCCCCGTCTTCAGGAACTTCTCGTAATCGATCCGGCCCAGGCGCTTGCCGCTTTGCGGAAATTCCGGATCGTCATAATCGATCACCAGCGGCTTCTTTTTCAGCAGGGCCAGGGCTTCGGCCATGGTGGCGGAAAATTCCCGGTCCGTGATCAGCACCCTGGCGCCGCCATGTTCCAGCATGAAGGCGATGGATTTTGCGTCCAGCCTGGTGTTCAGGGCGTTCAGCACCGCGCCCAGCATGGGCACGCCATAATGGGCTTCCAGCATGGGCGGGGTGTTCGACAGCATCACCGCCACCGTGTCGCCCTTGCGCACCCCCAGCTTTGCCAGCGCCGAAGCCAGGCGCCGCGACCGCGCATAGAAGGTGGCGTAATCGATGCGCTGCGCGCCGTGGATGATGGCGGTGCGGCGGGGGAACACCGACGCCGCGCGTTCCAGGAAGGCAAGCGGCGTCAGCGGCTGGTAATTCGCGGCCGTGCGCTCCAGCCCGGCTTCATAAGGCCCGCGCTTGCCGCGCGGCTTCGCCTTTGTGGTGGTTTTGCGTCCTGGTTTCTTTGCGGCCATGGCGGCGCACGCTAATGAAACCGGGATTTGGCGGCAAGCGGAGACGATGCTAGAAGGCCCCGCATTCGAAAGGGCGCGCATGACATTCCAGGACAAGCCGGAAGCCGAGGCAGGGGCCAGGCCCGGTCTCATCCGCGGCCTCTATGACTGTATGATGCGCAATTCCGCGGGCCGCCATGCCTGGGCTGCGCTGGCCGCCTTCACCTTCGCCGAGGCGTCCTTCTTCCCGATACCCACCGACATCATGCTGATCCCCATGGTGCTGGCGGACCGCAGGAATGCCTGGAAGCTGGGCCTCTGGTGCACTTTCTGGTCGGTGCTGGGCGGCATAGCGGGCTATGCCATTGGCGCCTTCCTGTTCGACAGCCTGGGTCAATGGCTGATCAAGGTCTATCACCTGGGCCAGGACATGACCCAGTTTCAGGAATGGTACGGGACCTATGGCGCCTGGATCATCGTCATCAAGGGCTTCACGCCGATCCCCTACAAGCTCGTGACCATAGCATCGGGCTTCGCCCATTACGCCTTTGTGCCCTTCGTCCTTCTGTCGATCCTGACCCGGGGCGGCCGCTTCATGCTGATCTCGGGCCTGCTCTACTGGAAAGGCGACGAGGCGCGCCGCTTCATCGAGAAGCGGCTTGAGCTGTCCCTCTTCGTCTTTCTGGGCACCGTGGTTGCCGGTGTCGTGGCGGTCAAATACCTGTTCTGAGATCTGATATGGGACCTGATCCGGCCGCGCCGGAATCAGTCCTGCTCCAGCTCGCTCGACAGGGCATATTCGTCCGGCGCGGGCTCACCCGCCGAAGGCTGTTCGGGACGCGCCGGCAATTCCACCGCGCCCGTGGTTTCGGCGATCGACTTGAGCGAGGCGCCCTTGCGGGCCGCGCGCTTGGCGGCGCGTTCCACGCGGCCGGCGGCGCGGCTCACCGCCAGGTCCAGCTCCAGCTGCGAGGTCAGGCCCAGGGTGACCGGGTCCACCGCCTTGATGTTCGCGGCGTTCCAGTGCGAGCGCTCGCGGATCTTCTGGATGGTGGCCTTGGTGGTGCCGATCAGCTTGATGATTTCGCTGTCGGTGAATTCGGGATGATTCTTGATCAGCCAATAGACCGCATCGGGCTTGTCCTGGCGCTTTGAGACGGGCGTGTAGCGCGGGGCGCGCTTCAGCCGCACATTCGGCATCTTGTGCTTGGCGGGCGCCATCTTCAGGCGCTTGCGCGGATCCTTTTCGGCATCGGCGATCTGTTCGCGGGTGAGCTGGCCGCTGGCGACGGGGTCCTGGCCCTTGATGCCCTTGGCGACATCTTCGTCGGCGATGCCCTTCACTTCCAGGGGATGCAGGCCGCAGAAATCGGCGACCTGCTCGAAGGTCAGCGCGGTATTGTCCACCAGCCAGACGGCGGTGGCCTTGGGCATCAGGGGCTTGTTATCGGCGGCCATGACAATCTTCTCCCGTTGAGCGGGAACCTTTTTCCGGGTCCACCGCCCCTCGTCAGGTCAATCCTTTCGAGGAATGGTCGAGTTTTAGCCCCAGCCGCCCCGGGCTGCAAAGAAATTCACATAGTCTTCAGGAGGATTTTGCCGACATGGCCTGTTTTCGCCATGATTTCATGGGCTTGACCGGCATCCGCCAGGGGCAGGATGCGGTGGGTCACAGGCCTGATCCGGCTTCCCAGGAGGGGCCAGACCTGCTCGCCCAGGGTGTCCCGGATCGCCTGTTTCTGCGCCGGGGTGCGTCCCCTCAGGGTGGTTGCCGCCAGGGTCAGTCTTTTGGCCAGGACGGGGGCGAAATTCACTTCCGCCCGGAAGCTTTCCTGATACGCGATATTGACGATGCGTCCCCAGGGCGCGGCGGCTTCGATATTGCGCTGGATATAACGGCCGCCGACCATGTCCAGGATCACATCGACGCCCGTGCCGCCGGTCTGGTCCTTTGCCACCGCCACGAAATCCTCGGTGCGGTAGTTGATGGCGCGGGCGGCGCCCAGGCCTTTGGCCGCATCGCATTTCGCATCCGATCCCGCGGTGGTGAAGATGGCATGGCCGCGTGCGGCGAAGATCTGGATCGCCAGACTGCCGATCCCGGACGTGCCGCCATGGATCAGCAAGGTCTCGCCGGGCTGAAGCCTGCCCGCATCGATGATGTTGGCCCAGGCGGTGAAGGCGGCTTCCGGCAGGCCGGCAGCCTCCACCAGATCGATGCCATCAGGCACCGGCAGAACCGACCCGGCATCTGCCAGGGCATATTCGGCGTAACCTCCGCCGGGAAGAAGGGCGCATACCCGGTCGCCCGGCTTCCAGCCGGTTACGCCGTCTCCTGCGTCGGCAACGGTGCCCGATATTTCCAGTCCCAGCAGCGGCGATGCACCCGGCGGGGGCGGATATTTCCCGCGCGCCTGCAAAAGATCGGCATTGTTCAGGCCGGCGGCGGCCACCCTGATCAATAGCTGTCCGGGGCCGGGCCGCGGCGCGGGGATTTCGTGCAACACAAGCCGGTAATCCGGACCAGGCTCTTCGATCACGATGGCTTTCATGCCTTGCCTTGGGTGTGACAGCGGGCACACACTAAACGCCGGATGGGTCGGCGAAAATATCCAGGAGCATGAAAGTCAGCATGGAGCCGGACGAACCACGCAAAAAACTGCCCGATATCGTTCTGGGCGAAGATATTTCAACGCTTTCGGCGCATGAACTGGAAAGCCGCATCGTCCGGCTGGAAGAGGAAGTGGCGCGCTGCCGGCAGGCGATTCAGTCCCGGCTTGCCACGCGTTCGGCGGCCGAAAGTTTTTTTCGGAAATGATCGTCAATGTTAATACGCACAGCGGACAGCGTTATTTACGCAATTCATCCTGCTGTTTACCAACCTCTTTGCTTTGCGCATCGCGCGGGGCTTGGTAGCGTGCGTCTCCTTTCGAGGTGAGACATGTCAAAAACCGACCAGCCCGCTTTCACCGACTCCGCCATGTTCGACAAGACCTTCGATGAAGGCATGGCGCTGGTGGAGGAGACCGCGCGCTATCTCGACGGCAAGGGGCGCGAGGAGGCACGGGTGCTGCCGCACAAGGCCGCCATGCTCTATGCGGGTGAAAGCATGCGCGTGACAACCCGCCTGATGCAGGCGGCAAGCTGGCTATTGGTGCAGCGCGCGGTGCGCGACGGGGACATGGCGCGCGACGACGCGATGAGCGACCGTTACCGCCTGGGCAGCCGGGAATTCTGCCTGAGCGAATGTGCCGACGATGTCTCGCCCTTGCCTTCGGCGCTGCTCGATCTTCTGGTTCGCAGCGACAATCTGTATCGCCGCATCGCGCGCCTGGACGACATTCTTTTCGCCGAAATCCCGGCGGCGCCCCTGGGCGCGCGCGGCCAGATGGATGCCCTGGCACAAGCCTTCAAATAATCGGCCCCATGCGCGTCAAGCCGGGTGCGCCGGCCATTGAGCCTTTGCCTGCCTGGCAAACAAAAACGCCGCCGGAAACCCGGCGGCGTTTTTCTATTCGATGCGTAAAGGTCCTAGCCCTTCACAAAGCCCGCAAACTTTTTGTTGAAGCGGGTGAGGCGCCCGCCGCGGTCCATCAGCTGCTGCTGGCCGCCGGTCCAGGCCGGGTGGGTCGTGGGGTCGATATCGAGGGTGATCTTCTGACCCGCGGTGCCATAGGTGGTGCGCGTCTTGTAGGTGGTGCCGTCGTTCAACTGAACTTCGACAAAGTGATAGTCGGGATGGATGCCCTTTTTCATGACGCAAAACCTTCTCTTCGGCCGCCGCCCATGCCGACGGGTGCGGGAGGCGGGCTTATAAGGGACCGGGCTGGCAGCCGCAAGCCGTTCAGCGGCAATAGGCCCTTTGGTGCCGGGCGCCCGGCCCTATATACAGCCGTTACTTAACAAAAAGGCCGTTTCCTTGGCCCGCGACCGCGAACAGACCAGTTTCACCGCCGAAACCGCCCGGGTGGCGGCCGGCCGGCCCAAAAGCCGGTCCCTGGGCCCGTTGAAGAGGGTGCTGCCCTTTCTCAGGCCCTATCGGGGCCGGATTGCGGTTGCGGCCATAGCTTTGCTGGCCTCCTCGGCGGCGACCCTGGTCCTGCCCCAGTTCCTGCGGGGCCTGATCAACGCCCAGGGGCTTTCGGCGACACAGGCCCATGCCCTGACCGGCTTCTATGGCGCCTTCCTTGTGGCGGCGGCCATGCTGGGGCTGGCGACAGCCACCCGTTTCTATGCCGTGACCTGGCTGGGCGAGCGGGTGGTGGCCGATATCCGCAAGGCCGTCTTTGCCAATGTGCTGCGCCTGTCGCCGCAATTCTTCGAAGTGACCCGTACCGGCGAGGTGCTGTCGCGCATGACGGCTGACACCACCCTGATCCAGACCGTGGTCGGGTCTTCGGCGTCGCTGGCCATGCGCAACATGGTCAACATGACGGGCGGCCTGACACTGATGTTCGTCACCAGCTTCAAGCTGGCGGCGATGGTCGTGGGCACGGTTGTCCTGGTGCTGCTGCCCATGCTGCTGTTCGGCCGCTGGGTGCGCAAGCTTTCGCGCCAGAGCCAGGATTCCATCGCCGAAACCGCCGCCCGCGGCACCGAGACCCTGAATGCGGTGCCGACCGTTCAGGCCTTCACCCAGGAAGACTATGAGACCACGGCCTTTGGCGGGGCGGTGGAGCGGGCCTTCGATTTCGCCCGCGCCCGCACCCGGGCCCGCGCCATCCTGACGGCGGTCGCGATCTTCATGGCCTTTGCCTCGCTCGCGACCATTCTGCTGGTGGGGCTGCACGATGTGATGGGCCAACGCATGACCGGCGGCGATCTGGTCGCCTTCATTTTCTATGGCGTGCTGGTGGGTGGCGGTGTCAGTTCGCTTTCCGAAGTGTGGGGCGATCTGCAGCGCGCTGCCGGCGCATCCGAACGACTGATGGAGTTGCTGCATGAAGTGCCCGCCATTCGCGCGCCGGCGCGGCCCCTGTCGCTGCCGGCAAAGCCCGCGGGCGCGGTGCGTTTCGAGAATGTCACCTTCCGCTACCCCTCGCGTCCGGATTTCAAGGCGCTGAACGGCTTTTCGCTGAATGTGGCGGGCGGTGAAGCGGTGGCGCTGGTCGGCCCCAGCGGTGCCGGAAAATCCACCGTCTTTCAGCTCATGCTGCGCTTTTTCGAGGCCCAGTCGGGAAACATCCTGTTCGATGGCGTCGATATAAGCCAGCTCGACCCTGTCGCCCTGCGCCGGCATATCGCGGTGGTGGCGCAGGAGCCGGTGATTTTCTCCGGCACCATCGCCGCCAATATCGCCTATGGCCGTGCCGATGCCGGCGCCGCCCAGATACGCGCCGCCGCCGATGCTGCCGCCGCGACGGAATTCATCGAGAAGCTGCCCCAGGGTTTCGATACGCTGGTGGGCGAACGCGGCGTGACCCTGTCGGGCGGTCAACGCCAGCGCCTGGCGATCGCGCGCGCCATTCTGCGGGATGCGCCGCTGCTGTTGCTGGATGAAGCCACCAGCGCGCTGGATGCGGAAAATGAAAGGCTGGTGCAAACGGCGCTGGCCAATCTGATGGTGGGCCGCACCACCCTGGTGATCGCGCATCGTTTCTCGACCATTCAGCGGCTGGCCCGCATTGTGGTGATGGATGAGGGGCAGGTGGTGGCCGAAGGCAGCCATGCCGAACTGGTGGCGGCCGGCGGCCTTTATGCACGGCTGGCCTCGCTGCAATTTTCGCAATCGCCGTGAGGGTGCCGCCATGAGGCGTTCACTGCGTTCACGCCGCGGCCTGGCCATCATGGTGGGCGTTGCGCTGACCGTGTTTGTCGGACGCGCGCTGTGGGTCAATGGCCTGTTTGCCCAGGCGCCGGCCGGCTTTTCGGGACGCTGCACCGACATCGCCGCGGTGCCCGGCATCGAGGATATGGAGGCGGCCGGAAAGCAGGTCTTTGTGTCGGTCGGCAGCGCCAGGGGCCTGGATCCGCGCGACGGCATCTATCTGTTCCAGGACGGCAAGCTCACCAGGCTCGGCGGCGGTCCCAGGGATTTTCATCCTCACGGCATCGGGCTGTTCCACGAGCCGGGCGGCAGCCTGTTTCTGTTCGCTGTGAACCGGCGCAGCACCGGGCGGTTCAGCATCGATTCCTTTGAGGTCGCCCCGGATGGCTCGCGCCTGACGCCGCAGGGCACGGTTGCCGGCGGCCTGCTCACCGACCCGCAGGATGTGGCGGTGGTGGCGCCGGGCGCCTTCTATGTCAGCAACAACAGCGGCAAGAGCAATCTGGTCAGGCAGCTTGCCGGTTATGGCCTGATCCCGGCCTCTGAAATTCTCTATTTCAACGGCATGACCTTTCGGTCTGCGGCGGACGGTTTGTATGGGGCGCGGGGGCTCCTGGCGCCGGATGGCACGCATCTGCTGGTGGCCAGCCTCACCACCCGCAGCATCAAATCCTTTACCCGCGACATTTTTGGCGGCGGTTTGATGGAAGGCGATTCCCTGACGCTCGCGGCGGCGCCCGAAAAACTCAGCCGCGACAGTTTCGGCCTGGTCTGGGCGGCGGGGCATGCCAATCTGTTCCGCTGGCGCGCTTTTGCTGCCGACACACAGGCCCGCGATACCTCGCAGGTTTTCCGGATCACCCTGCTGAACGGCGCGCCCCAGCAGGCCGAGCAGGTGTACGGCAATGACGGCAGCCAGATCGCCGCCGCCAGCGTGGCGGTATCCTCGGAGAAAGAGCTGCTGATCGGCTCATCGCTGGACGGCCGGCTGCTGGGCTGCAAGGCAGAATAATCGCCAACCCGGCATTTCACCGACCTCCGGTCGGCTGAACAAATAAGTCGCCTGGACAAATAAAAAGGGCTGCGTTGCCGCAGCCCTTTTCAAAACTCAGCCTGATGAAGGCTTACGCGACCTGGACGATTTCCTCGCCATTGGGATCGCGCAGCACATAGCCGCGGCCCCAGACGGTCTCGATATAGTTGGCGCCTTCGGTCGCCGCCGCCAGCTTCTTGCGAAGCTTGCAGATGAAGACGTCGATGATCTTCAATTCCGGCTCGTCCATGCCGCCATAAAGATGGTTCAGGAACATTTCCTTGGTCAGGGTGGTGCCCTTGCGCAGCGAAAGCAGCTCCAGCATCTGATATTCCTTGCCGGTCAGATGCACGCGGGCGCCATCGACCTCCACGGTCTTGGCGTCCAGATTGACGGTCAGCTTGCCGGTGGTGATCACCGACTGGCTGTGACCCTTGGAGCGGCGGACGACCGCCTGGATACGGGCAACCAGCTCGTCCTTGTGGAAGGGCTTGGTCATATAGTCGTCGGCGCCGAAGCCCAGCGCCTTGACCTTGGCTTCCACGATGGCGTTGCCGGACAGGATCAGCACCGGCGTCTGCACCTTGGCGACGCGCAGGGCCTTCAGGACCTCGAAGCCGGACATGTCCGGCAACTGCAGGTCGAGTACGATGACGTCATAATCGTATAGCTTGCCGAGATCGATCCCTTCTTCACCGAGATCGGTCGTATAGACGTTAAGGCCCTCGCTGCGGAGCATCAGCTCGATGCTGCGCGCCATGGCGCTGTCGTCTTCGATCAGGAGTACGCGCATGTCAGGCCCCTCTCTTCAGGTTCGGACCTGCCTCGCGTTCCATGCGGGCAGGGTTAACCGATTTCCTGACGGTAAGCGGAAATAGTTAACAGCAGATTTAACACATTCCCCTTTCCTTCAGCCTTTCCTCATCCGGCCTTAAAACCGGGAAAGGGTTCCGCCGCCGGCTAGGGGCTTGATTCGATTTGTTAAGTTTACCGCCATTTAAAGTCTTGGCCTCAGGATGGGTTTCCTGCGGGGCAAAATTCTCCGTGGTCTGAAGGTTCCGGGGCACGAATGCGCCCCAAATTGAAGAGTTCGGATGCGCGCCCTGATCCAGGATATCGAAGTTGTTCCCGTCCTGACCCGTTTCGGGCGGGTGGCCCGGATCGAAGGCCTGGCGGTGGAAGTCACCGGCGCCCAGGGGGCGGTCAGCCTGGGTGGTCAGTGCCGCATAACCATTGGAAAAGACAGGAAAATTCCTTGCGAGGTGGTCGGCTTTGCGACCGCCAATATCACATCTTCGACCGTGGCCGGCGATTCGATCGTCTCGGCGGGCGACAATTCCGGCGCCATCGCGCTGCAGAATGTGATCACCAGGGCCCAGAGTTTTCACGCCGCCGGCGGTCTCGCCGCCCAGACCGCGTCGCTCTCGGACTATGCGGCGTCCTTCTATCAGAATATTTCGACCCAATCGAACACCATCACCTCTTACCAGACCACCCAGGATGACCGTTTCAACGAGGCCAAGTCGCGCGTCGCATCCAATTCGGGCGTGAACCTGGACGAAGAACTGACCGCGCTTTCCAGTTACCAGCAGGCCTATGCCGCCAGCGCCCGCATGCTGACCGTGCTGGACCAGCTCTACAAAACGCTGCTGGACATCTAGCAGCACTGAAGGATTTGGCGAGGACCAAAGGCCATGACCATCGACCGCATTTCCACTGCCGCCCAGACTTCCTATTTCCTGTCCCAGATTCAGCGGGCCGGCGGTGCGCTGGACCAGACGCAGGAGCAGATCGCGTCCGGCAAGACCGCCAATACTTACGCTGGCTTCGGCGACCAGACCCAGATTCTCACCGCCACCATCGCCGCCAAGGGACGGATCGGCGCCTATACCACGGCCACCAAATTCGCCGTCACCCAGGTTGATCTGCAGGATACCCATCTCACCAGCCTGGCCAGCCTTGCCGCGACCCTGAAAAAGGCGGTCGGCGATGCGGTGGCCAACAATGACGCGTCCGGCCTGATGGCCCAGGCGCAGAGCATCTTCGACCAGGCCGCCGCCATCCTGAATTCCAAGGATGCCAATGGCGACTATATCTATAGCGGCGGCAAGACAGACGTTGCCCCTGTCACGGCGGGAACGCTGTCGGCGCTGCAGGCCTTGCCCGCGGTCGCCAATGTCTTTGCCAATGGCAGCATCCAGAAATCGGTGCAGGTGGCCGACGGCGTCACGGTCGATTACGGGGTCACCGCTTCGGATGTCGGCACAAGCCTGATGCAGGCGCTGAAGGATATCGCCGATTTCGATGCCACCCCCGGCAACAGTTTCACAACCAATCTCAGCAGCGCGCAGAACACTTTCCTGACCGGCGCCATCGCCCAGGTCACCAATGTCGCCAGCGACATCAATGCCGCCACGGCGGCCAATGGCTATGTCGCCAACCGGCTGGAAGATGCGCAGAGCCAGCAGACTTCGATGACGAACCTCTACAAGACCTTTGTCTCGAACATCCAGGACACCGACATGGCCAAGGCCGCCACGCAGTTGTCCCTGAACCAGACCCAGCTTCAGGCGGCGCTGCAGGTGACCGCGGGCCTGCACCAGCTTTCGCTGCTGAACTATATGCCGGCCGGCGGCTGAAACCGGCGTTTCTTGCGATTCCGGCAGGCTGGTTTTATACGACCGGCCAATGACCTCGACCCTTCCGCCTGGAGCCCGTGTGGTCGCCGCCATGAGCGGCGGCGTGGACTCGTCCGTCACCGCGGCGCTGCTCAAGCGCCAGGGTTACGACGTGGTCGGGATCACGCTTCAGCTCTATCCGGAAGACAAGACGCCGGCGCGCAAAGGCGCCTGCTGTGCCGGCGCCGACATCTATGACGCCAGGCGGGTCGCGGAAAATCTGGGCATTCCGCACTATGTCCTGGATTACGAAAGCCGCTTCCGGAAAAATGTGATCGCCGATTTTGCCGAGTCCTATGCCCGGGGCGAGACGCCGATCCCCTGCGTGCGTTGCAATGAGCGCGTCAAGTTCGCCGACCTGCTGGATACCGCGCGCGAACTGGGCGCCTCGGCCCTGGCCACCGGCCATTATGTGCGCCGGGTAGAAGGCGTGGATGGCGCCGAACTGCATGCGGCCGCGGATGCCGCGCGCGATCAAAGCTATTTCCTTTTCGCCACGACCAGGGCGCAACTGGATTTCCTGCGCTTTCCGCTGGGCGACCTGGAAAAGCGCGAGGTGCGCGCCATCGCCGCCGAGCTGGGCCTGGTGAATGCCGAAAAGCCCGACAGCCAGGACATCTGTTTCGTGCCCAGCGGGCGCTATACCGGCATCATCGACCGGCTTCGGCCGGATGCGGCGCGCCCCGGCGAGATCGTCGATCAGGCGGGCGCGGTGCTGGGCCGCCATGACGGCATCACCGGCTTCACGGTCGGCCAGCGCAAGGGGCTGGGCCTGTCGGGCAATGAGGAGCCGCTGTTCGTGCTGAAGCTGGATGCGGCCAGGGCCCAGGTGGTGGTGGGGCCGCGTTCGGCGCTGGCGTCTTCGGTCATTACCCTGAAGGACGTGAACTGGCTCATGCCGCATGCCGAACCGTTCGAGGCGCGCGTCAAGGTGCGGTCCATGCGTCCGCCCGTGGCGGCCCGTGTGATTCCGCTGCCCGGCGGGGCGGCGCGGGTGGAACTGGCGGCGCCGGAAGAGGCGATCGCTTCCGGCCAGGCTTGCGTCTTCTATGCGCCAGAGGGCAGCCGGGTATTGGGCGGCGGCTGGATTACCGCCCCCGAAGCGGTTGCCGCATAAGGCTTTTTGGCAACCTTGACAGGTCCGGGGGCAGGCCCCTAAACCCCGGCTCCCGCGGCCTTATCGGGCCGTTTGGTCTGGCACCGTAGCTCAGCGGTAGAGCAGGGGAATCATAATCCCTTGGTCGGCGGTTCAAATCCGTCCGGTGCTACCATTTATGTCTGCGCGAACCGCGCGGCAGTCGAACATCCAGTCCCGACTCCCGGACGAAGCGCCAGGCGCGCAGGCAGCGTCATTTCAAGCTTTTTTAACCATAAACACGCAGGGTGACCGCCCTGCCTGAGCCCTTTTGCCCTCTGCGCCCGATGTTTCATACCCTGTTGTGATGAGCGAAAAATGACCGAGGACACGTCTTCAAACCAGCTCTGATCTGCCCCCTTTGAAGTGGTCCTCCCTGAAGTATGGTTTTGGCCAAGGA
>CAYFKU010000027.1:25522-27737 GCA_964343955.1 uncultured Rhizobium sp. | reverse complement strand
TGCATCGGCCCCGCCCTCGGCCGAGCCGCCCAGCGCGGCCCCCATGGCCAGCGCCCCTGTTGCCAGCGCGCCCGTCGCCAGGGCGCCTGTCGCCGCGCCGCCCGGCGCCGAACCGGCTGTTCCCGCAACCGCCGGCCGCATGGTCAATCCCACCGATGCCCAGCTTGGCTTCAAGCCGTCCTCCGCCCCGCCGCTGGCGCCGGGCCTGGCAAACTGGGTTTCGCCGCCGATACTGGCCCGTTACCGCCAGACCGCCGCGCTGGCGGGCGCCAGCGGCGTCGGGTCACCGGCCGTGCCCGCCGTGGCGGGCACGGGCAACATCGCGCCGTCCGGCGATGTCAGCGCCAATCTGAACGGCATCCCCGGCACGCCGGCCGGCATGGCCGCCGCCAACAATGGCGGCGTTCCCCCGGCAGCGATCATCTATTTCCCCGGCGACGCCACCAGCCTGTCCAAAACAGCCATGGCCGAGGTGCGCCAGGCCGCGGCGGCCTTCAAGGCAAGCGGCGGTGCCGGCACCGTCAAGGTCGTCGGCCATGCCTCCAGCCGCACCGCCAATATGAGCGTTGAGCGCCACCTGGAACTGATCTTCCAGAAGTCCCAGGCCCGCGCCAATGCCGTGGTCCAGGCGCTGATCCGGGCTGGGGTTCCCGCCTCCAAGGTACAGATCGAGGCGGTGGGCGACAGCCAGCCGATCTATTACGAATCCATGCCCAAGGGCGAAGACGGCAACCGCCGCGCAGAGATTTTCCTGCAAGGGTGAACCCATGGCGCGCCGGTGGCGCGCGAGCATGTCCGGTGGACATGGGAGAATGGGTGAACGCCGCGAGCTAAGCGAGCGGCCGGAGAGGTGGATCGACGGGGGAACGGGCAAAGCGAGCGGCCGGGCAGGTCCATCAACCTGCGAATAACGGCCCCGCGCGACATGAGCCCCATTTCGCCCCTATAAGGCTTGCCTGAGCGGGACAAATTCCCGATTCTGGCGTTTCAGCACCGTATTTTCTAAGAAGCAGAGCCATGCAAACCGATTTCTACCGCATCAAGCGGCTGCCGCCTTACATCTTCGAGGAAGTCAATCGCCTCAAGGCCGCAGCGCGTGCCCGCGGCGAGGACATTATAGATTTCGGGATGGGCAATCCCGACATGGCGACGCCCGACTATATCGTGGACAAGCTGTGCGAGACGGCGCGCGATCCGCGTGCCCATCGCTATTCCGCCTCGCGCGGCATCAAGGGGCTCAGGAAGGCGCATGTCGCCTATTACAAGCGCCGCTTCGGGGTGGACCTCAATCCCGACACCGAAGTGATTGCCGCCCTGGGCTCCAAGGAAGGCTTTGCCAACCTGGCCATGGCGATCACCGCGCCGGGCGATGTCGTGCTGGTGCCCAATCCCGCCTATCCGATCCATGCCTTCGGCTTCATGATTGCCGGCGCCGCGATCCGGCATGTGCCCGCCACCTCGCCCGAGGAATATCTTTCCAAGATCGGCGTGGCGACGCGCCATTCGGTGCCGTCGCCGCTGGCCATGGTGGTGAACTATCCCAGCAATCCCACCGCGCAGGTGGTGGACCTGGATTTCTACAAAGAGGTCATCAAGTTCGCCAAGAAGCACGAGATCTGGGTGCTGAGCGACCTGGCCTATGCCGACATCTATTTCGACGACGACAATCCGCCGCCCTCGATCCTGCAGGTGGAAGGGGCCAAGGATATCGCGATCGAATTCCAGAGCCTGTCCAAGACCTTTTCCATGCCCGGCTGGCGCATGGGCTTCGCCGCCGGCAATGACAAGCTGATCGGCGCCCTGGCGCGCATCAAATCCTATCTGGACTATGGCGCCTTCACGCCCATCCAGGTGGCGGCCGCCGCCGCGCTCAATGGACCGCAGCATATCGCGGACGAAATCCGCGCCGTCTATAAATCGCGCCGCGATGTGCTGGTGAAGTCGATGGCCGCCGCGGGCTGGGATATTCCCGCGCCATCGGCCTCGATGTTCGCCTGGGCGCCCGTGCCCGAGAAATATCGCGAACTGGGCTCGATGGAGTTCGCCAAGGACCTGCTGATCCATGCCAAGGTGGCGGTTTCGCCCGGCATCGGTTTCGGCGAATATGGCGAAGGCTATGTGCGCGTGGCGCTGGTGGAAAATGAGCATCGCATCCGCCAGGCGGCGCGCAATGTGAAGAAATTCCTTTCCGCCGGCACCAACAAGCCGCCCGCCG
>CAYFKU010000027.1:23924-25512 GCA_964343955.1 uncultured Rhizobium sp. | reverse complement strand
CCCGCCGAAAAGCCGGCGCGCAAGAAGCTGGCCGAAGCAAAATAATCCGATGACGGACAAGACTTGCAGGATCGCCATTGCCGGCCTGGGCACGGTCGGCACCGGCGTGGTGAAGGCGCTTTCGGCGCGGGGCGACGATCTTTCCCGCCGCGCCGGCTGCCGGCTCCAGATCGTGGCGGTTTCCGCCCGCGACCGCAACAAGGTGCGCGGCATCACGGTCACCGGCTGGACCGACGATCCGCTGTCGCTGGCGGCCGGCGATGCCGACATTTTGGTGGAGCTGATCGGCGGCGACTAGGGCATTGCCCGCCGCCTGGTCGAAACCGCGCTCTCCAACGGCAAGCATGTCGTGACCGCCAACAAGGCGCTTCTGGCCAAGCATGGCCTGGCGCTGGCAAGGCTGGCCGAGGCCCATGGCGTCACGCTGAAATTCGAAGCCGCCGCCGCGGGCGGCATCCCGATCGTGAAAGTTCTGCGCGAGGACCTGATCGCCCATGGCGTGGATGCGGTCAAAGGCATCCTCAACGGCACCTGCAACTATATCCTCACCGAGATGGAAGCCACCGGCCGTTCCTTCGCCGACGTGCTGAAGGAAGCGCAGGAAAAAGGCGATGCCGAAGCCGATCCGACCCTGGATGTCGGCGGCGGCGATACCGCGCACAAGCTCGCGCTGCTTTCGGCGCTCGCCTTCGGGATGGCGCCGGACCTGGACCATGTCGCGGTGGAAGGCATCACCCATATCACCGCCGATGACATCGCATTTGCGTCCGAATTCGGATTCCGCATCAAGCTTCTGGGCGTGGCGCGGCGCGTGGGCGACAAGATCGACCAGAAGGTGCATCCCGCCATGGTCAGGGCGCGTTCGGCCCTGGCCAATGTCTCCGGCGCCGCCAATGGCGTTCTGGTCGATGCGGGCGAAGCGGGCAGCTTCTTCTTTTCCGGCCGCGGCGCCGGCGAGGCGCCCACCGCCAGCGCCGTGATCGCCGATATCGTCGAGGTCGCCTCCGGCGCGCCCAGCCCGGTCTTCGGCCAGCCGGCCGAAGGGCTGAAGCTGGTCGATCCGGCGGATGGTAAACAGGCTCTCTCGCCCTGGTACTTGCGATTCGAGGTTCTGGATGTGCCCGGCGTCCTGGCATTCATTGCCGGAAAACTGGCTGAATCCGGCGTTTCCATCGAAAGCATGATCCAGCGCGTCCGCGCCCCCGGCGCCCCTGTATCCATTGTTATGATTACCCACGAAACGGCCCAGCTGGCTGTCGAGCGCGCCTTGAAGGCCATCGGCGCTTCGGACAAGGTGCGGGCCCGCCCCTGCATGATTCCCATGGAGTCTTAAGGGGTTCCGTTAACACTAGGGTCCCTTCCGGGTCGCTGAACCCTGTTTGGACTCCGATCCAGCCTGATGATGAGACTTGCCCCATGACCGAGACACGCCCGCCGTCCCAGGAAAAGCCGCTGGACCGTTCCTTCGCACTGGAAGCGGTGCGCGTGACCGAAGCCGCCGCAATTGCCGCCTTCGCCCAGATCGGGCGCGGCAATGAGCATGACGCCGACCATGCCGCCGTCGAGGCGATGCGCATGGCCTTCAACG
>CAYFKU010000027.1:0-23914 GCA_964343955.1 uncultured Rhizobium sp. | reverse complement strand
GTGGTGATCGGCGAGGGTGAACGCGACGAAGCGCCCATGCTGTTCATCGGCGAGAAAGTCGGGCAGGGCGGCCTGGCCGTGGATATCGCGCTGGATCCGCTGGAAGGCACAACCCTGACGGCCAAGGCCATGGCGAATGCGCTGGCGGTGATGGCGATGGCCGAACCCGGCACCATGCTGAATGCGCCCGACACCTATATGGACAAGATCGCGGTCGGTCCGGGCTACAAGGAAGGGCTGATCGATCTGGACGCCGAACCCGGCGACAATATCAATGCTGTGGCCGCGGCCAAGGGCTGCCGTCCCAGCGACATCACCGCGCTGGTGATGGATCGTCCGCGCCATGAGGCGCTGATCGCCAAGATCCGCAAGGCGGGCGCGAAAGTGAAGCTGATCACCGATGGCGATGTCGCCGGGGTGATCGAAACCACCGATCCTGCCACTTGCGTCGATATCTATATGGGCATGGGCGGCGCGCCGGAAGGCGTGCTGGCGGCCGCGGCGTTGCGCTGCGTCGGGGGCCAGATGCAGGGCCGGCTCGTCTTCCGCAATGACGATGAAAAGGCCCGCGCGGCGAAATGGGGCATCACCGACCTGAACCGCAAATATGGCCTGCGCGAGCTGGTGTCGGGCGACGTGGTCTTTTCGGCCACCGGCGTGACCGATGGCGCGATGCTGCGCGGCGTGCATCTCCAGGGCAATTTCATCACCACCGAAAGCGTGGTGATGCGTTCGGCCACCGGCACAGTGCGCTGGATCAAGGCGCGGCACCGCCGCGACCTGATTGTCTGAGGCCGCGATAAACCGCGAGGCGGCGTTCGGCGTCGCCCGCTCCTTTTCGGGGCGGCGCTGGCTGATGAAGCCGGTCGATGCGGCGCTGGAGCGCGACCTGCTGCGCCAGATCTCGCCTGTGCTGGCGCGCCTGCTGGCGCTGCGCGGCATCCTGCCGGACCAGGCGGCGGACTATCTGGCGCCCAAACTGAAGAACCTGCTGCCCGATCCCTTTGTGCTGAAGGAGATGGAACAGGCCGTGGCGCGCGCGGGCGCGGCGCTCGAGTCCGGCCAGCCCGTCGCGGTATTCGGCGACTATGACGTGGATGGTTCGACTTCCGCCGCGCTGCTTGGCGATTTTCTCACCGCGCTGGGGGCGGCTCCCCGCATCTATATTCCCGACCGCATGACCGAAGGCTATGGCCCGTCGCCCGGCGCCATGCAGACGCTTGCCGCCGAAGGCGCGAAACTGGTCATCACGGTGGATTGCGGCTCGGCCGCCACCGCGGCGCTGCAAGAGGCCGCCAGGCTGGGCATGGATGTGGTGGTGCTGGATCACCACCGGGTGGATGCGCGCCCGCCTGCCGCCGCCCATGTCAATCCCAACCAGCCGGACGATACATCGGGGCTTGGTCACCTGTGCGCTGCCGGCGTCACCTTCCTGTTCCTGGTCGGCCTCAACCGTCATCTGCGCCAGACCGGCTTCTATGACGCGCGCGGCATGGCCGAGCCGGACCTGCGCCTGTTCCTGGACCTGGTTGGCCTGGCCACCATCTGCGATGTGGTGCCGCTCAAGGACGTCAACCGGGCTTTTGTCCGTTTCGGCCTGGGCCAGCTTTCCACCCTGTCGCGGCCCGGTCTTGCGGCGCTGGCCGGTGTCGCCAAGGCGCGTGGGCCCTTCACGCCCTACCATCTGGGCTTTGTCTTCGGCCCGCGCATCAATGCGGGCGGCCGGGTCGGCCGTTCGTCCCTGGGCGTCGATCTGCTGACGGCGCGCGATACGGCAAAGGCCGGCGAATTCGCCGAGCTGCTGGATTTGCACAACAAGCAACGCCAGGCAATCGAGAAGAAGATTCTGGAACAGGCCATCGCCATGGCGGAAAGCCAGTCCAACGCGCCCTTCATTCTGGTGGCGGGCGAGGGCTGGCATCCCGGCGTTGTCGGCATCGTGGCCGGGCGCCTGAAAGAGCGTTTCGCCAAACCCGCTTTCGTTGCGGGCTTTGAGGGCGGCATGGGTCGTGGTTCGGCCCGCTCCATTCCCGGTATCGATGTGGGCGCGATCATTCGCGCCGCCGCCGAAGCCAGGGCGATCGAATATGGCGGCGGTCACGCCATGGCAGCGGGCTTTTCGCTGATGGCGGGCCAGCTCGACGGTTTCAGCCGCTTCATCACCGAGAATTTTGCCGGCGCGGGCGCGGCGCTGGCGGCGGCCAGCGACCTGGATCTGGACGCGGTGTCTTCGCCCGCGGGCGCCAATCTGGCGCTGGCGGCCGAGATCGCCGCCGCCGGGCCTTTCGGCGCTGGTAATCCCGAACCCCTGCTGGTGCTGCCCGATGTGCGGGTGGCCTATGCCGATATTGTCGGCGGCGCCCATGTGAAATTGCGGCTGGCGGGGGGCGACGCCACGGTGCTGGACGCCATTGCCTTCCGGGCGGCCGGAACGCCCCTGGGCGAGGGTTTGCTGGGGGCCAGGGGGCGGGTGCTGCATGTGGCCGGGCGCCTGCGCCAGGACGACTGGAACGGCCGCAGCCGGGTCCAGCTCGAAATCGAGGATGCGGCCCCGGCCGGGGCGTAATTTGGGTTGCCAAACCGGGGCTTGGCGGTTAAACCCCGGCCCCTCCGGCAGCGCCCTTCGTCTATCGGTTAGGACTCAAGATTTTCAATCTTGCAAGAGGGGTTCGACTCCCCTAGGGCGCGCCACCACGTCCCCATATCCGCCCGCGTCTCGGTGCAATTCGCCCGGGCTGATTGTTGCGCGCGGGGCTCTAGGCAGGCTCCCGCCGCGCAACCTCGACCACCACTTCATTGCGGCGCAGGAAGGGAATGGTCCAGGGTGGGTTATAGAAGAAGGCCTTGACCTCCTTGGTCGCGTTCCAGCGGGACTTTTGCAAAGCCTCCAGCAGGGCGGCGGATTGCGCCGTCACCACTTCGTCTTTGGTTGACCCGCTATAGCGCAAGACCGCCATGGTCTCCGCCGGGGCTTCGTCCAGTTTCACTTTGGCATTGCCGGGTTCGGGCAGGTCGCGCATGCCATAGCTGGCCGGCATGAAGAAGCGCATGGTCATCGCTCCGCCGCGATAGTCCACTTCCACCGGGCTGGTCATTGCGATCTCGCGTCCCCTGGTTTCGATTTCCACGGGCGCCGTCATCGCCACGGACTGTTTTTGCCGGTTCTCGCCGAAGATATAGCCCGCCAGCAGGTCGAACGCCTTGCGGCGCGCCTTGTCCGGATCGGATTCTTCCACCGTGACCTCGGCCGCGATCCGCTTGCCATATTCCCGGATCTCGACGCCGCCCGACAGCTTTTCCACGACCCGATAGGACGGCTCCTCGGTCGCGATATTCACGCCAAAGGGCGAAACCAGCGTGAAAACAAACAACAGGGCATAGCCTTTGATGGCTTCAATCATGCGGTCTCCCGTGTCCGGCGCAGCAGATGGCGCGGTCCGTTATTTGTTTACGTAGGCACAAATTCTTCGGATCACAGGGGGCCGCATCGTGAAATTGTCGGTCTGGGGTGATCCATGCGCCGTTTCTTCTCGTAACAAGAAGTCATGAAAACAATCATGCGCGGAACTGTCCTTGCCGGTGCCTTGTTTTTGGCTGGCTGCGCCGGCATTCCCACGCCCCAGGCCGGGCTCGTTTCGCCCAGGCCCTTTGTCCTGGAAGATGCCTTGTACGGTCACCTGATGGGGCAGGGCGTCATCACCCCGATTATCGGTGCGTCCACCAGCTTTGATGTCACCATTGCCGGCACCTGGGATGGAAAAGTCCTGACCCTTGTCGAGGACTTCCAATATCCGTCCGGCACGGCCGAGCGGAAGACCTGGCATCTGACCAAATCGGCGGCCGGCGACTATGTGGGAACGCGCGAGGATGTCATCGGCCAGGCGCATGCCTTTGTGGATGGGCCGACCGTCCGCCTGGATTACCGGGTCAAGCTCGACACGCCTTTGGGCCGAACGGCGCGCTTTCAGGACGTGCTCTATTGGGAGAACGACCGGACCATCCGCAATGTCGCGACTGTTTCAAAGCTCGGCTTGCGGCTGGCCCGCGTAAGCCTGCGGCTGGTCCGGGCAGAAAAATAGGGCTGCACAGCCCTTTTCCCCAAGCCGCCGCCGGGATTCACCCCGTGACTTGCCCCGCGGCCTGACCTATTTTTGTCAGACAATAAGAGTCTGGGGATGGAAGCGCGGCAGCAGGCCTTCAGAAAGCCATGCGGTGCGAACCGGACATAACAACAATCCGGAAGGGGAAATGCCAATGACAGCGCGCAGGATTCTTGTCGCCTTGCTTGCCGGAGCCATCAGCACATCGGCAATGGCCCAATCATCGCCCCAGCCATCGGCGCAGTCGCCCAACAGCGAGATCGACGGTCACATCATGGCCGCCAAGGCTGCGGCGGGGCTCGATTACCGCGCCACCTTCGTCAATCTCTGTTTCCCCACGCCCTTGCCCGGCGGCCCGCGCGGTGCGGCGTCCCTGCTGACGCCCCGCCCGGCGCCCGATCGCGGCATCTGGTATGCCTCGCCCTATCAGGTGTTCGACAATCTCTATTGGCTGGGCACGCGGCAGCATTCCTCCTGGGCGCTCAAGACCAGCGCCGGCCTGATCATCATCGACACCAATTTCGCCTACGCGACACAGCCGGAAATCCTGGATGGCCTGGCCAAGCTGAAGCTCAATCCCAAGGACGTGAAGTATGTCATACTCAGCCATGCCCATGGCGATCATGACCAGGGCGTCGCGACCCTTCAGAAGCTTGGCGCGAAGATCGTGATGGGGGCGCCCGATTGGGATGCCACCCTGCAGCGCGCGCCCGATGTGGCGGGCGGCGTGCCGACGCGCGGTCCCGGCGATATCGCCGTGGGGCTGGAAGGCGCGAAAGTGACGCTGGGCGATACGACGGTGGATATCGTCTTCACGCCCGGCCATACGCCCGGAACCCTGTCCTATGTCTTTCCGGTGAAGGACAAGGGCAAGACCGTGATGGTCGCCTATTCCGGCGGCACGCTGACGGGCGCCTTCGGCGTCGACGGCAAGCGCTGGGATGAATATATCGCCTCGCAAAAGCGCATCGCCCAGGCCGCTGCTGCGGCGGGCGCCTCGGTCATCCTTTCCAACCATAGCGAGTATGACAATGCCTATACCAAGGCGCGGCTGGTGAAGGTGAAGCGCGAGGTGGGCGAGGACAATCCCTTCGTCAGCAGCCAGCAGAGCGTGCAAAACTACTTCACGGTGATGGAGGAATGCGCAACCGCGGCCAAGCTGCGCAATGGCGCAAAATAGGCCGGGAGACATCATGACAGCCTGGAATCGTCGCCGCCTTCTGGCGCAGATGGGCGGGGCCGCTGCCTCGGCGCTGTGGCCAGTCCCGTCCGCCGATGCGCTTGGCCTTGCCGCCGACCGGATCAAGGTCATCCGCTATTACAGCAATGCCGGCGACGCCCAGGGCCGCCAGGGCCAGCCCATGGTCAACCAGTCGGCCAATGTGGTGATCATCGAAACCGAAAGCGGGCTGCGCGGCATCGGCGAAGGCGGCGAGCCGCGCACCATGGAAGAATGCGCCGCCATGCTGATCGGGCAGGACGCGCTGCGCATCGAGAATATGTGGCAGCGCATGATGCGCGGCTATTTCTATCCGGCGGGTCGGGAAAAGATCCACTCGCTGGGCGCGCTCGACCTGGCGTTGTGGGACATCAAGGGCAAGGCGGCGGGCTGGCCGGTCTGGCAGCTCCTGGGCGGCAAGTCGCGCGAGTATGTCGAGCTGTATGCCACCGCCTATCCCCGCCCGGTGCCCGGCGCATCCATCGGCGATACCGCGCGCGCCTGCCGCGATGCCGGTTTTCGCGTCTATCGCAGCGCCGCCGATATCGGCGGCGGACGGGAAGTGGAGCGTTTCGGCCTGGTGCGGCGCCTGTTCGAGGATTGCGCCGCCATGCAGAAGGCGGCGGGCGACGGCGGCTGGGCGCTGGATTTCCATACCGAGCTCGACCCGCCCGACGCCATGCGCCTGTGCCAGATGATCGAGGATGCCCAGCTGGCGCCCTATTTCTGCGAGGACCTGATCCGCAGCGAGAATGTCGATGCCTATGAGGTGATGCGCCAGCGCACCAAGCTGCCGATCGCCGTGGGCGAGCAGTTCGGCTACAAATGGGATGTCAACAAGCTGATCGAGCGCCAGTTGATCGACTATGCGCGGGTGACCCTGCCCAATGTCGGCGGCATCAGCGAGTTCATGAAGATCGTGGCCCTGGCCGAGACCCATTATGTCGGCATGATCCCGCACTTTACCGGTCCCATCGCGGAAGCGGCCCTGGTGCATTGCCTGACGGCGACGTCGGTGCCGGCCCTGATGGAAATGCTGGGCGACGGCAAGCGCAACTGGGAATATCTGCCCAAGGTCTATGATTTCCGCGACGGCAAGCTGTGGCCCAATATGCGGCCCGGCCTGGGCGTGGAGGTGGATGTGAGCAAGCTGACCAAGATCGGCGAGTACAACACCTACCGCGCCGGCATGATGCTCAATCACCGTCCGGATGGGTCCTTCACCAACTGGTAGGCACGGATCGGGCTTTGCCCGGCAATGGCGGAAGGCGCGGGCGGGCAGTTGAATGTCCCTCGGGCCATGGGCGAATATACTTCGAAAAATTGTCCCGCCTGTCCGGAGTTGCCGCCGTGCCCGCCGCCGACCGCCACCATCGCCGCCCCGCGCAAATCGTTGCCGCTTTGCTGTCATGGGGCGCCGCGATGCTGGCGCCCGGCGCGCTGCATGCGGCCGATGCGCCGCCGCCCGCCATCGATGCCTGCGCCCTGCTCACGCCGGACGAAGTCGCGGCCACTGTCGGCCGCGAGGTGGATGCGGTGCAGCCCTTCGACAATGGCGTCACCAACCAGGGCGCTCATTCCACCACCTGCATCTGGGCGACGCCCCTGCCGCCCGGAACCCAGCCCGATCCCGGCAAGCGGCTGGGCGGGCGCGGCTTCGTTGTTGTCAGCGTGATGAACTGGCCTGGCGGCCCCGAGGATGCCCGGAAATTCCTGGACGATTTCCAGCGCGCCTTTCAGGAGCATGGCATCGATTCAAAGCCTGTCCCGGTTCAGGTCGGCGCGGATGATGCGCTGTGGTGGGGAGATGGCGTGGCGGCGCGGCGCAAGGGCGTCAGCATCGGCGTCTCGGTGGCGCAATTCGGCGACCGTGCCGCGCGCCAGCCCCAGGCGGAAAAGCTCGCCAGGCTTATCATTCCCCGCCTGCCGCAATAGCGGGCGGCCGCCACACGCCGCAATCTGTCATTTTGATGGCCGCGTCCGGAAAAAAGGTTTCATATCGCAACCGGCTTGCCGGTTGGGCGCGATCCTTGCCTTGGGCTAGACTGCCACCCGACCAGGCAAGATCAGAGCCGCGCACATGACAATCCTGACAGGCCAGCTTCTCATTGCCATGCCGCAGATGGGCGATC
The DNA here is from genome assembly GCA_964343955.1 of uncultured Rhizobium sp. Lineage (GTDB taxonomy): Bacteria > Pseudomonadota > Alphaproteobacteria > Micropepsales > Micropepsaceae > Rhizomicrobium. The sequence goes on along the minus strand of CAYFKU010000027.1, from coordinate 16,463 downwards.
CGTTCTTCGATCGCTCCGTCGTCTATCTCTGCGAACACAGTATCGAAGCCGGCGCCATGGGCCTGATCGTCAACAAGACCCTGGACGAGATCACAACCGACCAACTCTATGCCCAGCTCAATATCAAGCCCGTGGTGCATGGCTGCGAGGCGGTGCATTTCGGCGGTCCGGTCGCCACCGGCAACGGCTTTGTCCTGCACAGCACCGACTATCGCGAGGCGAGCACGCTTGGTGTCGGCGCCGACTTTGCCCTGACCGCCACCATCGACATTCTGCGCGCCAGGGCCAGGGGGCAGGGGCCCAGCCGCAGCCTGGTTGCGCTGGGTTATGCCGGGTGGGGCCCCGGCCAGCTCGATGGCGAGATCCAGGCCAATGGCTGGCTGTCGGTGGCCGCCGATACCGAGCTGGTCTTTCATACGCCCGATGCCAGCAAGTGGCAGCGCGCCCTTGCCAAGCTGGGTGTCAGTCCGGAGATGCTTTCGGGTGAGACGGGCCGGGCCTGAATCCGGTCCCGCCCGCCATTGTCAGCCCGGTATCTCCGGCGTCACCAGCGCCGCGAGCTGCGTCAGCGATTCCTGCCAGCCCAGATAGCAGGCCTCGACCGGGATCGCCGTGGGGATGCCCGACTGCTCGATCCGGATTTCCGCGCCGACCGCGACCGTCCGGATTTCGACCGTCACATGCATGGTGCCGGGCAGGTTGGGATCGTCGAATGTGTCGGTATAGCGGATCAATTCGTTCGGCTTCAGCTCCTGATATTCGCCGCCGAAGGCATGGCTGTTGCCGGAGGTGAAATTGCGGAAGGCCATGCGGAAGGTGCCGCCCACCCGGGCGTCCAGATGCTCGATCGTGCAGGTGAATCCGCTGGGCGGCAGCCATTTGGCCAGGGCGTCCGCTTCCAGAAAGGCGCGATAGATCTTCTCCGCCCGGGTGGGCAGCACCCGGTGCAAGCGCACCGTGCCTGAATTGGACATTGTTGCTCTCCTTGTTGCCATCCATGCCTGGACGGACAGACCCGGCCGGACAGGATTCTGACCTTTTTTGCCGGGCCGGTTGGTATCTGTCGGCCGCCGCCAGTCTATAGCATCTCTTGGCGCATCCCCTGGCACAGCCATTGCGATTTTTCTGGCCTAATGCCTTCGGCTCCATCATTTTTGCGCCATGGCTGGGCAGGTTCTTTCTTCCGTGGCGGATGCCATCGGCAACACGCCGCTGGTGACGCTGGAGCGTCTGGTGCGCGCCCGCGGCGCGGAAGGCGCCATCCTTGCCAAGCTCGATTATCTCAATCCCGGTTTCTCCAAGAAGGACCGCGCCGCCAAAAGCCTGATCGAAGAGGCCGAGCGGGATGGTTCGTTGCAGCCCGGCCAGACCGTGGTGGAACTGACATCGGGCAATATGGGCACGGGCCTTGCCATTGTCTGCGCCGTTCGCGGCTATCCGTTCGTGGCGGTGATGTCGAAAGGCAATTCGCCGGAACGGGCCCGGCAGATGGCCGCCCTTGGCGCCGAAGTGGTGCTGGTCGATCAGGTGGCGGGGGCCCGCGCCGGCGAAGTCTCCGGCGCCGACCTGGAACTGGTGGAACAGGCAGCCCGGCGCATCACCGACCAGCGCGGTGGGTTTCGCGCCGATCAGTTTCACCGGGCGGGCGCCTGGGCGGCGCATTTCCACGGCACGGGACCGGAAATCTGGGAACAGAGCGGCGGCGCCATCGACGGCTTCGCCGATTTCGCCGGCACCGGCGGCACCTATGCCGGCGTCACGCGGGCCCTGAAGGCGCGCAAGCCGGACATCCGCTGCTGGCTGGTCGAGCCCGCCGGCGCGGCGGTGCTTGCCGGCCACAAGGTCACCCAGGCCAGTCATCCCATCCAGGGCGGCGGCTATGCCCTGGCGCTGGATTTTCTGCGCGATGTCCCTGTCGATGGCTACCTGACCGTGACGGCGGATGAAGCGCGCCGGACCGCGCGCGACCTGGCGAAGCTGGAAGGAATCTTCGCCGGCTTTTCCTCCGGCGCCAATGTCGCGGCGGCGCTTCAGCTTCTGGCGGGCGACATGCGCGGCAAGACCATAGCCGTCGTCATCTGCGACAGCGGCCTCAAATATCTGTCCACCGATCTTTGGCCTTAGACCGCCACATACAGGCGCGGCTCCGGCGATGCGCCAGCGTCCTGTTCCAGATAGCCGCCGTCGAATTCCGCGAATGTTTCCAGCGCCGCCAGATCTCCGATCATCACCCGGCGGTCCAGGATGCGCGCCAGCCCCATGTCCTTCAGATGCTGAAGCACGCGATTGACATGCACGGTGGAGATGCCGAGTGCCTCGCTGAGCTCATGCTGGGTGAGGGGCAGCAGGAAGCCGTGTTCGTCAGCCTGAACGATCGCCTCCAGCCGGCGCCGCATTTCACACAGAAAATGCGCGGCCCGCCGGTCGGATGCGCATCCCATATTGGCCAGCCATTGCCGCTGGATCGCGCCCTCGGCCATTGCCGCATGGGCAAGATGCTGGGCCAGCACCGGATCGGCGGCCAGGCTGTCCTGTAACAAAGGATAGGGCACCTCGGCGACCGTGGTGGCCGTCATGGCGCTGATGCCATGGTCCATGGGCCGGCGATATGCGGGATGAGGGCCGCAGAAATCGCCGGGCAGCAGATAGGCCACTACCGCGCGGCGCCCGCCCGACAGAAGCTTGTAGCGGGCCAGCATGCCGTCCAGAACGAAATGGGCGCTGTCCGGAACATCGCCCTGGCGCAGCAAATCCTCGCGCGCCCGCACAAGTTTACGGTGTCCCAGAAGTTCCCTGAGCCGCAGCAGACTGGGCGCCGAAAGCCCGGCGCCAAGTTTTTTCATGACGGTATCCGACATCCCCACCCCTGTTTTGCAGTCCAAGCTGCATTCGCCCGAGGTGGAAATGCGCGGGTGCGGGAAAAGTTCCCGGATAGTCGGGAATTTTTCCATATGGCTGCCGGGTAACGGCCACGGGCCATCCGCACAGCAAAAAAGCCGCCGTTCCCGGCGGGCCTTTTCTTGATGGCGATGGCCGAATGTGAGGGGTGCTAACCGGCTTTCAAACTGGCCATGTCGATCACGAAGCGATACTTCACATCGCTCTTGAGCATGCGGGCATAGGCTGTTTCGATATCCTGCATCCGGATCATCTCGATGTCCGAGGTGATGCCATGCGCGGCGCAGAAATCCAGCATCTCCTGCGTCTCGGCAATGCCGCCGATCAGCGATCCGGCGATGGCCCGGCGCTTCAGCACCAGGTTGAACACGGCGGGCGAGGGATGCGGGCTGGACGGGGCGCCCACCAGCACCATGGTGCCGTCGCGCTTCAGAAGCGCGGTGAAGGCATCCAGATTGTGCGGCGCTGCCACCGTGTTGACGATCAGGTCGAAGCTGCCCGCATGCGCCCGCATCTGCGCTTCGTCCTTCGAGATGACCACCTGGTCGGCGCCCAGCCGTTTGATCTCGGTGATCTTGTCGGGCGAGGTGGTGAAGGCGACGGTTTGCGCGCCGAGCGCATGGCTGAGTTTCACGCCCATATGGCCCAGGCCGCCGATGCCGACGATGCCGACCTTCTTGCCCGGTCCCGCGCCCCAGTGTTTCAGCGGCGACCAGGTGGTGATGCCGGCGCAGAGCAGGGGCGCCGCGCCCGCCAGATCCTTTTCGGCATGTTTGATGTTCAGCACGAAATGCTCATCCACCGTGATCGCGGCGCTGTAGCCGCCATAGGTGTTGGCGCCGCCGCCCAGAGGGCCGTTATAGGTGCCGGTGAATCCCACCGGCCCGTCGCAATATTGCTCCAGCCCGTCCTGGCACTGGCTACAGGTGCGGCAGCTATCGATCATGCAGCCGACGCCCACCACCTGGCCCGGCTTGAAGCGGGTCACATCGCCACCAACCATGGTGACCCTGCCGATGATCTCGTGCCCCGGCACCGAGGGAAACTGCACGCCATACCATTCGCCCCGCGCGGTATGCAGGTCGCTGTGGCAGACGCCGCAATAGAGAATCTCAATGGCGACGTCCCTTGGGCCGGGCTCGCGCCGGTCAATGGTAAAGGGCGCCAGCGGCGTGGTCGCGGCCTGGGCGGCATAGGCTTTGGTCTGCATGAAAACTCCGGAAAGATGGGCAAAAACACGTTATAATAAATAAGGCGAAACTGTGCATCTTGAAGACGCTTGCGGCGTTTCGTCCGCATATCGGCTGCCCGGTTGACGGCGCCCGGCAATAAAATTGCGACGCCCGCAATCTCACAGGATTGTCCATGCGCATCGACCAGATTCCCGTCGGCAAGAATGCCCCCGATGACGTCAATGTCATCATCGAAGTGCCGATCGGCGGCGAGCCCATCAAGTATGAGCTGGACAAGGCGTCCGGCGCGCTGGTGGTTGACCGCTTCCTCTATACGGCGATGCGCTATCCCGGCAACTACGGCTTCATTCCTCACACCCTGTCGGGCGACGGCGATCCGGTCGATGTGCTGATCGCCAACTCCCGCGCCATTGCGCCGGGCGCGGTGATGAGCGTGCGCCCCGTCGGCGTGCTGTTGATGGAAGACAATGCCGGCATGGACGAGAAGATCGTGGCGGTGCCGTCGTCTCACATCACCCAGCGGTTCGAGACCGTGAACGACTATAGCGACCTGCCCAAGATCACGCTGGAGCAGATCGAGCATTTCTTCGCCCATTACAAGGATCTTGAGCCCGGCAAGTGGGTCAAGATCATCCGCTGGGGCGACGCCGCCGAGGCCAAGACCCTGATCAGCGAAGGCGTGGCGCGGGCAAAGGCCGCGAAATAGCGGGCTTTTAGCCGCCTAACGCCTGCTTAACCGGAAAGCCGCTAGCATGGCGTTCGGCTTTCCGGGGCGCCTCATGACAATCGGCGGGGATTATCCGACGCCCGTGCGCGTGAACGGCTTTTCCTGCCGCAACTGCACGGAGGTCGATTATGCGAAGAAGCATATCGACCCGGCCCATCCGCGCTCCGGGCCCTATGACATAAACGCGGACACCGATCCCAGCCGGACCGCGCTCAAAGCAGCGGAACCTGTTTCTTCATTGAGCTATTCCGCCAGAGCCCAAGCTGTTCCCGTCGCGCAAGCCGGGCGTCTCCTGGATCATTCGGCCTGAGCGTAAGCCGGCAGCGAAATTGAATGCGCCGACTGCTGCAATAAAGATCGTGTTGTTGCAATCCCTGCAATCACGGCGCCTTCTAAAGATACCGCGCCGCCGGGCGATTGCGCGACAGGTTGGGCGACATTTTCAGCCGCGCCGCCTCGCTGTCCAGCAGGTCCTGGTAATCGGGCAGGGACGGGATGGTGATGCGCTCGCCCAGCGCCAGGCCTTTCAGCGCCGCCTCCACCATGTCGTCAACCTCCATCACCCGTTCCGGCGGAATCTTGTTCACATCCGTGCCGGCGCGCTCCCAGATCTCGGTGCGCACGGCGCCGGGCAGAACCGTCTGGATGGTGACGCCATTTTCCGTGAACTCTTTCGTCAGGCTTTGCGACAGGGCCAGCAGGAAGCATTTGGAGCCGCTATAGACCGCGTTGAACCGTTCCGGATTGACCGAGACGGCACTGGCCATGTTCACGATGGTGCCCGATTTTTTCGCCACAAAGGCGCGGCCCGCCGCCAGGAACAATCGCGTCGCCGCCACCACATTCAGCGCCATCAGCCTTTCGATGGTCGCCACCGATGTCTTCAGCGACGGCTCAACCGTGGCTATGCCGGCGTTGTTGAGAAAGAAGCTGATGGCCGCATCGCTTTCCAGCTTGCCTTCGACGACAGCGACATCCGCATCGCGCGTCAGGTCGGCGACGATGATCTCGCAGGCGGCTTCTTTCAGTTCGGCGGCCAGCGCCTCCAGCCGCTTTCCGTCGCGCGCCACCAGCACCAGATCGAACCCGCGCCCGGCCAGCTTGCGGGCATAGGTCTTGCCGATGCCGGCGGATGCGCCGGTGATAAGGGCCTTGGGTCTTGCCATGATCTTCGCTCTCCCGCGCTCGGTGAAACCCTAGAACAGGCGCGGCGCTTTTCAAGCCCGCTGCCGCGTGCCAGATTCCGCCCCTGCTTCGGAGCCTGTTCATGCGCCGTCTTGCCTGTCTGTCCGCCCTTCTTGCTCTGCTTGCATTCCCGGCCTTTACGTCCCAGGGCTGGGCCGCCGGGCGGCAGGGCCTGTGGACCATCACCACAACCTGGCAATTCGCCCCGCCCCTGGTGCCGCGCGCCCTGGTGCAGATGTCGCGCGAGCAGGAAATCGCCCCGCCGCGCAACGGCCAGCCTTTCCTGCATCACATCTGCATGACCGCCTATGAAGCGGACGGCCGCGATCCGCTGCACCTGAACAATCGCGATTATGACTGTGAGCCCCGCATCGTCAGCAACCGGCGCGGCGTGATGCTGATGGAGAATGTCTGCCACGGCCAGGTCGAAGGCGTGGGCCGCTATCGCATCGCCTGGCGCGGCAGCGACCATTTCGAGGGCAGCTACAGCTTTACCGGCAAGTTCCGGGGCGATCCCGCCCGCATCGCGTCCAGCTTCACCGGCGATTGGGCCGGGGGCGACTGCCGCGGCATCCGGGTCTTCGTGCCCCAGCAGCCCTGAGCCGCAGTTTGACGGGGCGCTCGCGGTTGGCCAGACTTGACGCATGTGGGCCGAAAAGAACGGGAAGGATCGCATCATGAAGCATGGAATGATTTTGGGGCTGGCAGGCGTGGCCTTGATTCTGGCGCCGGTCGCCGCGATGGCGGCGCACGGCCGTCCTTGCCTGTGGACGGTCACCTCCACCATGGACATGCCGGATATGCCGCAGCTTCCGCCCCAGGCGCTGGAGATGATGAAGGCGCGCGGCATGCCGATGCCCGGAAAGGCCTTCACCACCCAGATGTGCATGACCCAGGAACAGGTGAATGCCGACAAGCCGCCTGCCATGCGCAACGAAGATGTCAGTTGCGATACCAAGGTCCTGAGCGCAACGCCCAGTGCCATGCATACCCAGGTCACCTGCAAGGGCCGGGTCAATGGCGTCGGCGACATGCAGATCGCCTGGCGCGGCACCGATCATTATGAAGGGACCTATACCTTCAAGGGCACCGCCGGTGGCCGGCCGCAGAATATGAGCACCCGCTATACCGGCGATTTCGTGAAGGCCGATTGCGGTAGCGTGAAGCCGTATGGGCCGCCCCCGGCGCGGTGAGCGCGCTGAACGAGCTTGTCGATCTGGTCGGAGCATCCCGGCGCATGGTGATCTTCACCGGCGCCGGGATCTCCACCGAATCCGGCATTCCGGATTTTCGCTCGCCATCTTCCCAAAATGGCGGCGGTCTCTGGACCAGGATGCAGCCCATTCCGTTCCAGGAGTTCCTGCGCGACCCCGAAGCGCGGCGTCTGACCTGGCAGCGCCGTTTCCAGATGGAAGATACCTGGAAGACGGTTCAGCCCAATGACGGGCACCGGGCCGTGGCCGAGCTGGTGGCGCGGGGCAGGGCGACCCATGTCATCACCCAGAATATCGACGGCCTGCACCAGATCAGCGGCGTGCCGCCCGACCGCGTGATTGAACTGCACGGCACCACCCGCCGTGCCGCCTGCCTGGATTGCGGTGCCGACGCGCCGCTGGCCGATATCCGCAGCCACTTCGATATCCATGGCACGGCGCCCGATTGCGCCCAGTGCGGCGGGCTGGTCAAGACCGCCACCGTCTCCTTTGGCCAGCCCATGCCGGAACCGGAAATGAAGCGGGCCCAGGCCGCGGCCCTGGCATGCGACCTGATGCTGGTTCTGGGCTCGTCTTTGACCGTTTATCCGGCCGCGGGCTTGCCGCTGGCGGCCAAACAGCGCGGGGCGGGGCTGGCGATCCTGAATCGGGACGAAACGCCCCAGGACAAGCTGGCCAACCTGGCGCTTCGGGCCGAAATTGGCCCTACCATGCGGGCGGTTATTGACGCTTTATAAGCAGTCTCTGCCCCCCTATATATCTTTGCAACACCCCCGAATCCCTATCCGGAGAATGCCCGTGCGCCGCGCTGCAGAAGAAGACGAAAAGGAAGAAAAATCCCCGCGGCCCGATCCCCAGTCGTCGGAAATCGCCAAGGCCCTCTACCAGTCGCGCACCGTGCTGGTGTTCGGCGAAGTGGACATGAAGATGGCCGAGCGGGTCACCGCCCAGCTTCTGGCCTATGCCGAAAGCGAAGGCGATATCCGCGTCATCGTGAACTCGCCGGGCGGCCACGTGGAGTCGGGCGACACCATCCATGACATGATCCGCTTCGTCGGCAACCGGGTGAAGGTGATCGGCACCGGCTGGGTTGCTTCCGCCGGCGCGCATATCTTCCTGGGCGCCCGGCGCGAGAACCGCTTCTGCCTGCCCTTCACGCGCTTCTTGCTGCATCAGCCCCTGGGCGGTGTGCGCGGCCAGGCCAGCGACATCACCATCGAGGCCGAGGAAATCCTCAAGATGCGCGCCCGCCTGATCAAGGAGATCGCGGTCGAGACCGGCCAGCCCTATGAGAAGGTCGTCGCCGATACCGAGCGCAATTTCTGGATGGGCGCCGAAGAGGCCGTGAAATACGGCCTGGTCGGCAAGGTCGTGACGAACGCCTCCGAGGTGTGATCCATGATCGCGGCACCCTGGTGGCAGGGCGCCGCGATCTATCAGGTCTATGTCCGCAGTTTCTGTGACGGCAATGGCGACGGGCAGGGCGATTTCGCCGGCCTGATATCAAAACTCGATTATATCCATCGCCTGGGCGTGGATGCGGTCTGGCTGTCGCCGATCCATCAGTCGCCCAACCGCGACTGGGGCTATGACGTCTCGGATTTCACAGGCTTCCATCCCGACTATGGATCATTGGACGATTTTCACGCGCTGCTGAAGTCGGCGCACGATCGCGGGCTGAAGATCATCCTGGATGAGGTCCTGGCCCATACCAGCGACGAACATGCCTGGTTTACGGCCAGCCGCGATGGCGATGCGGACAAAAGGGACTGGTATGTCTGGGCCGACCCACGGGATGACGGGACGGTTCCCAACAACTGGCTGTCGGTGTTCGGCGGCCCGGCATGGTCCTATCAGCCGGCGCGGCGGCAATATTATCACCACAAATTCCTGCGCCAGCAGCCCAAGCTGAACTGGACGAATGCCGCCGCCCGCGAGGCGGCGCTCCATGTGCTGGACCTGTGGCTGGAGCGCGGCGTCGATGGCTTCCGGCTGGATGTGGCCAACGCTTTCCTTCACGACACTTTATTGACCGACAACCCCGCGATTGCGCCTGCCGAACGGGGCAGGGTGGAATGGAGCGCCGCCGCCAACATGCAGCGGCACATCCACGATTCCAATCTGGAAGAAAATCGCGCCCTGCTGGATGTCATCCGGCGGCGGGTGGAACGGTTCGAGGAGCGCTTCGTATTCGGGGAATTCTCGGAGGAGTTCGAGCGCTCCGGCTGCTATCTGCCATCGTCAGCCGGTCTGCATGCCGGTTACAATTTCGCGCTTCTTGTCGCCGCCGATATGGCCGCCATCCGCGTGCATCTGCAAACCCTGGCGCGCTTTCCCGGCCATTGGCCGGCGATCTCATTTTCCAACCATGATGTGATCCGCACCGCCAGCCGTTTCGGTCCGGCCAATGCAAGAGCGATGCTGGCGCTGCTGGCGTCGCTGCGCGGAACGCTGCTGCTCTATCAGGGCGAAGAACTGGGCCTGACCGAGGTTGAGCTGCCGCGCCATCTGCTGAAGGACCCTGTGGGCGATCTTTATTATCCGCTGTTCAAGGGGCGCGATGGCTGCCGCACGCCCATGCCCTGGGACGCTGCCGCGCCCAACCTGGGTTTTTCATCCGGCGCCCCCTGGCTTCCCCTCGGGCCCGCGCATGCCGCCCTGACAGTATCCAGACAGGAGCGCGACCCGGGCTCCTGCCTGGTCTATGCCCGCAAGGTCCTGGCGGCGCGAAAGGCCCACCGCGCCCTGGGAGAAGGCAGCCTGACGCTTCTGGATGGGCCGGCCCTGGCCTTTGTGCGCGAGGGCGGCGATGAAAGAATTGTCTGTGCCTTCAACCTGAGCGCCGAAGAACTGGTCCAGGATCTGCCCGGCCCGGCTGCGGTCATGGATATGGGAACGGGCCGGGCGAAGCTGGCTGGAAGCCGGCTGGTCCTGGGGCCGCATTCGGCCTGGTTTGGCATCCTGTGAACGCACCTGCCGGGTGCATCAGGACGGGGGCGGCTCCAGCGCCTTGAGCGCAGCCTCCAGCGGCAGCAATACGCAGCGGTGCCGCCCGGCGTGAATACCGACGCCGTCGAACACGCCATAGCCCTCCGGCGTGCTTCCCCCAGACAGGAAGCTTTGCACCCCGTCGGCCAGAGCCTTCAGGTCGGCCTCACTGCGCCCCAGGGCCTGCTGCGCCAGCAGCGACGCCGAGGCCTGGGTCAGGACGCAGGCCTGGGTTTGATGGGCGAGGGCCGAGACCCGGCCGGCTTCCAGTTTCAGCTCCACCGTCACCCTGTCGCCGCAGGCAGGATTTTGAGCCGTCGCCGCGGCGTCAGGCGCAGCGAGTCGTCCGGCCCCATGGGCGTCCGCGGCCAGCCGCAGAAGCTCGCGGCGATAGAGGGGATCGGGTTCAGACATGAGATCAGAACTTAGCTGAAAGACCCTGATTTGGCGTGATAAAATCCGCGTGCAGGGTTTATGTTTGCAGGGAAAATTTACTCGGCGCCGGCCGTTGCGAGACGGGGCAGGTGCATGCGGGCGCGCAGGCCGCCGCCCGGACGGTCTTCCAGTTGCACCTCGCCGCCATGACCTTCGGCGATCGCCTTGACCAGCGTCAGCCCCAGTCCGGTTCCCCCGGTAAGTTCATTGCGCGAGCCTTCCAGCCGCACAAAAGGCTCGAACACCCGCTGCCTTTCGCTTTCCGGGATGCCGGGGCCTTCATCCTCGACCAGAACGTCATAACCGTCGCCGGCATCGCTGATGCGAACCTGGGCCTTGTGGCCATAGGCCACCGCATTCTCAACCAGGTTGCGAACGGCCCGCTTTATCTCGTTGGGACGACAGGAAATCGGGGCAGGTGCATGGGCAGACCAGGTGACCGGCTCGCCCAGTTCATCCAGATCCGTGACCAGGCTTTCAACAAGCGCCGACAGGTCGACCTGCCGGGGCTTTTCCCCACCGGCACCTTTGGCGGCGGCCAGCACCTGTTCGGTCAGGGCCTGGAGTTCCTCCAGGTTGCGCATCAGGCCTTCCCGCAGTTCCTCATCAGGGACGAATTCCAGATTGATCCGCATGGCGGTCAGCGGGGTACGCAGGTCATGCCCCACCGCCGACAGAAGGTGCCGCTGGCTTTCCAGTGTCCGGGTCACCCGTTCGGCCATGGTGTTGAAAGCGGCGGCCGCGTTGCGCACGTCGGCGGGGCCCTGTTCCGCCACATGCGGCGGCCCCGAGCCGCCAGCCATGGCGGCGGCCGCCGTGGTCAGTTCCGACAGGGGCCGCACCACCCGCCGCGCCACCAGGCCCGCGCCCAGGCTGGTCGCCAGGATGGCGACGATCGCCGCCACGATGATCTCCACCGGCCAGTCGGGCGTGGGGCGCAGCAGCACGCCGCTGATGGAGGTGTTGGCATCCAGGGGCACGATGGTCTGGATCACGTCCGTGCCCGGCTTGGCGGTGGCGGCGTTCACCGGCCGCAATTCTTCGGGAATGTTCGAGATCGCCTCATGCAGATGGACGATCACCGACTTCTTGCGCGGATGATGTTCCGGCAGGCCGTCGGCAAGTTTTTTGGCAAGCGCCGCTTCCTCAGGCGTCATGGGTTTGGTGTCGTACCCCGCCTTTGTTTCGCGGAATCGCCAGTCGAGCCGGCTCATGAAGCGCATCACCGCCAGGCGCGATTCCGGCGACACCTGGCTGGCGGTCGCCGCCACCGCGACCGAACGGTCGATGGTGCGCTCATTGCTGAAGTTGCGCGCCTGCGCCTCGCTGTTCTTGTAGAAATAGAAAGCGACGCCGATGTTGGAGATGGCCACGGCGGCGGCGACGACCACGATAAGCTGTACCGCCAGGGTCTCGGGCCACAATTTCATGCGTATACGGGTCTGCTCGTCTTTGCGCTTCGTCAAGCCAGTTCGGGATCCATCGCGAAGATGTAACCGCCGCCCCAGACGGTCTTTATATAGCGCGGATTCTTGGGGTCGGGCTCGATTTTCTTGCGCAGCCGGCTGACATGGTTATCGATGGATCGGTCGAACAGGTCGGCATCGCGGCCCTTGGTCAGGTCCAGCAACTGATTGCGGGTCAGGGCGATTTTCGGCCGCTCCAGCAGGGCCGTCAGCAGCCGGAATTCCCCCGAAGACAGGGGCAGGGCGACGCCATCGGGGCCGATCAGCTCGCGCTGGCCGGTGTCCAGCAGCCAGTCGCCGAACTTGACCCGCTCGGCGCCCGGCGGCTTCTGGCGCGGCGGCAGCGCCTGGGTGCGCCGCAAGACAGCGGCGACCCGCGCGATCAGCTCACGCGGGCTGAATGGCTTGGCGATATAGTCGTCGGCGCCCATTTCCAGGCCGATGATCCGATCCACTTCCTCGCCCCTGGCCGTCAGCAGGATCACGGGAATCTGGCTGGTTTCACGGATGGAACGGCAGAGCGACAGGCCGTCCTCGCCCGGCATCATGATGTCCAGGACCACAAGGTCGATGGCGGCGCCCTTCATTACCTTGCGGGCGGTGGCGGCGTCCGGGGCGGTGGTTGCACGGTAATTATGCTCCCGCAGATAGCGGGCCAGGGGTTCGCGGATATCGCGCGCATCTTCCACCAGCAGGATGTGCGGTTTTGCTTCTTCCTTGATCATTACCTTCAATTTTGACGCCACGTGCCGGTCCTTACAAACACGGATTTGTCGCAAACCCTGTCGGCCTGCCAATTTCCCCCCTTTTTGCGTGGAAAGGAAATGGGCCAGAAGTGTCCAAATGGCGCATTTGTAAGCTTGCCTTTGTCACCGGGGCCGCGATAGTCCGGCCATGCGCGCAAAGCTCCTGTGCCTTCTGGCCCTGCCGGGCCTCCTGCTCACCGGGGGGGCGCTTGCCGCGGAGCCCTGTCCGGCGCCCCGCCTGATGCCTTTCCGGCTGGAGCGGACACTGCATCGCGACATGCCCGGATTCACCGAGGGGCTGGAATGGCATGACGGCGCCATCTGGGAATCGACCGGCAACCTTTTCGGCGAAAGCCGCATCAACCGCATCGATCCGGCCAGCGGCCATGTCACTAGCCTGATCAATGCCGGCAAGGACTATTTCGGCGAGGGGCTGACGGTCTTTGACGGCCGCTTCTACCAGATGACCTGGCGCGAGCACCGCGTCTTCGTGTTCGACCAGGCTTTCAGGCATCTGCCTCCTCTGTCCAATCCACGGGAAGGCTGGGGGCTGACCCATGATGCGACCGACCTGATCGCCAGCGACGGTTCGGACACGCTGTTTTTTCTGTCGCCGAAGGACTTCTCGCTCCGGCGCAAGCTGAAGGTCCGGATCGCGGATGAGAGCCTGCCCGCCATCAACGAACTGGAATGGGTGGATGGCGCCATCTGGGCCAATGTTTTCGAAGACTGGAACCTGGCGAAAATCTCGCCCGTCACCGGCTGCGTCGAGGGCGTGGTCGATCTCAGGCCGCTACTGAGGCAGATGACGCCGGAGCAGCAGCGCAAAATCCTGGCCGAGCCCAATTTCGTGCCCAACGGCGTGGCCCATGATCCGGTGACGGGACAGTTCATTGTCACCGGGAAAAACTGGCCGGCCCTGTTTTTCGGCAGAATCATCGAAAATTGACGGGTCCGGCGGCTTTCGTGTAAGCCCTTTCGGGCTTCGGAGCGTAGCGCAGCCTGGTAGCGCATCTGCTTTGGGAGCAGAGGGTCGCGTGTTCGAATCACGCCGCTCCGACCATTCGTATCCGCGCGTTCCGCGCGGATACGAATGCCAGGCCGGGCCACGCGGCAGCAGCTTGCTGGCGGGCGCGGCAAACGGGTTGAGTTTTTGAGAGGTTTTTATGCGCGCGCACATCTTCAGACCGGCCAAGAATGCCATGCAGTCCGGAAAGGCCCGCACCCGGCAATGGGTGCTGGAATATGAGCCCGAAAAGCCCCGCACCATCGATCCCCTGATGGGCTGGACCTCGTCGGCGGACATGCGCCAGCAGATCACCCTGGAGTTCGACACGGCAGAGGAGGCGGTGGCCTATGCCACGGCCCATGACATTCCCTATCAGTTGTTCGAGCCGCATGTCCCCACGCCCAAGCCCAAGGCCTATTCGGACAATTTCCGCTTCGACCGCAAGGTGCCGTGGTCGCACTGAGCGCGGGCGCCGGCCTGTCATGGCCGGGTACGCCCGGCCATGACATATCAAGACCGATGGGCCAAACTGCCCTTACGCGACTCCGTAGCTCAGCTGGATAGAGCATCGGATTTCTAATCCGGCGGTCGCAGGTTCGAGTCCTGCCGGGGTCGCCAAGTCAATCGTTCCGCGCTTGTGTCGGACTTCCGGCCACTCGCTTCCGCTCGTGGCGTTTGTCGCTCGAAATGGTCCACTGGACCATTTCGTTGGCCTGCGGCCAACCGCTCCTCACCCTGCCGGGGTCGCCAAGTTCATCTTTCCGCGCTGTTTCGGACTCAATCTCGCCGGTCAGCCGGTCTTCAGGCTGACGATATAGGCCGAGACATCTTCGATCTCCTGCCGCATCAAAAAGTCCGGCATGCGATCATGCGGCTTGCTAAAAAGGCGGCGCACCGTGGAAGAGGTTGTTGTCGGTCTGCCCGCGATCTCCGCGAAGGCCGGTGCGATGCCGTGATCGAAGCGGCCTTTTTCGATTTCGTGACAGCACCGGCACAGGCGTTGCGCCACCCGGTGACCGGCCTGGATGTCCTGCGCCGTTGCAGGCGATAGCGCCGCGCATAGCGGCAGGGCGATGGCCAGGCAGGTCGGCAGCTTCATGCGAATGCCCCGCAAGTGGAATGCAGAGTATCCGCCCGGGGGAGGAAAAGTCCTTGATCCGGCGCAAGACCTGACGCCGGCGCGGGCAGGGGAGCTGGCGTCGCAGGATTTGGCGCAAATTGATGCGGATCAAGGTTGGCGCCGGGGGATGCTTTAAAAAGGATTCGTTCGCTTCGTTTGCCCCCCCATTCATAACGAGGCGGACACCCCCCGGAGCCCGGCCAGCCATGCAGGCAGCCGGGCTCTCCTCTTTTCCGGACAGTTTTTCCGGGCGTGTGGAATGTGGTGGAACGGGCGCGATGATTTCACTGGAAGACTGCATCACTCTTTGCGGCCTGACCGAGGCGGAGATACTGGCCATTGCCGAGCATGAGCATGTTCCGGAATGCGCCGCCGCGCTTGCTGGACGGTATCTGCTGACCCAGCCGCACGGTCTTGACCGAATTGCGTCCATGATCCGTGACGATATCCGCGCGGCGCTGGGTCGCGGTGATGCCCGGCATGCGGCGGAACTGCTTGGCGCCTTGCGCCATCTGATGGCGACCCATCCCGAGACAGAGGCCCGCCTGTCCCGGCCGTGAAAAATTACTTTTCCGGCTCCTTGCCTTCGCGCAACTTTTTTCTTTCCTGGTCGATGAGGTCGAGCAAAACCTGCCGGCGACCTTCGTCTTGTTCCTCATCGAGCTTCGCCAGAAAGCGCTCGATATTTTGCGCCGCGATCCAGCGCTCCCCATCCGTCAACGCCATTGAAGGCTCTCCATGCCTTGTCCAAGCGTAACGCAACTTGGCGACTATTGTCGCAGGTTATCGCATGTGAACACCCGATCGCTCAGCCAGTCCCATGTAGGCAGTGGCATCACCTTGCAACTGCCGTCAGCCGAAGGAAACGCGGTAGGCTCAGACGCTGCGCGGTTGCGATGCCAAAGCCTGGAACTGCTGGAAAGCGCACAAAGCCTCGGCCGCATACATCAGGGCCGGTCCGCCGCCCATATAGACGGCCATGCCCAGGGTTTCCTCGAATTCCTCCTTGCTGACACCAAGCCGGACCAGCGTTTCTGTGTGAAAGCCGATGCACCCTTCACAGCGGGTTGCCACCGCGATGCCCAGCGCGATGAGCTCCTTGGTCTTCCTGTCCAGCGCATGAGGGGCGGTGGCCGCCTGTGACAGGGCGGAAAAGCCCTGCATCACCTCCGGCTCGTCCTCGCGCAGGGTTTTGAGATTGCGCGAGATATCGCGCACAATGGCTGGATAGTATTTCATGTCCATCTCCCGGTAGGGTGGACATCCTAGTCTCCTCGCCTTGCCGGCCCTTGATTTGGCGCAAGGCGGCAATAGCTTTAACCGCGTGGCATGTTCGGAAGAGGTGCATCATGACAAAAGGTACGGTCGATCCTGCGACCCTGCAAAAATGGCTTGCGGAGGGAAGTGCCATTCTTCTGGATGTGCGCTGACCTGCCGGATATTTTGTACCAGCGCGTTTGTGAGCTTATTACATGAGTGCGA
>CAYFKU010000026.1:27325-27987 GCA_964343955.1 uncultured Rhizobium sp. | reverse complement strand
AGCCGGAACAGCTTGACGAGCTTGACCGCCGCATCATTCAGCTCAAGATCGAGCGCGAGGCGCTGAAAAAGGAAACGGACAAGGCCTCGCAGGAGCGTCTAGCCGCCCTGGAAAAGGAGCTGGGCGATCTGGAAGACCAGTCCGCCAGCCTGACCGCCAAATGGCAGGAAGAGAAGAAATCAGTCGCCGATGTCCAGTCGCTGAAGGAAAGGCTGGACCAGGCCCGCAGCGATGTGGAAATCGCCCAGCGCAAGGGGGATTTCGCCCGCGCTGGCGAGCTGACCTATGGCGTGATCCCCGACATCGAGCGCAAGCTGAAAGCCATCGAGGAGCGTGAAAGCGCCGTGCTGGCCACCGAGGCGGTTACCGCCGAAAATATCGCACAGGTCGTGTCGCGCTGGACCGGTATCCCGGTGGACAAGATGTTGGAGGGCGAGCGCGAGAAACTGCTCCACATGGAAACCGACCTTGAAAAGCGGGTGGTGGGCCAGGATCAGGCGGTGCGCGCCATCTCCAATGCCGTGCGCCGCGCCCGCGCCGGCTTGCAGGACCCCAACCGGCCGATCGGCTCCTTCCTGTTCCTGGGTCCGACCGGCGTCGGCAAGACCGAGCTGACCAAGGCGCTGGCCGCCTTCCTGTTCGATGACGACACCGCCATGGTG
>CAYFKU010000026.1:25135-27315 GCA_964343955.1 uncultured Rhizobium sp. | reverse complement strand
CCGGGCTATGTCGGCTATGAGGAGGGCGGCGTGCTGACCGAAGCGGTGCGGCGCCGGCCCTATCAGGTGATCCTGTTCGACGAGGTCGAAAAGGCCCATGCCGATGTCTTCAACGTGCTGTTGCAGGTTCTGGATGACGGATGCCTGACGGACGGCCAGGGCCGCACCGCGGATTTCCGCAACACGGTCATCATCCTGACCTCGAATCTGGGAACCGAGCTGCTTTCGGTGGAAGGCGGCGATGCCGCGCAGAACCGCGCCCTTGTGATGCAGGCGGTGCGCGCGCATTTCCGGCCCGAATTCCTCAACCGCCTGGACGAAATCATCCTCTTCCACCGCCTGACGCGGGCCAACATGGACAAGATCGTCGATATCCAGATGGGCCGTCTCGACAGGCTGCTGGCCGATCGCAAGATCGCCATCACCCTGGACGAAAAGGCACGGAACTGGCTGGGCAATGCCGGCTACGATCCGGTCTATGGCGCACGGCCGCTGAAGCGCGTGATCCAGCGCCGGCTGCAGGATCCGCTGGCCCAGATGATCCTGGAAGGCAGGGTCGGCGATGGCGCCACCGTGAAGGTAAGCGCATCCAGGACCGGCCTGACGATCAACGGTCAGGAATTTTCTGCTGCTGCGGACGATCTGACCGAAGCCCCGCCGCCGGGTGTGGCGCTGAACTGACGCTTTCCTCTCCCCTTGCGGGAGAGGAAAGGCGGATCACTTCGCCCTGGCTTGCCTGAGGTCCGTGGCGTTATCCGCGACCTTGGTCTCGAGCTGGGCCTGCGCCACGAGATTGTCGATCTCAAGCCGCTTTTCCTGGAACTTGCGCAGCAGGGCGCCGATCAGTTGGCGGCCCTGCGCCATCTTCACCTGCAGCGGATTGACCTGACCGCCGCGCAGCCGGATTTCGTAATGCAGGTGCGGACCTGTCGCCATGCCGGTCATGCCGCTGAAGGCGAAGACCTGTCCCTGACGCACATGCGCGCCCACGCGCATGCCGGGCGCAAAGCGGTTCAGGTGGCCATAGGCGGTGGCATATTCGTTTCCGTGATTGATCAGCACGAAATTGCCGTAACCGGAGGCGCGGCCCATGAACTTGACCGTGCCAGCGCCGGCCGCCATCACCGGCGTCCCGGTCGGCACCGCAAAGTCCACGCCCTTGTGCATGCGTGTATAGCCCAGGATCGGATGGAAGCGTGAGCCGAAGCCCGATGAGATTCGCGCGCCATCGACCGGCGTCTTCATCAGAAGCCCCCTGGCGCTTTCGCCCTTCTGGTCGAAATATTCCGCCGGTTCGCCGGGATCGGGCTGGAACCGGTACATCGGGATCTGCCGGCCGCCCAGCGTCATCATCGCATAGCTTATGGCGCCATATTTCGCGGGCTGGCCGTCGGGCGTGTAATAATAATCGTAAAAGACTTCGAACCTGTCGCCCCCATGCAGGTCGCGCTGGAAGTCGACCTTGTAGGAGAACATGCGGATCATATCGACCACGACATCGGCCGGGATGCCGGCCTGCATGGCGGTGAGATAAAGACTGGAATCAATCGTGCCGCCGGCGCGGTGACGGTGGACCTGGAGTTCCTTCTTCTGCACCTCGGCGCTGAAGCCGCCGGTGGTCGTGCGGGTAACGGTAATGTCCTGGTCGATGGTCGGCGAGAAATGCAGAGACAGCAGGCGCGAGATCGGCTCGGAATTTTCCTCTGTCGCGCCGGCGTCATCCTCGGCGTCCAGCGGCACGACCACGGGCTTGTTGTTGACCATCACCGTGGTGGTGCGCGGGCCGGATGGCGGGGCGCCGGTGGCATCGATGGTCGCCACCGAATAGGTGATTTCGAAGCTCTGCCCCGCCTTCAGGGCGCGCGGGTCGAAATTCTTGCCCATGGCGGCAACCACGGCATTGGCGTCCTCGCGCGAAATGCCCACATCCTCGAGCATGCCTGCCAGAGTATCGCCGGCATCCAGGGTGACGGTGCGGCTTTCCACCCCCGGATTGGGGTTGGCATTGTCGGCATTGGCGTCCTGGGCATTTTGCGGTTCGCTGGCGCGGATCAGTTTTGTGAACAGGGCATAGGGCAGGGAAGAACGACCGGGGGACACCATCGGCCGGCTCACCGGCAGGGTGCCGACCGCCATCCAGGCCAGGGCGCCCGCGACCACCGCGGTGGAGACGCCGGAGC
>CAYFKU010000026.1:16380-25125 GCA_964343955.1 uncultured Rhizobium sp. | reverse complement strand
TACTGGTGGAAACCAGCGCCCAGCGCATGTCGGTGGCGGCGACGCCGCCATCCGGCCTGCGGCCTTTCGGCGCCCGGTTCAGCCCGGATTCACGGCCCGCGGAATCAGGATTATGGATGTTCAAAAGGCGGCTCCGCATAGTGTTTGGAACCGCAGCCGCAGGCAGGTCCCCCGACCTTGATGCGGCAATCGTCCCAGCCCTGGCGCATACCCATCCCCGGCGTGCGTCTGGCGTCATATAACTGTTATTCGATATCCAAGGTCAACCTGGAACTTCCGCCAAGAGCTTGTTTGTGTTGAAGATTAGATCATTTCCAAGAATTGCGCTGCTGGCGGTGCTGCTGGCTCCAGCGCCGGCCTTCGCCTGGGGCGTGGAGGGGCATGAGATCGTCGCGGCCATCGCCTTGCGTGAACTGGCGCCGACCGCGCGCAGCGAGGTGGGCCGCCTGCTCGGCAGCCCGGTCCTGATGATCCATGAGGCGAACTGGGCCGACGAGATCAGGGATGCGCGGCCCAGGACCGGCTCGTGGCACTATGTTGATATTCCGCTGGCCGCCGGCGGCTATGACATGCGGCGCGATTGCCCGGACGGCGATTGCGTGGTGGCGCAGATCGATCGCGCCGCCGGATTGCTGTCGGACCGCCGCCTCGCGGGCGGCATGCGGGCCGAGGCGCTGCGCTTTCTGATTCATTTCGTCGCCGATGTGCACCAGCCCCTGCATGCCGAAGATAATGACGACAAGGGCGGCAACCAGGTGCATGTCCGGATTGGCCGCATGCGGGCCAATCTTCACAAGGTCTGGGATACCGATGTTGTCGCGCCGCTGGGCTATGACTCCGGGGCCGCGGCGGACGAGATCGTGCGCGGTGTCACGGCGGCACAGAAACAGGAATGGCGGGCGGGGC
Organism: uncultured Rhizobium sp.; assembly: GCA_964343955.1. Taxonomy (GTDB): domain Bacteria; phylum Pseudomonadota; class Alphaproteobacteria; order Micropepsales; family Micropepsaceae; genus Rhizomicrobium. The sequence continues at coordinate 24,219 of CAYFKU010000026.1, read as the reverse complement.
CGTCCGCACGCTGGGCCAATGAATCCCATGCCATTGCCCGCGAGCATGTCTATCCGCCGCTTGCCGGGGCGCGCGACGTGCGGCTGCCGCGTGACTATGCCGTCCGGCAGGCGCCGCTTGCGCGCCTGCTTCTCGCGAAAGCCGGGGTGCGGTTGGGATGGATTCTGAACCGCGCCCTGGCAGGCGGACGCCGCGCCGATCAGTCGGACGCGAAAATCATGTTGCGGACGACTGGATAGATCTGGTTCTGCCAGCGCCGGCCGGAGAAGACGCCGTAATGTCCGACGCCGGCCTGGACATAGTGTTTCTTGCGGAACGGCTTGAGGCTGGACAGAAGGTCCTGCGCCGCCAGGGTCTGGCCAAGGCCGCAGATATCGTCGCGCTCGCCCTCGACCGTGAGCAGCGAGGCCTTGCGAATGGCGCGCGGATCCACCTTGCGGTCGCGCCAGGTGTAGATGCCGCGGGGAAGATGCTGCTCCTGAAAGACCTTGCGCACCGTGTCCAGATAGAATTCGGCGGCCAGGTCGGCGACGGAAAAATATTCGTCATAGAATCTGCGGTTGGCGTCGGCCTTCTCAATCTCGCCCTTCATGATATGGCCGAACAGGTCCATATGGGCGCGAATATGGCGCGAGATGTTCATGGTGATGAAAGCCGAAAGCTGCAGGAAGCCCGGATAGACCCGCCGGTGGGCGCCGGCATAGCGCCGCGGCACCGTGGTGATCAGATTCTCTTCGAACCAGGAGAATGGATGTTCCTGGGCCAGCAGGTTCACGCGCGTCGGATTGATGGATGTGTCCACCGGCCCCGCCATCAGCGTCAGGCTTCTGGGTGTGGCGGGATGATCGTCCTCGGCCATCAGCGCCATGGTGGCAAGCATGGACGGGCAGGGCTGGCAGACCGCCACGCCATGCGCGCCCGGACCGATATGGCTGAAGAAGGCCATCAGCGTGTCGATATATTCGTCGGTGCCGAAGCGCCCCGCCGACAGGGGCACGTCACGGGCGCTCTTCCAGTCGGTGATATAGACATCGTGGTCGATGAGAAGCGTCTGGACCGTGTTGCGCAGCAGGGTCGCGAAATGCCCCGCCATCGGCGCCGCCAGCAGCACCCGCGGCTGACGGGTGGCGGTGTCCTTGCGGAAATGCACCAGGTTGCCGAAGGGCATTTCCAGCGCCACCTCTTCGGTCACGTTGACCGGCACGCCATCGACCATGACCGGGGCAATGTCATAGGCGGGGCGGTCGTGGATAAGCTGGGAGCGGAAGACGATCTCGGCCCCAGCGGCCAGGGTTCGAAACCAGTAATTTGCGGTCGGTCCCGCGCTGGTGTCGCCAAAGGCCGCACGTGTCAGGTCCGCGCCGGCCCGCAAGGGGGCCAGCATGTCCTGTTGGGCCTGGTAGGCGTCGTACAGCATCCCCACCCTTTATAAGCCCAGAGGATTAAAGGCGATTTGCGGCCACCACGACCCCAAATGAGATTGTGATGCTGCAACGCAAAAAAAACCTTGTCAACGCGCTAAAAGCGGCGAAAACTTGGGTCATGCGCGGCACCGTTCTCACGATTTCCAGCAAGAACTACTCGTCCTGGTCCTTGCGCGGCTGGCTGCTGTGCCGGATGGCGGGGCTGGATTTCCGGGAGGAGATTCTCTCGTCGGACGACCCCTCCACCCGGGCGGAGTTGTTGCTGCTGAGCCCGTCTTTCCTGGTGCCGGCCCTGACCCATAACGGGGTCAAGGTCTGGGATACGCTGGCCATCGCAGAATATCTGCACGAGGTCTTTCCGCAGGCGGGCCTGCTGCCGCGCGATCTCGCCGCCCGCACCCATTGCCGGTCGGTGTCGGGTGAAATGCATTCGGGCTTTGTGAATCTGCGCTCCGCCTTGCCGATGAATCTGAAGGCGCGTTATCCGGGCTTCAAGATCTGGGCGGCAGCCCAGGCCGATATCGATCGTGTCACCGCCATCTGGCGCGAATGTCTGAACCGCTACGGCGGGCCCTATCTGTTCGGCGCCACGCCGACCCTGGCAGACGCCATGTATGCCCCGGTGACGACCCGTTTCCAGACCTATGACGTCAAGCTCGACCGGCAATGCGCCGATTATTGCGAGACGATCCTGGCCCTGCCGGACATGATCGAGTGGGCGGAAGCCGCGCGTGACGAACGCGCCGGAATCGAGGAACTGGAAGCGGAGTTCTGAGCCCGATTCTGCCGGCAGAAGCGGAATAAATGGCCTGGACTAGCTTTCCGCCGGACTGGTCTGGAGCTGGACGTAGTTCTCGATGCCCATCTGCTCGATCAGGCGAAGCTGGGTCTGGAGGAAATCGACATGTTCCTCCTCGCTTTCCAGTATGTCGGTGAAAAGCTCGCGGCTGACGAAATCCTTGACCGTCTCGCAATGGCTGATCGCCAGTTTGAGGTCGGGCAGGGCCATCATTTCCAGCGACAGGTCGCAGGCCAACACTTCGCGGACATTCTCGCCGATCAGCAGCTTGCCCAGGTCCTGAAGGTTGGGCAGCCCGCCCAGAAACAGCACGCGCTTGATCAGCTTGTCGGCGTGCTTCATTTCATCGATGGATTCTTCGTATTCCTTGTGGGCCAGGTGCGACAGGCCCCAGTCCGCCAGCATCCGCGAATGCAGGAAATACTGGTTTATGGCGGTGAGCTCGTTCTTGAGCACCTTGTTGAGGAAGGAAATGGTGACCGGATCGCCGGCCAGCGACGCATGGGGCGAGGGGCCCGGCGCTATTCCGCCGCCAGCTTGAGGGCGCGGCGGCTTTCTTCCAGCCTTGCTTCGATCGTTTCCTGGCATCGTCCGCAATTCTTTCTCACGCCGCAGCGTGCATAAACCTCGTCGGCGCAGGCCGCCCCGCTGCCGATGGCGGCGGCTATGCGCTGGTCGTTCAACCTATTGCAGACGCAGACGATCATCCAACAAAGCCGGTCGCGAACAATTCTCAACCGCAGATGTAGATGTTTTGCGAATGATTGTCAAACTCTTCGCGAGGCTCGAGTCGGGCACGCCCCAACCCAAGCGCCTGAGCGCGCGGCGGCCGCGCGCCCAGGCTGCCGGGGGTTACTTGGCCGCGACCAGCTCGATTTCCACCAGGGCTCCGGGGGTCGGCAGGTTGACCTGGATCGCCGAGCGGGAAGGCCGGTTGGGCTGATCGGCGGTGCCGAAGCGCTTGGCCCATTCGGAGTTCAGGCCGGCGAAATCGATGACATTGCCCTTGCCGGGGTCGGCCACCAGAAAGACCGTCGCCTTGATCACGTCGCCGAAGCCCAGCCCGTTCTTGGCCAGCATGTCCTTCAGCTTGTTCAGGATATTGTCGGCCTGCTGGACGGTGTCGCCCATGCGGCCCGCACTGCCCGGGGGAAGCGCCGCGTTGATCGGATCGGCGGTTGTGCCGCTAAAGAAATAGATGGTCTGGCCCGGCGGCACCACGCGCTGGGCGCTGGCGGGCAGGGCGGTGACGCAAAGCGCCAGGGCGGCGCCCAGGCAGGCGAATTTCCAAGAAGCAGTCATAAGTCTCTCCCCTAGTTGAATAAAGTTCACTTGGCGGACATGCGAACACCCCGCGCGACTCGCCAAGCCTAATCCGCCGAATGCGCGGGCGCATCCGGGGAATCGGGGAATTTCCGCGGAAGTGAGAGGAAAGTCGATTTTGTCCGGACCGCACCAGTTAAATGCAGATGCCTGGCACGTTTGCCGGGGATCCCCGAATTCTAACCGGGAGGCGCGGCGCCCTGTTCCGCCATGGCCAGCTTCTGCAGCGACACATAATCGGTCTTGCCGGTGGCAAGCAGTGGAATGGCGTCAAGCACCATCACCCGGCGCGGCACCGCCAATTCCGACACGCCGTGACTTTGCGCCCAGGAGACGAGATCGAGCCGACGCGCCTCGCCAAAGTCCGTCGCCAGCACGATCTGTTCACCCTTGCGGCCATCGGGTATCGCAACGGCCGCATGCGCATGATCCGGCCAGACGGCGGCGGCGACATTTTCCACCACTGTCAGCGATACGCTCTCGCCGCCAATCTTGGCGAAGCGCTTGCGCCGTCCGCGAATGGCGATGAAGCCGTCCTCGTCTATGGCCACCACATCGCCGGTATTGTACCAGCCGTCGTCGGGCGCCACGATCTTGCCCGGCGCATCGGGCCGGATATATCCCAGCATCACATTGGGGCCGCGCACTTCCAGTTCGCCCGCGCCCTGAATTCCTTCCACCGGCTTCAGCCGCGCTTCCATCCCCGCCATCAGGCGGCCGACCGTGCCGGGATTGTTGGCCTCGATCTGGTTGGCGGCGATGACCGGCGCCGCTTCCGTGACGCCGTAACCTTCCAGAAGTGTGACCGATGACTTGCGGCGCAGGAAGCTGCGCGTCTCGTCCCGCAGCCGCTCGGCGCCGCACACAGCCATGCGCAGCGTATCGAGTTCTCCCGCATCGCTGGCGCGGGCATATTGATTGATGAAGGTATCGGTCGAAAGCAGGATGGTGGCGGAATGTCGCCTGAGCCGGCGCACGATCTCGCGCGGCTGCAGCGGCGTGGGATGGCACACGACCTTCACACCCGCGAGCAACGGCAGCAGCGTGCCCACCGTCAGGCCAAAGCAGTGGAAGACGGGCAGGGGATTGAACAGCACGTCGCGCGGATAAAGATCGATATGCGCCTGGACCTGGGCGATATTGGCCAGGATGTTGGCATGGCTGAGGGCGACGCCCTTGGGCTCGCCTTCCGTGCCGGAGGTGAACAGGATGGTGGCCGGGCTGTCGGGATCAGGCCTTGCCGCCAATAGGCGGGGCAGCATCCCGCCAGCGACCGCCGTCAGCTTGTCTTTCACCGACAGGCGTGCGCGCACATCCTCCAGAAAGACGATCTCGGCGCCCAGTCCCGCCACCACGTCGCGCAGGCCCGCGACATCCACCAGGCGGCGGGCCGTGATCACGCGCCTGACCTGGGCAGTCCGCAGCGCGCTTTTGAGGCCGGCAAGGCCGCTGGTGAAATTCAGCATGGTCGGCACGCGACCGAAACCGGACAGGGCGAAAAAGCCCAGCGCCGCCGCCGCGCCCGTCGGAAGCATCACGCCGACACATTCGCCGGGCGCGGTGCCGGGCGTCAGCGCCGAGCCCAGGGCGAAAGCGCCGCGGATGATCTCGTCATAGGTGAGGCTGCGTTCCTCGCCATCGATCAGGGCTATTCGGTCTCCGCCATGCCGTGTCCGGGCATGGACCAGGGCATGGAAAAGAGACCGGCGTGCGTCGGCGGGATCGAAGATCATGCGCTGCGGATCGCCAAGTTCGGCCATCGGGGCTGTCCGATTCGGTCTAGACAGCCTCATATCTGATTTGGGGGCCAATTTGCGCGCCCGATTGTGTGTCAGCCGGTTGGGCATATCCGATCTAGCCCGGTAGCCGCGGACCAGCCGCGCGCGCCCGGACCGGCCGGATCCCCCTTGTCGTGCCGATAGCCGCGAAAGCGGCGCGGGGGCTGGGGCGCTTGCGGCCATATTCCGCAAACGCGGGGCTGGCCGCGACCCAAAGGCGGATGATTTCGGAACCTTCCCCGTCTATATCTGGCGTCATGGCCACCGTGATCGACACCGTCTCCAAGGCTCGCCACCCGGAAAAGGCGCACCATCCGGACACCGACATCCAGCGCAAGCCCGACTGGATCCGGGTCAAGGCGCCGGTATCGCGCGAATATGCCGCAACCCGGGATATCGTGCGGGCCAACAAGCTGCATACGGTCTGCGAGGAAGCGGCCTGTCCCAATATCGGGGAATGCTGGACCAAGCGCCACGCCACCATGATGATCATGGGCGACACCTGCACCCGGGCCTGCGCCTTCTGCAACGTCAAGACGGGCCTGCCCGCAGCGCTGGATGCGGACGAACCGGCCAATGTCGCCCGCGCGGTCAAGACGCTGGGTTTGACCCATGTGGTGATCACCTCGGTGGACCGCGACGACCTGGCCGATGGCGGTGCGCGCCATTTCGCCGATGTCATCAGCGCCGTCCACGCGGAAAGTCCCGGCACCAGCGTGGAAGTGCTGACGCCGGACTTCCTGCGCAAGGACGGGGCGATCGAAACGGTGATGGCGGCCGAGCCGGAGGTCTTCAACCACAATCTGGAGACGGTGCCGCGGCTTTACCTGAGCATCCGTCCCGGCGCGCGCTATTTCGCCTCGCTGCGCCTGCTGGAGCGCGCCAAGGAGCTGATGCCCCACGGCTTCACCAAATCCGGCCTGATGGTCGGCCTGGGCGAGACGCGCGAAGAGATCATGCAGGTGATGGACGATCTGCGCGCGGCCAAAGTCGATTTCCTCACCATCGGCCAATATCTGCAACCGACCAGGAAACACGCCCGGCTGGACCGCTTCTGGACGCCGGAGGAATTCGCGGGCCTGGAAAGCATCGCCCGAGCCAAGGGCTTTCTGATGGTCTCGGCCTCGCCGCTGACGCGGTCCTCGTACCATGCCGACAGCGATTTCGCCGCGCTGAAGGCCGCGCGCGCATCGAAAGCGTGATTTCCCACAGCGAAAAGCGCCTGGTGCCTTACACCGCCGACCTGATGTACAGCGTCGTGGCGGATGTGGAGCAATATCCCAAATTCCTGCCCTGGGTGGTGGCGCTGCGGGTGCTGACGCGCCGCGCCAATGGCCTGACGGCCGAGATGGCCGTCGGCTATGGCGCCCTGCGCGAACGCTATACCAGCGATGTGACGCTGGACCCCGCCGCCCGCACCATCGACGTGGTGGAGATCAAGGGACTGTTCAAGACCCTGGAAAATAGCTGGCGTTTCACGCCCACAGAGAGTGGCTGCGAAGTGGAATTTTCCATCTCATTCGAATTCCGAAGCCGGCTGCTGCACAGCGTGGCAGGAAAATCCTTTGAAAAGGTCATGCTGAAAATGACCGACGCCTTCGAGGCCCGTGCCGCGGCGCTTTCCCGCGGCCATTCCTGAGCTATAGTCCCGCGCAAGATCAGGTAATGGGGAGGGGCCATGTTTTCCTGCAAGGCGCTGCTGGCGGCAGCGGCAATCTCGGCGCTTGCAATTCCGGCGGCCCAGGCCCGCACCGTTCTTTTCCTGGGCTCCAGCTTCACCTATGGCGCCCATTCCGCGGCCCAGCATTACCATCCCGAACTGGTGAAAGACCTGAACGGGCCGGACAAATATGGCGAGACCTATGCAGGCGTCCCTGCGATCTTCAAACAATTCACCCTGGAAGCGGGCCTGACCGACTATGACGTCAGCTCCCAGCTCGTCGGCGGCAAGGGACTGGAATACTGGTTCACCGTTCCCGACATCCTGGCGCGCATCGACAAGCCCTGGGATGTGGTGGTGATGCACGGATTCTCGACCCTGGATCAGGCGCATCCCGGCGACCGGACCTTGCTGCTGTCATCGTCCAAGCGCATCGCCGACATGTTCCTGAAAGCCAATCCCAAGGCCAGGCTGTATCTTTTTGCCACCTGGAGCCGCGCCGACCAGGTCTATCCCGACACAGCCAACTCGCCGTGGAAGGGACAGCCCATCCAGCAGATGGGCAAGGACGTTCACGCCGCCTATCAACAGGCGGTCCGGGAGGAGCCTCGCTATACCGGCATTTCCCCGGTGGGCCTGGCCTGGAACAGGGCGATGGACACGGGGGTGGCCGATGCCAATCCCTATGACGGGATTGAAGCGGGCAAGGTCGATCTGTGGGCCTATGATCATTATCACGCCAGCGCTTACGGCTATTATCTGGAGGCGCTGGTGGATTTCGGGAAAATCACCGGCCACGACCCGCTGGAGCTGGACGGCAAGGACCGCGTCGCCGAGGCGCTGGGGATTTCGCCG
>CAYFKU010000026.1:11392-16370 GCA_964343955.1 uncultured Rhizobium sp. | reverse complement strand
CATGCCCTGATGCAGGTCGCACACGACACGCTGGAGATGCAGAAATGAAAAAGATCGCAATCCTTCTGGCCGCAATGCTGGCCGCGACACCGGCGTCAGCGCGCACGATCCTTTTTGTCGGCAACAGTTTTACCTTCGGTGCCGGCTCGCCCGCGCATTACTATAAAAGCGAGACGGTGACCGACCTCAATCCGCCCGACGCCAAGGGCCGCACCACCGGCGGCGTGCCGGCCTTTTTCAAGGCTTTCACGAAAGAGGCGGGCCTGGACTATCGGGTCAGTGTCGAGACGGTCGGCGGCAAGGGGCTGGATTTTCATTTCGCCGAAAAACGCGCCTTGCTCGACAGATCCTGGGACGTGGTGGTGATGCACGGCTATTCCACGCTCGACATCGACCATCCCGGCGATCCCGCGCTTCTGGTGGCTTCCGCCAAGCAGATGACCGATCTGTTTCGCGCCCGAAATCCGAAAGCGGATGTGTGGCTGACCGCCACCTGGAGTCGCGCCGACCAGACCTATCCGGACGGCAAACCCTGGCATGGCAAGCCGATCCAGCAGATGGGCAAGGATATCGCGGCAGCCTACGGCGCGGCGGCTGCAAACGCGCGTGCGACCGGCGTGGTGCCGATGGGCCTGGCCTGGAACAGGGCGATCGATACCGGCTTTGCCGACGACAATCCCTATGACGGCATCGCGCCCGGCAAGATCAATCTGTGGACCCATGACAGCTATCACGCCAGCGCCTATGGCTATTATCTGGAAGCCCTTCTGGTGTTCGGCCGTGTGACCGGAAAAGACCCGCTGTCCCTGGGCGACAGCGAAACGGTTGGCGAGGATATGGGCTTCACCAGGCCGCAGGTTCATGCGCTGCAACAGATTGCGCATGACGAACTGGCGGCAGGTGGCTAACCGCTGGTGTCATTCCCGCGAAAGAAGGAGTCCAAATTTTCATAATTTGACAAATATGGATGCCCGCTATCGCAGGCATAACAACTTTATTCGAGGAACCACTTGTAAAGCATATTCATAGCAAAGGCCGTGGTACTGAGCCGAATTTCCGTGCGACCAATATCGCCGAACGTGCATTTTACTGTCTGCCCAATTCTGTCCCATTCTCTTGACGCCAAGCCCTTGCGGCTGGAAACCGCCACCCAAACCAGCCCTACCGGCTTCTGGGCCGTACCTCCACCGGGTCCCGCAACACCGGTTACGGCCACCGCAATATCGGCTGAGGAATGGCGTATCGCTCCGTCTGCCATCTCGCCCGCAACCTCAGCCGATACGGCACCGTGCTGCCGGATCAATTCTGGATCCACTCCCAGCATTTCGGTCTTGGCTTCATTGGAATAGGTCACAAAACCCCGCTCAAAAACGTCGGATGAACCAGGGATTTCAGTGAGCAAGGCTGCAATGAGTCCGCCGGTGCAGCTTTCGGCCGTGGCGATCTTAAGGCCCCTGGCGCGCGCCTCCGCCAGCAGTTTTTCGGCGCGGGCAACAAGGTCTGGAGGAAACATCCGGCCTCTATAGGGGCAGAAAATAACGGGCGGCCAAAACCAGGACACCGGCAAAAAGACCGGCCAGCATATCGTCCACCATCACACCCAGTCCGCCCCGGAGCTGTTCATCGGCCCAGCTTACGGGCCAGGGCTTCCAGATGTCGAACAGGCGGAAACCCGCAAAGGCCAGGGCAAATGCGGGCAAGGAGATATGCATCACCGGCGGCATGCCGGCGAAAGGCAGCAGACATGCCGAACAGGCGAGCCATTGCCCGGCCAGCTCGTCGATGACGCATTCGGGCGGATCTTGCCGGCCGGTATGGCGCACATGGTCGTCACAGACGATGACGCCGATCGCAAACACGATGAAGGATGCGACCAGCAGCCCGACGCCGCCGCCCGCGAAGACGCCGATCATGGCGGCCAGCGGCACGGCGACGGCGCTCATCACCGTGCCCGGCGCGACATCGAAAAAGCCGATGCCGAAAACGGACGCAACGAGCGTGGAAAAGCGCGGCAGCTTCATAGCGTGACGGTCGCTATGGCCTGGGCGGCAATGCCTTCGCGGCGGCCGGTAAAGCCAAGCCCTTCGGTGGTTGTCGCCTTCACGCTCACGCGCGACGGCTCGATCTTCAGGATTTCGGCGATCTTGGCCTTCATGGCGTCGCGATGGGGACCGACCTTGGGCCGTTCGCAGATGATGGTGACATCGACATGATTGATCGCGCCGCCCCTGGCGCGCACCAGCGTGGCGGCATGGTCGAGGAACTTCCAGGAGGCAGCGCCGCGCCAGCGTTCGTCGGTGGGCGGAAAATGCTGGCCGATATCGCCTTCGCCGATACAGCCGAGCAGGGCATCGGTGATGGCATGAAGCCCGACATCGGCGTCGGAATGTCCTTCCAGCCCATGACTGTGCGGAATCCTGAGCCCGCAAAGCCAGATGTGATCGCCCGGCATGAATTTGTGCACGTCATAGCCGGTGGCCGTGCGCACATCGGCAACTTCATTATTGCTTTTGGCGATCAGTTTCTCGGCCAGGGCAAAATCCTCCTTGCGCGTCACTTTGATGTTCTTTTCTTCGCCCTGGGTCATTTGGACTTTTAGACCGGCCAGCTCGGCCAGCGCCATGTCGTCGGTGACTTCCTGGGCGGCATGGTCGCGGTGAGCCTTCAGGATCCGGGAAAACACGAAACCCTGCGGGGTCTGGGCACGGTAGAGATTTTCGCGATCGACCAGCGTCCAGCCGCCATCGGGCCCGCGGCGGCGAAGGGTGTCCGCCGCCGCCACCATCGGCAGGGCACCATCGGCGCCGGCCTCAAGCGCCGCGACGACCTCGGCAATCACGGCGGCCGAGACCAGCGGGCGCGCCGCGTCGTGGATCAGCACAAAATCCGGCGGATCCCGTTCCAGCGATTCCAGCCCAAGCCGGACCGATTGCTGACGGGCGGAGCCACCGGTCACCGGCGGGGGCAGGGCCAGCCCTTCCAGGGCCCTGGCCGCCAGCGCGTCCTGCCCGGCCCCAATCACCACCTGGACGGGATAGCCGGAGAAAGCCTGCACCGTCCGGCGCAACATCGGCAGCCCGCCCAGGGATTCATATTGTTTAGGCAGGTCGGTGGCTGCACGCGCGCCCTTGCCGGCGGCGACGATCAAGACGGCAGTCCTGGGCATGCTCATTCCTCGAAAAGCCGGGGCCTGCCTAACATTTACGGACGGGCGGGGCGATATTTGTTGCTTTGCGAAATAATGCCTATATTATCATCTTGTGGATCACGTGCACAAAGAATAGGCAGAAATGCCGGGAACCTTACAAATGTTGCGAACCGCGGCCGTCGCCGAGTCCGGTTCCGGCACCATTGCGAATGCGCTGCCGATGCCAATTCTGCTGCTCGGACCGCAGCAGGAGGTGCTTTATGCCAACCCTGCCGCCGAGCAGTTTTTCGATACGGGTCTCACCATTCTGCGCAAGCAGATCCTTGCCGACCTGATCGCCCCACATTCCCCGCTGTTCCAGCTTGTGGCCCAGTCAGCGGAGCGCAATGCCTCGGCCGCCGAGCGCGACATCGATCTTTCATCGCCCAAGTCCGGCGAACGCGCCGCCGACGTCACCGTCACGCCAGTGCCCGATCCCGAAGGCGCGATGCTCCTCACCTTCCAGGAACGCAGCCTGGCGCAGCGCATGGACCGTCAGCTCATGGCCCGCGGCGCAGTTCGCTCCATGCACGGCATGGCGGCCGTGCTGGCCCATGAAATCAAGAATCCGCTCGCCGGCATTCGCGGCGCGGCTCAGTTGCTGGAAGAATCGCTGTCGCCCGACGAACGCGAAATGACCCAGTTGATCATCGCCGAAAGCGACCGCATCCGCGGCCTGATCGATCGCATGGAGAGCTTCGGCGACACGCGCGGTTTCACCCGCCATCCCGTCAACATCCATGAAGTGCTGGACCGCGTGCGCCGTGTGGCCGAATCCGGCTTTGCCCGCGGCGTTGTCATCCAGGAGAGTTTCGATCCGTCGCTGCCGCCGGTGTCCGGCGATCACGACCAGTTGATTCAGGTCTTCCTCAATCTGGTGCGCAATGCGGCCGACGCCTTGCCGGAAACGGCGGGGGAAATCACCCTGACAACCGGCTACCGGCCGGGCGTGAAGTTCGGCACAGGCGTAGGCGGCGAGCGTATCTCGCTGCCGCTGGAAGTCACGGTGCGCGACAATGGCACGGGCGTGCCGGCCGATCTTCTGCCGCATATTTTCGACCCCTTTGTCACCACCAAGCCCCGCGGATCGGGCCTGGGCCTCGCGCTGGTCGCCAAGATCGTGGGCGACCATGACGGTGTGATCGAATGCGATTCCGTTCCCGGACGCACCATTTTCCGCGTGCTGCTGCCGCAATCGCGCGGCGAGGAAAATTAAATGCCTGCGACCATTCTTGTCTGCGACGACGATAGCGCCATCCGGACGGTGCTGAACCAGGCCCTGGGGCGCGCCGGTTATGATGTGCGGACCACCGGAACCGCCGCCGGCCTGTGGCGCTGGATCTCGGCGGGTGACGGCAATCTGGTCATCACCGATGTGGTGCTGCCCGACGAATCCGGCTTCGACCTGATCCCGCGCATCAAGCGTATAAGACCCGATCTGCCGATCCTGGTGATGAGCGCCCAGAACACGCTGCTGACGGCCATCACCGCTGCGGAACGCGGCGCCTTTGAATATCTGCCCAAGCCCTTCGACCTGAAGGAACTCACCAATGTGGTGGGCCGGGCGCTGGCCAGCCCGCAGGGCAAGCGCGACGCCGAACTGGAGCCGTCGGAAGAGCGGCTGCCGCTGATCGGCCGCTCTCCCGCGATGCAGGAAATCTATCGCGTCATCGCCCGCCTGACCCAGACGGACCTGACGGTGATGATCATGGGCGAAAGCGGCACCGGCAAGGAACTGGTGGCGCGGGCGCTGCACGATTACGGCAAGCGCCGTCACGGCACATTCGTCGC
>CAYFKU010000026.1:0-11382 GCA_964343955.1 uncultured Rhizobium sp. | reverse complement strand
GCCGTCAACATGGCTGCAATCCCCAAGGAACTGGTGGAAAGCGAACTGTTCGGCCATGAACGCGGCGCATTTACCGGCGCCACCAATCGCGGCATCGGCCGCTTCGAGCAGGCCGAGGGCGGCACCCTGTTCCTGGACGAAATCGGCGACATGCCGCTGGAAGCCCAGACCCGCCTGCTGCGTGTTCTGCAGCAGGGCGAATATACCACCGTCGGCGGCCGCACCCCGATCAAGACCGATGTTCGCATCATCGCCGCCACCAATCGCGACCTGCGCCAGCTGATCCAGCAGGGCCTGTTCCGCGAGGATCTCTATTATCGGCTCAACGTCGTGCCGCTGCGCCTGCCGCCCTTGCGCGAGCGGGTGGAAGACATTCCCGATCTGGTCCGTCATTTCCTGCGCAAGGCCGAAGACGAAGGCCTGCCGCACAAGACCCTGGACAATGAAGCGCTGGACCTGCTGCGGCGCCATCGCTGGCCTGGCAACGTGCGCGAGCTGGAAAATCTGATCCGGCGCCTGGCCGTCCTGCAGTCGGGCGACACCATCACGGCGGCGGCGGTCAGCAGCGAACTCAAGGAGCCCGCCAAGACCTTCCCCGCCGATTCCGGCGAAGGACCGCAATCCCTGGCGGCCTCGGTCGAGCAATATCTGACCCAGTATTTCATGGCCCAGGGCGACCGCTTGCCGCCGCCGGGCGTCTATGACCGCGTGGTACAGGAGGTGGAACGACCCCTGATTTCCATCTGCCTTGCGGCCACACGGGGCAACCAGATTCGGGCCGCCCAGCTTCTTGGGCTCAACCGGAATACCCTTCGGAAGAAGATTCGCGATTTGGGTTTGGAGGTCCTTCGAGGGCTTCGCGCCGAATAAACCAAGGTTTTCCCTGGATTTTTTCCAAACAGGGTCAAATCCCTGTGTTGAAAAAAGCACGCTGCATTCTTGCAACAGTGCGTGCCTGGGCTACACTCCCCCCTGAGACTTGGTGTCGGGGTGGGGACCGGTCCAATGGAGCGCCAGCGAGAGCTGGAGCGGCCATTAAAAACGGAAGACATGGTAAGCGAAACGACGTTCCCAGAGCGGCGCACCAACCTGCGCGCGGTGTCCCGGCCTTCGCAGCTCGCCTTTGGCGTGGCGTTGCTGGCCGTGCTGTCGGGTTGCCTTACCTATGCCCTGCTGACCGGCCTTACCCGCTATACACCCGACCATACGGCGTTGATCGGTCTGGCGCTGGTCAACCTGACTCTGGTCCTGACGCTGGCCGCGCTGATCGGCTGGCGCCTGGCGCGGCTGTGGGCGACGCGTCGCTCGGGGCGCGCCGGCGCGCGCCTGCATGTGCGGCTGGTGGGCTGGTTCGCGGCCATCGCCGTGGTGCCGGCCATTCTGGTGGCGGTGTTCGCGGTGGTGACGCTGAACCTTGGCCTGGACGCGATGTTCTCGGGCCGGGTGAAGGATGCGCTGGGCAGCGCCATCAATGTCGCGCAGGTCTATGTCAAGGATCATGAGGCGACGATCCTGGGCGACATTCGCTACATCGCGGACGCCATACAGCGCGATCCGCAGCTCTTCGACGAGGAGCGACATGTCCGCGCCGGCCTGCTGTTCGCCAAGCTGGGCACGATCACCCAGAATCGCGGCCTGCAGGCCTCCTACATCTGGGACAGCAAGGGCCGGGTCCTGGGCAAGACCAAGCAGAATTCGCTCAAGGATCCGCCACCGCCGTCAGCCGCCGACTTCGCCCAGGCGCGCGAAGGCATCGTGGTCGATACGCCCGAGAACGGCACCGTCACGGCGCTGGTTCAGCTTCAGACCCTGAACGATGCCTATCTGGAAACGGTGCGGGTCGTCGATCCCAAGGTCTTCGCCTATTACCTCAGCACCAAGGCGGCGGTCAGCGAATATAACCGCCTGGATGAAAACCGCGCCCAGGTCTCGCTGGTCTTCGCCGCGCTTTACGCGGTGGTATCGCTGGTCGTGCTGCTGGCCGCCATCTGGTCGGGCCTGTGGGCTGCCAATCGCCTGGTGCGTCCGATCTCCAGCCTGATCGATGCGGCCGAGCGTGTTTCCGAAGGCGATCTGGACGCGCAGGTTCATGTCGTCCGCGACGATGACGAACTGGCAAGCCTGGGCCTGGCCTTCAACCGCATGACGCAGCAGCTCTCGGCCCAGCGCCACGACCTGATGGCGGCGGGCCGGCTGAACGAAACCCGCCGCCTGTTCATGGAGACGGTGCTGTCGGGCGTCAGCGCCGGCGTCATCGGCATCGATGGCGAAGGCCATATCACCATCGTCAATCGCGCTGCCGCGCGCCTGCTCAATGCCGCGCCCGAAGACCTGGAAGCCAGCCATTATTCGCAAGCCGTCCCCGAACTGGCGCCCCTGATCCTGCGCGCCATGTCCGAGCCGGTGGGCCGGGCCGGCGGTGAAGTCACCCTGAAGCGCGCCGGCGGCAGCCGCGCCCTCAGCGTACAAGTCACCTCCGAGCGCGGCTCGGCCGACGGATTCGTCGTCACGTTCGACGACATCACCGACCTGGTCAGCGCCCAGCGCACCGCCGCCTGGGCCGATGTCGCCCGCCGCATCGCGCATGAGATCAAGAATCCGCTGACGCCGATCCAGCTTTCCGCCGAGCGGCTCAAGCGCAAATATTCCGCCGAGATTTCCACCGATCCGGAAGTCTTCCAGCAGTGCACCGACACGATCGTGCGGCAGGTGGGCGATATCGGCCGCATGGTGGACGAATTCTCGTCCTTTGCCCGCATGCCATCGCCGGTGATGCGGCGCGAGAATGCCCAGGAACTTCTGCAACAGGCCATGTTCCTGCAGCGCGTGGCCAATCCCGCCATCACCTATGCCGCCGACACGCCCAAGAACCCGGTCTGGTTCGAAGGCGATGGCCGGCTGATCGCCCAGGCCCTGACCAATGTCCTGAAGAATGCCGGAGAAAGCATCCAGGCCCGCATCGCGCGCGGCGATGACGAGCCGGGTCGCATCACCGTCAAGATCGAACCCATGGAAACGACCTTCGCCATCCGCATTACCGACAATGGCGTGGGCCTGCCGCCGGAGCATCGCCATCGCCTAACCGAGCCTTATGTCACCACCCGCGCGAAGGGCACGGGGCTGGGCTTGGCGATCGTGCGCAAGATCATGGAAGACCATGGCGGCGACATCACGCTGTCAGACGCCGAGAACGGCCAGGAAGAGGGAAGCGGCGCCGCCGTCACGCTGACGTTCCCGTTCAGCCAGAAGACCATCAAAGGGGCGGAAAAGTCCGCCGACAACAAAGCCGAGCATAGGGAAGGCAAGGATGAGCAAGAACGGATCGCTGATCGCGTCTGAAATCCTCATCGTGGACGATGAGGAAGATATCCGCGACCTGATCGCGGGTATCCTGCATGACGAGGGCTATTCCACCCGCGTGGCGCGCGATTCCGAGAGCGCCCTGACCGCCATCCGCAGCCGCCGGCCGCAGCTTGTGGTGCTGGATATCTGGCTGCAGGGCTCCAAGCTGGACGGCATCGAGGTGCTGGACACGATTAAGCGCGAACAGCCCGACCTGCCGGTGGTGATGATCTCCGGCCATGGCACGATCGAAACCGCCGTCGCCTCGATCAAGAAGGGCGCCTATGACTTTGTCGAAAAGCCGTTCAAGGCCGACCGCCTGCTTCATGTCGTGGAACGGGCGCTGGAAGCCGCCCGCCTCAAGCGCGAGGTCCAGGAGCTGAAGTTGAAGGCCGGGGACGAGGGCGAGATGGTGGGCAATTCCCCCTCCATCACCCAGCTCAAGGTGCTGATCGACAAGATTGCGCCTACCAACAGCCGGGTGCTGATCACCGGTCCCGCCGGTTCGGGCAAGGAAGTGGCGGCGCGGCTGATCCACGCCCATTCGCGCCGCGCCGGCAACGCCTTTGTTGCCATCAATTGCGCCACCATGGAGCCGGACCGGCTGGAAGCCGAATTGTTCGGCGTGGAGGCCAGCGACGGGGCGCCGCGCAAGATCGGGCTTTTCGAGCTTGCCCATAACGGCACGCTCTATCTGGATGAAGTCGCCGACATGCCGCTGGAGACCCAGGGCAAGATCTTGCGGGTGCTGATCGACCAGACCTTTACGCGCGTGGGCGGCCAGGCCCGGGTGCAGGTCGATGCCCGCGTGATCTGTTCCACCACCCGCGACCTGCGCGCCGAGACCGAAGGCGGACGTTTCCGCGAAGACCTCTATCACCGGCTGAATGTCGTGCCGGTGCGTATTCCCTCGCTGGCCGAGCGGCGCGACGACATTCCCGTTCTGGTCGGCCATTTCATGAAGCGCCTGACGGCGGCCAGCGGCCTGCCGATGCGCAGCATCGGCGACGACGCGATGGCTGTGCTGCAGACCCATGGCTGGCCCGGCAATGTGCGCCAGTTGCGCAACATCGTGGAGCGGCTTCTGATCCTGGCCAGCGAAGATGTCTCCGAGGCGGTGACGGCCGAACTGCTACCCACCGACCTGGGGTCGGGCGTGGGCGCCAACAAGAATGGCGATCTGTTGATCTCGCTGCCGCTGCGCGAGGCGCGCGAAATCTTCGAGCGGGACTATCTGATCGCCCAGATCAACCGCTTCGGCGGCAACATCTCACGCACCGCCGCCTTCATCGGCATGGAGCGCTCGGCGCTGCATCGCAAGCTGAAATCGCTGGGCGTGGGCTCGGTGCAGGGCGCGCCGAACTAGGCCGGACGGATAGAGCTATGAAAAAATGGTCCGATACCCGCGCGCCTGCCGGCCGCATCGCCTATGTCAATGGCCGCTATCTGCCCATGGGGGAAGCCAGCGTGCATGTCGAGGACCGCGCCCTGCAGCTTGGCGACGGCATCTATGAAGTTTCCAATGTGCTCGACGGGGCGCCGACCGACGAGGACGCCCATCTGGACCGCATGGAACGCAGCTTGCGCGAACTGGGCATGCCCATGCCGATGGGCCGGCCGGCGCTGAAATTCGTCATGCGCGAGATGATCGCCCGCAATCGCATCGCCAACGGCTTTCTCTATATCCAGGTGACGCGCGGCGCGGTGAAGCGCGACCATGTCCCGCCGGAAAATCCGCCGCGGCCCACCGTCATCATGACCATGCGCGGCCAGGACATTGCGGCGCTGGCCAGGCGGATGGAGCAGGGCATCGGCGTTTCCACCCAGCCGGACATCCGCTGGGGCCGCTGCGATATCAAGACGGTGCAGCTTCTGCCCAATCTTCTGGCCAAGCAGGCGGCGCGCAAGGCCGGCGCCTTCGAGGCCTGGATGGTCGATCGCGACGGCTTTGTCACCGAGGGCGCCTCGACCAACGCGTGGATCGTGACCGCCGACGGCACGATCGTCACACGCGATCTTTCCAACGCCATCCTGCCGGGCGTCACGCGTCGCATCATGCTGGAAGCGCTGGCCGAGGCGCAGCTCAAGGTGGTGGAACGCAAGTTCACCGTTGCCGAAGCAAAAGCCGCGCGCGAAGCCTTTCTGTCCTCGGCCACCGGCGCTGCGGTGCCGGTGATCGCCATCGATGGCCAGCCGGTCGGGGAGGGAAAAGTCGGCCCGGTCACCCTGCGAATCCGGGATCTTTACGCCGCCCGCTCGGCGGCGCTGGGGAATTCAGGCGCCTGACGCCTTTAAAAAAAGCCCGATTTGCGCGATTTTTCTCTTTCGCAATTGCAGCATTACGCTAGACTTGTTCCCAAGGTACCGCGCACAACGCGCGGTTGAAACAATGGGCACACCCATGAGCGAAAAACAACAGAACCTTCAAGACACGTTTTTAAATGCGGTCCGCAAGAGCAAATCCTCCGTCACCATTTTCCTGGTGAACGGGGTGAAACTGCAGGGCAACATCACCTGGTTCGACAATTTCTGCGTGCTGCTGCGCCGCGACGGTCAAAGCCAGCTGGTGTATAAGCACGCGATCTCCACTGTGATGCCGATGGGCCCGATCCAGCTTCAGGACGAGCCTTCAGAAGGCTGATTGGCTCAGGCTGAATTGGGTAGCCGCGCATTCGTCATTCATGTCGAGCCCAAGAACCGGGCGGCGTCGGCGCGTGCCCTGCGCGACGCCGAAGCACGGCTGGAAGAAGCGGTCGGCCTGACGGCGGCCATTCACCTGGATGTGGTGGAGGCGCAGGTTGCGCCGCTGGCGCGCCCGACCCCGGCCACGCTGCTGGGCACCGGCAAGGTGGACGAGATCGCCACGCTTGCCCGGACGCTGGAGCCCGAAGTCATCATCGTCAACGCGCATCTCAGTCCGGTGCAGCAGCGCAACCTGGAACAGGCCTGGAAGAGCAAGGTGCTGGACCGCACCGCGGTCATCCTGGAAATCTTCGGCGAACGCGCCCAGACCAGGGAAGGGCGGCTGCAGGTCGAACTGGCGCATCTGAACTATCAGCGCTCGCGGCTGGTGCGGTCCTGGACCCATCTTGAGCGCCAGCGGGGCGGCTTCGGCTTTCTGGGCGGGCCGGGCGAAAGCCAAATCGAAAGCGACCGCCGCCTGATCGCCGAGCGCATCGTGCGGATCAAGGCCGAGCTGGAAAAGGTCAAGCGCACGCGCAATCTGGGGCGCCAGGCGCGCAAGAAGGTTCCGTTCCCGGTCGTCGCCCTGGTCGGTTATACCAATGCCGGCAAATCGACCCTGTTCAACCGCCTGACCGAATCCAGGGTGCTGGCCAAGGACCTGCTGTTCGCCACCCTGGACCCGACCATGCGGGGGGTGAAGCTGCCCGGCGGCACCCGGATCATCCTGTCGGATACGGTGGGTTTCATCGCCGACCTGCCGACCGAACTGGTGGCGGCCTTCCGCGCCACGCTGGAGGAGGTGCTGGAAGCCGATGTCATCGTCCATGTCCGCGACGCCGCCCATGAGGAGACGCTGGCGCAGCGGGCCGATGTGATGAAGGTCCTGGAGGAGCTGGGGGTGGAGGATGCCGAATCCGGTGGTCGCCCGCTGCTGGAAGTGCTGAACAAGATCGACCTTTTGGAGCCGGAGCAGCAGCAGGGTCTGCTCAGCCACAATGGCCGCCGGCCCGCGGTCGCGGTTTCGGCCCTGACAGGTGCGGGAATCCCGGACCTGTTGGTGGCCTTCGAGAGTGCCGTGACGCGTGGCAACATTACCCTGACCCTGAAACTGGATGCCGCCGATGGCGGCGCGCTGGCCTTCGCCTATCGCCATGCCCAGGTGCTGGAGCGGCGCGACCGGGCAGGAAAGATCACTCTGTCGTTGCGGGTTCCACCACGTGATCTGTGCATTTTTGAAAATAGGTTCCCAAAGCAGATTACTAGAGGGTGAGATTGGAAATAATTCACAAGGCTAATTTGCGATTGAGAAGCATTTCAGAATAAATTATGTTTTCAGCTTTGTGCACGTAAAAGTTGTATCGGCTTCATGAAGATTTTTTGATAAGGTTTAGTCAAGAAAAAACTCGACTCTTATCTCTAATTCTTCGAGGGGGCGTCATGTTCAAACTCAATAAAATGAGCTTCAGGTCGAATTTATTGTTTGGAGCAGCAAATATAGCTCTAAAAACTGCTGCTATTAGCACCTTTAGTATCGTAAACGCAGGGCACGCTTTTGCTCAGAATACGGAAACAGTAGTTGTAACTGGTTCTCGCATTCCTCAAGCAGGGCTAGTGGCACCTAGTCCTGTAACAAGTGTGGGCCAGCAAGAAGCTCTTTACCAGGGTACTACGAACGTTGAAAATTTGCTTAACAGCCTGCCGTCTGTATTCCCAAGCCAAACAAATTTTGAAGGAAATGGCTCCACTGGTACAGCGACAGTTGACCTTCGTGGGTTAGGCGCTGGAAGAACGTTAGTACTCGTTGATGGTTTGCGGCTTGCGCCTGGAGATCCGACTTCTCCTTATCCAGATATAAATCAAATTCCAGCGGGGCTGATTGAGCGCGTTGAAGTCCTGACAGGTGGTGGATCTGCTGTATACGGATCTGACGCCGTGGCTGGCGTTGTGAACTTTAAGTTACGTAAAGATTTTGAAGGTGTGGAGCTAAGCACGACTTTTGCGGGCTATAACCACAATAACGGTGATCCCAAAATGGCGGCTCTTTTTAAAGCCGCTGGTGGAGAAGCCGCTGGCTTCAAAGGTGGCCCGGACAGTGTTTGGGATGGATTTCAAACAAATGCCACATTATTAATCGGCACAAACACCGCGGATAACAAAGGTAATGTAACAGGTTACCTTGGCTATCATCGTGTAGCGCAAGTTTTACAGTCCCACCGTGACTATTCTGCTTGCTCAGTAAGTAATTACAAATCCAAACCGAAAGCTTCTAACGGCCAACAACCTTATGATGCATTTAAGTGCGCGGGTTCTCCAAACTACTCGCTATTCTATGGCTTGACTGGCCCCAAGGCGGGTGAATACTTTTTTATGGGTTCTGGCGGCAAGCTGGTACCTTTCACAGGCGCCTCTAATCAGTACTTCAATTACGGTCCTTACAATTCGATCAACCGACCCGATACCCGTTATGAGGGCGGATTCTTTGCACATTATAAGGTAGACCCCATGCTGGAAGTTTATTCCAGCTTAATGTTCACAGATGACAGATCGTCTTGGCAGGCCGCTCCAACCGCTGCATTTTTAGGCGCAGGGCTTGACTCTGGTGCTGTAGATGTAAGTTGCTCCAATCCTTTGCTTACTGGTACCGACTTTAAAAGTTTTTTCTGTAACTCACCGACAGATACGGCTCAAGTTTTTATTGGGCGCAGAAATGTTGAGCAGGGTGGGCGCATAACAGAGTACAAGCACGCCACTTATCGTATTGTGTTGGGACTCAAGGGAAATATTACTGACGACCTTCAGTACGATATATCTGGCCAACACTCGCGCACAGACTATGCGCAAGCTTACCTAAATGATTGGTCTAAACAGAGAGTGCAGAACGCGCTCCTCGTAGACTCATCCGGTAAATGCGAAATTTATGCATCAGATAAAGCTTGTGTCCCCTTGGATATCTTCCATGGCTTCGGCGCTATCACACCAGCCATGCAGACATATGTGGGTAATCATCTCCAAGAAGCTGGTTACACAGAAGAGAATGTACTTAGTGCGTCAATCGGCGGCGCTACTGGAATACGCATGCCGAGTTCAAATGAACCGGTATCCTTCTCAGTAGGAGCGGAGTACCGAGATGACTATCTTTACGATCTCACGTCGATAGCAAATCAACAGGGTGACGGATACGGCGCCGGCGGCAAATCTCTTGGCATGCCGAAAAGCGGGTTTAGTGTTCGTGAATTTTTTGGGGAGTTGCGTCTTCCAATTATTGAAGATGCGTACCTCGCAAAAAATCTTAGCTTGGAACTAGGCTATCGTCTCGCCGATTACAACGCGTCCGGCACGAATAGCACTTACAAGGCAGGAATTGTTTGGCAGCCGCTTGATCTTTTACGGCTAAGAGCAAGCTATAACCATGCCGCCAAGGCACCCAATGTGCTTGATTTGTACTCTCCGCAAAATGTAGTGTTGGGAACATTCTCGGACCCTTGCGCTGGAGCATCACCTAGCGCGACAGCCTCTGCCTGTGCAAAAAGCGGCGTATCGAGTAGCCAATACGGAAAACTCTTAAATTGCCCAGCGGCACAGTGTAATATTCTAAGCGGCGGTAATCCATTGCTTAAGCCTGAAGACGCAGATACCTACACAATCGGCGCAGTTATAACGCCTGATGAGTGGCTACCAGGCTTCACGTTAACTGCTGATTATTTCAGCATCAAAGTTAACCATGCCATTGGGTCGATCGCTTCTACTGTTTCGCTGAGTGGCTGCTTAAATGGAAATACAGCACTGTGTTCGAATGTACACCGTGATAGTAGCGGCTACCTATTCACGCCAACAGGATATGTTGTTTCAACTGGACTTAATGCTGGTTGGTTGAAGACTAGCGGTCTAGACCTCGAAGCAAATTATCAAACCGGTCTAGATGTTCTCGGATTAGAGAATGCGGGCGGTTTATCCTTGAATTATGTGTCGACATTTCTCTCTGATTACTCTGTTTCTCCCTATCCCGGTGCATGTCAATACGTCAACGGGAGTTCTGTAGGAAATTGCGGAGGCACAACAGCGCCCTCAGGTGCGACTGTATCGACAAGTTACGATTGCGTAGGGATGTTTGGAGAAGCCTGCGGAACACCAAACCCTCGGTACAGGCATAAACTGCGTGCAACATGGTCAACGCCGTGGAGCATTAATCTCTCCCTAGATTGGCGCTATGTAAGTAACGTAATTTACTCGGGAAATACCTCTAATCCATTTTTGCGTAAGGGAGGGTATTTGGCTACGGCTTCATATGGTCCATCTAACCCCGTTGTCGCGGGTGATCACATTCCTGACTTTAGCTGGTTTGATTTAGCGGCTAATTGGGAGGTTAGTGAAAAAATCGGTATCACAACTGGTGTAAACAATGTATTCGATAAAGATCCACCTCTAATGGCAAGTGGAGGCGTGGTGTCGGGGCATGTAAATGCCAATACATTTATGAACCTGTATGATCCACTTGGTAGATACTTGTTTATAAACGTCACCGTTAGAAACTAAAAATATAGAAGACATAAAGGGCGGCGGTATTTTACCGCCGCCCTTTATATTTTATCTGTCTATTTAGCTTGATAATTAAGTGAAAAATGGAAGAGCAGGACGAGACAGAACGGCGAGCCATCGAGAAAGCAATGGCATCTTTTCGCCTGGGGGAACTCAATCAGGCCCGAGCAGTAGCGCGCGAAACCTTGGACAAAGGTATTGAAGCGCCATTTTTATTGAAAGTAGAAGCCTTATGGCTGCAGCAAGAGGGAAGGCTCCAGGAGTCGCTTCGCGCCTATCACCATGCCCGTACATTGGACGTGCATGATCCTGCAATTTTGTATGGTATTGCGAGTGTCTTGAGTGAAATGGGAGAATACGAAAAAGCGCTTCAGATAGTAGAAGAGGTTCTAAAAGCTAACCCCGCGGCTGCTTCTATCCACTATCTCAAGGGCCGCATACTGGATAAAAGATATCAATATAAGCTCGCACTTCTTTCGTACGAAAAAGCAGAACAGCTAGCCCCCAAAAGTGCTGCGGTATTGGCTGCAATGGCAGCTAATTGCTTTTCACTTGGAAATCTAGAGCGAGCATCAAAATTAAGTGACAAAGCCCTAATATTGCAGGCTGACGAACCGACAGCGAACATAACTCTTAGTCGTATTTCGCTTGAGCAGGGCTTAATAAATGACGCAGAAGTTCGCTTGAGCTGGTTACTATCTAAAAATATTAACCAGAATGTGAACTCTCTATGTTATGGATTTTTAGGTGATGTTTATGATGCTCAGGATGAAACTAAAAAAGCATTTCAAGCATATAAAAAATCAAACGATCTTAAAC
>CAYFKU010000025.1:14628-29776 GCA_964343955.1 uncultured Rhizobium sp. | reverse complement strand
GGGCTGGTGGCGCCGGTCTGGATCGTCGTCTTCTATATCGTCATCACCATTGCCGAGCTTTGCGTCTTTCCCATCGGGCTGGCCGAGATCAGCCGCCGCGCGCCGCGCGAAATGGTGGGGCTGCTGATGGGCTTCTGGGTCTTCACCATGGGCTTCGGCAGCCTGATGGCGGGATGGCTGGGCGGCGTGATGGCCGATGCGCCGACCTGGGAAATATTTGCGCTGCTGGCGGGCGGCGGCCTTTTGAGCGCGCTGGTGCTGGTGATGGTCTCGCCGATGGTGCGCCGGCGCGTGACGGAACTGCCGGCGGTGGGCGGGCCATGACAGAGGGAGGAATGTCGATGATCCGTTTCGCCAAAGCCTGTTTCACCGCGCTGATGCTGCTGCCGGGCATGGCCCTGGCGCAGGAGCTTCCGCCCGCCTGGCCCCGCGCCGGGGCGACCCTGCTGATCGAGAACGATCGCGGCGCGGCCTATAACGTCGTCTATCCCAAGGACCAGCCGACGCCGATGCACCGGCATCGCTATTTCTTCGCCGGGCTGGACCTGAACACCGCGACCATCCGGGTGACGCAGCCGGACGGCAAGGCGGCGCTGCATCCGGTGATCAGGAACCGCATGTGGTTCCTGCCCAAGGATCTGACGCATCAGGAAATGTCCACCACCGATCCCGGCCGCCATACGGTGGTGATCGACATCAAGGACCGCCATGTGCCGGAGGCGGCGAATGCCAGCGGTCTTCCGGCGCAGAAGTTCGCCGACTATCAAGTGAAGGTGGTCGAGAATGACCGCGTCGTCATCTGGGACTGTGCCTGGTCGCCCGGCGCCGAGGGCGTTGCGGGCTTTGCCGCGCGCGACATGTTCCTGGCCTTTGCCGAGGGCGGCGATTTTTCCATCGCCGCGCCGGGTGGGCCCGCCAGGGTGCAGCATGTTCAGGCGGGCCAGGCGATCTTCCTGCCCGGCGGACAGGCGCGGACAATGGCTTCGTCGGGCGGCACCATTCACGCCATGCTGGTCGAGGTGAAATAGGCCCGGCTCTGTCTTGATGCATGGCTCTGCCCTGATACATGGCGCGGACTTGAGATGGCGGGTGCGGGCCATTAGGGTGCGGCAGGATTTGCAAAGGACCGTTCATGCTTGGCCGCACGCGCGAGGAATCCCGCGAGATCGTCACCGGAATCCTGGTGCTGCTGGCGGCTGTCGCCATCGGGCTGGTGCTGCATCTGGCGCCCGCCGGGGCCAGCGCCGGTTATGAGCTGCTGGTGCGGATGCCCAAGACCGACGGGCTGGGCAAGGGGGCCGAGGTTCGCATATCGGGCGTGCGCGTCGGCACGGTGACGGACCTGACGCTCGATCCCGTCAGCTATCTGGCGACGGTGCACATGAACATCGACGACGAAGTGCAGGTGCCAAAGGATTCGGCGCTGGAGGTCACGTCGGGCGGAATCCTGGGCAATCTCTATGTCTCGATCTTTCCCGGCAAGGACAAGGCCATGCTGCCGCCCGGCGGCATGATCCTGAAAAGCTGCGGCGCCGAGGATGTGATGGCGATGATCGGGCGCGTTGGCCTCTCGAACGGGCAGGGCGGCTGCAAGCGGTCCTGAAGCGGCGAAGACCGTGACGGCGTGTGGCGCCGCTCACGGCAGCAGCGGATTTTCCGGCCAGTTGTGCCGTGGATAGCGTCCGCGCATGTCGCGCCGCGCATCGGCCCAGGCGCCGCGCCAGAAGCCGGCGATATCGGCGGTGAGCGCGATGGGCCGCCCGGCCGGTGACAGGAGCGCAAGCCTGAGCGGCACGCGGCCGCCCGCCAGCGTGGGCGTATCCGCCAGGCCATAGAAATGCTGGGCGCGCGCCGATGCGATGGGCACGGGCTGGCGGTAATCCACCGCAGCGCGGCCGCCGGGCAGCGGCAGATGGGTGGGCAATTCCTTGTCGAGCCGGTTCTTCAGAGACCAGTCGAGCCGGTTCAGCAGCAAAGTGTCCAGATCGAGCGATGCGAGATCGGCCAGCCGGTTGAGGCCATGCAAGTGCGGCGTGAGCCAGTCTTCCAGCGCGGCGATCAGGCTGTCGTCGTCGCTGGCGGGCCAGGCGTCGGGCTCAAGCCCATGCATCAGCCTGAGGCGCGCCTGAAGATTGCGTGTCTCGTCCGACCAGGGCAATCGCGCGGGATCGGCGCGCACCGCCGCCGTCAGCGCGGCGGCGGCATCCGCCGCATCGGGCGGGGCGGAACGTTCTTCCAGTACCAGCGCGCCAAGGCTCTTGCGGCGGCGCGCCTGCACGCTGCCGGTGGCGGGATCGAGGCTGGTCTCGACCGTCTCTTTTATCTGGGCCTTCAGCGTGGCGGGCAGGGCGGCGGGGTCCAGGCTGGCGGCCATGCGGATCAGCGGCGATGTCTTCATCTCCAGCGATGCGACGGCCAGAAGTGATGCGCGGGCCAGAGGATCGATGACGGAAAGACGCGCGCCGCCGCCGCCGGACAGGCGGAAACTGCCAGGCTCATTGCGGCGCTGGGCCAGGCGATCGGGAAAGGCCGCCGCGATCAGCGGCGCGGGATCGCCATCGGCCTGCTGCTCGCCACGGATGCCGAGCCGGGCGCGATATTGCCGCGCCGCCTGGCGGATGCCGTGAAGGGCGTTGCGGTCAGCACCATGCGACGCCGGATCGGCCAGCGCATCCAGCCGCAGCATGATATCGGCGGGCTGGTCCGTGCCGCCGCGCAAGGGATCGCGATTTTCCAGCAGCGCGGCGATATCGCAGGCGCGCGCCGCCTGGGCGGGATTTTCCGCCGCCAGCATCATGGCCGACAGGCGCGGATGGGCGCCGAGCTTCGCCATTCTTTCACCCAGCGCGGTGATGGCGCCGCCCGCATCCAGCGCGCCCAGTTCGACCAGAAGCGCGCGCGCCGCCGCCGCCGCGCCTTCGGGCGGCGCATCGGGAAAGGCCAGCCGGTTCGGCGGCGTGCCCCAGGCGGCGCAGTCCAGGATCAGGCCGGACAGTTCGGCTTCCAGGATTTCGGGCCGGTCATGCGGGCGCAAACCGCGCTGGGTGCTTTCGGTCCACAGGCGGATGGCGATGCCCGGCGCTTCGCGGCCCGCGCGGCCGGCGCGCTGGTCGGCGGCGGCGCGGCTGACGCGCATGGTGGCAAGGCGGGTGAGCCCGCTGGCCGGATCGAAACAGGGACCGCGGCGAAAGCCGCCATCGATGACGATGCGCACGCCCGGCACGGTGAGCGAGGTTTCGGCGATGGCGGTGGCCAGCACGACGCGGCGGCGATCCGCCGGTTTCAGCACAAGGTCCTGAGCCGCCGGTGGCAGGTCGCCATGCAGCGGCAGAACAAGCGCGTCGAGCTGTTCCAGGGCGCTTTCGGTGCGGCGGATTTCGCCCATGCCCGGCAGGAAGGCCAGGATGTCGCCATCGGCCTCCGCCAGCGCCGCGCGAATGGCGCGGGCCATGGCATCGGGCAGGTCGCGCGCATCCTTCAGGTCGCGCGCGGCATGGCGCACCTCAACCGGATGCATGCGCCCGGCGCTTTCCACCAGGGGCGCGTTCATGATGGCGCAAAGGCGCGCGCCATCCAGCGTGGCGGACATGGCGAGCAGGCGCAGGTCTGGGCGCAGCACGGTCTGTGCGTCAAGACACAGCGCCAGCGCCAGGTCGGCTTCCAGCGAGCGTTCGTGGATTTCGTCCAGTATGACGGTCGAGACGCCTTCCAGCCCCGGATCGCCCAGAAGGCGGCGCACCAGAAGGCCGGTGGTCACCACCTCGATCCGGGTGGCGGCTGAGACGGCGCTTTCCAGCCGGGTGCGATAGCCGACGGTCTGTCCCGCTTTCTCGCCGATCAGCGCGGCCATGCGGGCGGCGGCGGCGCGCGCCGCGAGGCGGCGCGGCTCCAGCATTAAAATACGGCCGCCATTCATGGGCGCGGCTTCCAGCAGGGCCAAAGGCACGCTTGTGGTCTTGCCCGCGCCGGGCGGGGCGACCAGCACGGCATTTGCCTGCGCGGCCAGAACCTGGACCAGGCGCGGCAGACATTCTGCGACCGGCAGATCGGCCAGGCTGGAAGGGCGGGTGAACGTCATGGCCGGGTACTAGCATTTTTTGCAGGCCTTGCACCCTTGGTTCCGGCCAGTTCAAATGGCGCCGGATCAAATCCAGTTTCAATAGAGCGTGGCACGCCGCGCCCCGGGGGATATCTTGACGACATACACGGCCGCGGGCCGGCTTAAGGCCATCACCGCCGGCTCGATCGGCAATCTGGTCGAATGGTACGACTGGTATGCCTATTCGGCGGCGGCGCTCTATTTCGCGCCGATCTTCTTTCCCAAGGGCGACCAGACAGCGCAGCTTCTGCAGACCGCCGCGGTTTTCGCGGTGGGCTTTTTCGCCCGGCCGGTGGGCGCCTGGATCATGGGCCGCTATTCGGACCGCTTCGGCCGCAAGAAGGCGCTGAAGGCATCGGTGATCCTGATGTGCTTCGGCTCGCTGGTGATCGCCTTCACGCCGGGCGCCGCGTCCATCGGGGTGATGGCCCCGGCTATTCTGCTTCTGGCGCGCATCCTTCAGGGGCTGGCTCTGGGCGGCGAATATGGCGCCAGCGCCACCTATATGAGCGAGGTGGCGGGCAAGGCCCATCGCGGCTTCTGGTCCAGCTTCAATTACGTGACCCTGATCGGCGGGCAATTGCTGGCACTGGTGGTGCTGATCGCGCTGCGCTATGCGGCGGGCGCCGAAGCGATGGCGGTCTGGGGCTGGCGCGTGCCCTTCGTGGTGGGCGCGGGCCTTGCGGTGCTGGCCTTTTACCTGCGCAGCCGGATGGAGGAATCCCAGTCCTTCGTCCAGGCCAAGAAATCGGGCGAGGAACTGGGCAGCACCAGCATGCTGTTCCGCCAGTATCCGCGCGAGACTTTGACGGTCCTGGGCCTGACGGCGGGCGGCTCGCTGACCTTCTATATCTATACGACCTATATGCAGAAGTTCCTGACCAATACCGGGACCTTCACGCGCGACCAGGCGACCGAGCTTTCCGCCGCGACGCTGTTCTGCTTCATGCTGGCCCAGCCGCTGATCGGCTGGATCTCGGACCGCATCGGGCGAAAGCCGCTGCTGTTCATGGCGTTCGGCGGCGGGGCGCTGATCACGTGGCCGGTGATGACGACGGTGGCGGGCGCCACCTCGATGACGGCGGTGTTCTTCATATTGCTGGGCGCGATGCTGGTGCAGGCGGGCTATACCGCGATCAATGCGGTGGTGAAGGCCGAGCTTTATCCTAGCCATGTCCGCACGCTGGGCGTGGCGCTGCCCTATGCGCTGGCCAATGCCACCTTCGGCGGCACGGCGGAATATGTGGCGCTGTGGTTCAAGTCGGCCGGGATCGAGAGCGGCTTCTACATCTATGCCTCGGTCATCATGGCGCTGGGCTTTCTGGTGGTGCTGTTCATGCCCGACACGCGGCGGCACAGCCGCATCGCCGAGGACTAGGGCAGGGAGACCGGCAGGCGGGGCGGATGTGCCAGGCTTTCGGCCGCCGCACCCCGGCGAAAACCGGCCCGGCACAGTTCGTTACAGTTTCGACTTTGCTTTTGACTCGTGGCCGCCTGTGCTGGAAACTGCATACAGTCGAATAAGGGGCTTCGATCACCATGCCGAAAGACGAGCCGGGCCAGGACGGCCAGACTGTTTCGCTTGCTATGACCTCGCGCCGACAGGCCCTTGGGGCGATGACGGTGGCGGGCACGCTGGGGGCCGCCGCGCCCGCGCTGGCGGCGGGTTCCGACGCGCATGCGCTGCACTTTGCCGATCCGGCGCCGCGCCCGGTGCCGCGCGGCGACCTGGTCAATGTGCTGGAATATGAAGTCCAGGCGCGCCAGGCCCTGGGCGCCGCAAAAATCGCGCCCATCGCGGGCAGCGACCGGACGGTGACGGACCGCATTACCCTCCGTCCACGGATGAATATCCCGACCCGCGACCTGGACCTGACCGCCACGCTGTTCGGCGATGCCCATTTCACGCCCATCATTGTCGGCCCCATGGCGGACCAGAAGCGCTTCCATCCCGAAGGCGAAGTGGCGATGGCGCGCGGCGCTTCCGCGGCCAGGGCGGCGATGGTGATCAGCAGCGAAAGCAGCATGCCGCTGGCGGCCATCGCCCAGGCGGCGACGACACCGCTTTACCTGCAAGTCTATGCGGGCAGCCCCAGGCTCAAATCCATGCTGGCGGAGGCGGGGTCCAAGGCAAAGGCCGTGTTCGTGACTGTCAATGCCAAGCCGGGCGGACCGGCGCCGCTGGACTGGGCTGGGGTCGAGGCGGCGGTCAAGGCCACATCGCTGCCGGTGATCGTCAAGGGCATCACCAGCCCCGACGAAGCCAGGCAGGCGGTGGCGCATGGCGCCAGGGGCGTGGTGGTATCGAACTGGCGCGGCGGCAATGCGGCGCTGCCGGGGACGCTGCTGTCGATCGCGCCGGTGGTCCAGGCCGTGGGCGATCGCGTGACGGTGCTGGCCGATGGCAGCTTCCGGCGCGGCACCGACATCGTGAAGGCGCTGGCCTTCGGCGCCAAGGGCGTGCTGGTAGGCCGCCCGGTGATGTGGGGACTGGCCGCCTATGGCGCCGATGGCGTGCAGGGCGTGGTCGAGATGCTGCAGACCGAAACGGCGCGCTACATGTGCATGTGCGGCCGGCCTTCGCTGGCGGCGGTCGATTCCAGCCTGGTGCGGGTGCATGCGCCCCTTCCGCCGGTGAAGACCAGGCATGCCTGAGATCGAACGGTCCTGGTTGCTGAGTCCGGCGCGCCGCGCGGCAATGGCGCGGCTGGCGGGGCTTGTGGCGGGTTCGCCGCTGGCCACGGCCTTCGGCCAGCCCGATCCCAGGCCGCTGGGCCAGGTGCGCCGCGCCCTCAGCCTGGCCGAGATGCAGACGGCTTTCGATTTCGAACCGGTCTTCTTCGGCAATGTGCCGATCAAGACCTATGACTATACGGCCCATGGCGACGGGTCGGAATTCACGCTTCGGCGCAACCGCCAGGCCTTCGACTGGGTCGATATCCTGCCGGGCCGCGCGCCCGTGCCGGCCGACCAGGTCGATCTGTCGGGCGAGCTTCTGGGCGTGAAGATGAAATTTCCCATCATCGTCAGCCCATCGACAGGACAGGGCCAGCTTCATCCCGAAGGCGAGATCGGCATGTTCCAGGGCGCGACGCGCGCGTCCAACACGCTGATGATCATTGCTTCGGGCAGCACCATTCCGGTGGCAAAAGTGATCCCGTCTGCGCCCGGCGGCACGCTGTGGGAACAGTTCTATCCCACCGAGGACCTGGCCGCGACCGAGAAGGCGATCAAGACCTATGCCGACCTTGGGCTGGCCAACATCATGGTCACGGTCGATCAGCAGGCGTCATATTACGAGCGCGACGAGATGGACCGTCATTTCGGCGGGCGCGTCGGCGCGGGCGCCGGCGAAGGCGGCGGCGGCAATGCGGCGGCGGCCAGTGCCGCCGCGGCGGCGGCGCGGGCTGCCGCGGGCGGGCCGCCCGTCACCGGATCGGCGCGCTATCGCGTCAGCGGCCGGCGGCTCTGGTATAGCTGGGCCTATATCGATGCCTTGCGGAAGATGGTCAAAGGCAAGCTGCTGATCAAAGGCATCCTGGACGGCGAGGATGCGCGGCTGGCGATCGAGCATGGCGCGGACGGCATCACCGTTTCCAATCATGGCGGGCGGTCGATGGATTACGGTCCTTCGTCGCTGGAGGCGCTGCCCGAGGTGGTGGCGGCGGTGAACGGGCGCATTCCGGTGCTGTTCGACAGCGGCATCCGGCGCGGCGCCGACATCTTCAAGGCGCTGGCGCTGGGGGCCAATGCGGTGCAGCTGGGGCGCACCGCGCGCTGGGGCCTTGCGGCCTTCGGCGCGGCGGGCGCCCAGCGCGTGATAGAGATTTTGCAGGCCGAACTGGTGCAGGCCGCCGCCGCGGCCGGATGCGCCCGGCTGGCGGACATCGACAAGACCAGGATCAAGACCCACTTCGTGTAGGGGCGAGGGAACAATGACGGATATCGAGCGATCCTGGCTGATCAATCCGGCGCGGCGCGCCGCCATCGCCCGCATGGCGGGCTTGCTGGCCGCATCGCCGGTGGCTGCGGCGATGGCCGAGATCGATCCGCGCCCCCTGAGCGAGCATCGCCGGGTGATGACCCTGGGCGAAGTGCAGACCGCCTTTGACTTCGAGCCGATCTTCCACGGCAATGTGCTGCTGCCGATCTATGACTATACGGCGCATGGCGAAGGCTCGGAATTCACGCTTCGGCGCAACCGCCAGGCCTTCGACTGGGTCGATATCCTGCCGGGCCGCGCGCCGGTGCCGGCCGAACAGGTCGATCTGTCGGGCGAATTGTTGGGCGTGAAGATGAAGTTTCCCATCATCGTGGCGCCCACCGCCGCGATGGTGCCGCTGCATCCCGATGGCGAGGCGGGCATGTTCAAGGCGGCGACCGCCGCCTCCAACACGCTGATGATATTGAGCGTCAATACCAGCACGCCCCATGCCAAGGTCATTCCGGCGGCGCCCGGCGGCACCCTGTGGGCGCAGTTCTATCCGGTCGAGAGTCGCGAGACGACCCAGCGGGCGCTGGGCGGTTTCCAGGATGCCGGATGCAGCGGCATCGTCGTCACCATCGACCAGCAGGCGTCTTTCTATGAACGCACCCAGCAGGACCGCAACCTGGGCGGACGGGTGGGCGGCGCGGCGGGGCGCGGGCCGCAGGGCGCCGCCACCGCCAGCGGCGCCGGGCGCTATCGCATCGGCCCCGGCCGGCTGTGGTACACGTGGCAATATATCGATGACGTGCGCAAGATGGTGAAGGGGCCGATGGTGCTGAAAGGCATCCTGGAAGCCGAGGATGCGCGTCTTGCGGTCGAGCATGGCGCCGATGCCATCATCGTGTCCAACCATGGCGGGCGTTCGATGGATTACGGTCCGTCATCGCTGGAAGTTCTGCCGGAGATCGTGGCGGCGGTGAACGGCCGCATTCCGGTGCTGTTCGACAGCGGCATCCGGCGCGGCGCCGACATCTTCAAGGCGCTGGCGCTGGGCGCCAATGCCATCATGCTGGGACGCACCACGCGCTGGGGCCTTTCGGCCTTTGGCGCGGCGGGGGCGCAGCGGCTGATCGAGATCTTGCAGCAGGACCTGGTGCAGGTGGCGGCGGCGGCCGGATGCAGCAAGCTGTCTGACATCGGCAAGGCGTCGGTGCGGTCCCATTTCGTGTGAGCCTGGCCACGCCGGAATTGCGAGCGGGCCGATACATCAACATCAATCGTTGGGGGGATTTATGAAGCTTCGCAATCTGCTCCTGGCCACCGCATGCGCCGGACTGGTCAGCGCCGGCAGCGCCGTCAATGCCCAGAACACCCAGGGTGGTGCATTCGGCGCGGCGCTGAATCGCCACCTGCTTTATATCGCCCTGCCGGGCGGCAGTGGCGTGGACGGCCAGTCCGGCATCGTGGTTCTGGATGCCGACCGCAACTATCAGTTCGTCAAGCGCATCTCGTATGGCCTGCCTGCCGCCAGAATGCCCGGGCCGGAGGTCACGGGCGTCACCGCCTCCGTTCCCGAAAACAAGCTTTATGTCACCACCCAGGGCGGCAACATGCTGGCCATCGACCTGACCACCGACCAGGTCGCGTGGGAGTTCAAGGGCGAGCCGACGCCGGTCGTGACCACGCGCCTGCGTTCGGCCACCAGCGGCTGCTGCGAGCGCCCCTACACCATGCCGGGCGGCAAGACCCTGCTGGTCGCATCCGCCTATAATCACTGGTGGTGGTTCATCGACGCCCATACCGGCCAGGTGCTGGGCAAGATCGACACGCCGGACGCGCCCAACTCGCACAATCTGACTGTCACCGCCGACGGCAAGATGGCTGCGCTGGCCTCGCTGACGCCGGCATCGGCGCGGCGCGCGCCGCCCACATCCGCGGCCCGCCTCTATGGCAAGCCCAATGTCGCCATCGCCGACCTGAACGGCAATTCCGGCACGGTGCGCTGCTACATCCATTTCAGCGATGCCCCGCGCCCGCTGACCATGAACCATGATGGCAGCCTGATCTATGTCAACGTCAATGGCCTGGACGGCTTCGAGATCGCCGACACCAGGACCTGCAACGTGATCAAGCGCGTCGAGCTGCCGGGCGAGTTGTGGAAGGAGAAATGGGCCGACCCGAACAATCATTTCTTCGGGCATGGCCTGCCCAGCCATGGCATCGGCATGACACCGGACGAAAGCGAAATCTGGGTGACAGACGTCGTCAACGATTCCTGGCAGGTCTGGGACAATGTCGGCGACGGCCGCAACCCCGTCTACAATCCCGCCAAGACCGTGAAGACACAGCCGGGCATCGGCTCCAGCTGGATCACCATGACCAATGACGGCAAGCTGGCCTTTGTCGGCGACGGCAGCATCATAGACGTGCAGGCGCACAAGGTGGTGGGCATTATGAAGGACGAATATGGCCGCGCCATCCATACCACCGAGAAGCTCGCCTACCTGACCTTCGATCCCAGCGGCAGGATGCTCGACGCCAGCAACCAGTTCGCCATCGGCATGGCCGATGCGGTCAAGGCGCGCATGACACAAAAGCGGGCCGGCAACTGACAAGTCCAAGCCGGGCGCAAGCCGTTGCGGCCGGGGCCTGGGCCGGTGCGGTGCCTGTATGGTGATGGTGGACGGCCCGGCGGTTCGCTCCGGCATGCCGGGCCAGATCACTCACTCCACGAAGAGCAGCTTTCCGAAACGGTCGGGATAATGCGGGTCGGCCTTGACCTGGCCGGAATCCGACCATTGCGACAGGCGGCGATTGGGTTCGGTGCCGTCCCAGCGGTTCATGTTGGCGATCCAGCGGTCGCCAACCTTCGGCACCGGATTGTCGGTGAGGTCGGAGAAGGACGCCCAGGGGATCGCCACTTCCAGGCTCCAGCCCGTGTCCTGGTCCTTCGAATTGTTCAGCGTGCCTTTCATGGCGACCGCCAGCTTCACGCCCGGCAGGTCGTATTTCTTCATGATGCGCTGGGGGAAGGGATAGAGATAGTCGTACAGCACGGCGCGGGCGTTCATCTCCATGCCCAGATAGAGGTTCTTGACGCCGGGCGGGGCGATGAAGATTTCCACCGCATCGTCCTTGTAGGTCGGGTCGTCATGCCTGGTGTACTGGGCGGTGATGTCGCTGTCCTCGCAGTCATAGGCGACATAGAGATTGTCTTTGTCCCAGGTCAGCCGCGCGGTGGTCTTCTGCTTCTTGCCGGTCTGGTCCACCCAGGGGAAGACGAAGGTCACCGGCTTTGCGTCTTTCCAGGCGGCATCGTCGAGCTTGCCGTCGATGATGGGCGCGGCCTTGGCGCGATGGACCTCATAGGTCGGGATGGGCGGAAGGTTCGTGCGCTGGCCCTGGGCCATAGCGGGGCCTGCCAGCGCCAGGAGGCAGAGGGAAGGGGCGAGGAGTTTTTTCATGGCTTCAATTCCGTCCATTGAAAGTTCCACCCTAGCAGCTTGATCCGCCGCCCGCGCTAGAAATCATGCTGGATATTGACGCCCAGCATGGTGCCGTTGTTCAGGCTGCGGCGCTCGAGAAAGGCCAGGGCGGCGCTGCCGCGCAGGCCGGAATAGACTTCGCGGTCGCGAAAGGCCGAGGTCTGGGCGATGTCGCGGGCGAACAGGCGCACGGTCCAGGCGGGGGTCGGCTTGTACTCGGCGAACAGGCCCAGCTTGAAGCTGTGCCAGCTCGTGGTGATTTCGTCGATGCGATATTCGTATTCCTGCGTGCTCATATGGTTGTGCCAGGTCACGCCCAGTTGCAGGTTTTGGTCTGGAATGTCGTAGGTCAGCTCGTCCATGGTCGTGAAGACGAAGGGCGTGGTGCCGAAGGTCTGGCCGCCGACGATGCGCCGGTATTGGCCGGTGGCGGGATCGCGCACCTTGCTCTGGCGCGCGGTGGCATCGACCTTCAGGGTCAGGCCTTTCAGGCCCAGCTCGTCGAAGGGCAGGATCATGTTGACCTGAAGATCGTCGCGCGTGCCGTAGCCGATATTGCCCACGGCGTTGAAGACCCGGCCGTTGGGATTGACCACCGGGATGCGATCGACCACGTCCGAGATGAATTCGCGCCGCGCTTCCACCACCAGCGAGCCGCGCTTCCAGAAATGCCGCTCCCAGGCGAGCGAGACATTCCAGGCGCGGGCCGGTTCCAGATTCTTGTTGCCGCCGGTGATGATGTTGCTGTTGAGCGAGGTCGAACTGGCGAAATCGCGGAACACGAGCTGGCCGACCTGGCGCTCGACCAGAAAGCGCAGCTCATGGCCGGGGGCGGGCGTATAGCTGGTCAGCCAGCGCGGCTTGAGAAAGGCAAGGTCCTTGACCAGGCTGCTGTCGCCGCTCTGCGTCAGGGTCGATGTCTCATAGCGCAGGCCCAGCTCGGAGATCAGCACGGGGGCAAGCCGCCAGCTCGCGGTGGAGAACAGCTCCAGGCGCTTTTCCTCCAGCCGGATATTGGCGGCGGGCAGCACCACCGGCGCGCCGCTGAGGGTCAGCGTGCTGCGGCTGTTCAGGACATTGATGGTGCCTTCGGCGCCCGCTTCCAGCTTCACCGGCCCGTCATAGTGCCAGGCCAGGCGGGCGACATCCTCGCGCTGGTTGTAGCGGCTGCGCGACCGGTCGGTGCCGGCGGCCGTGCTGGTCTGGCTGATCTCGTCCTGCTCGGTCAGGCGGTGGACGGCGAACAGCTCGACCTGGCCATAGCCGCCCAGGCCATGCTGATAGTCGAACTGGCCTTCGCCATTGCGGGTGCGGGCGCTTTCAATGCCGGAGGCATGCGAGACGGCGGGGAAATAGATATCCTCGCTGACCGGCGAATAGGCGCGGTCCTGCTTCACCACCAGGCCAAGGGACAGGTCGCCGTCCCACAGCGGCTGGCGATAGGCCGAGCTGAGTTCGGCGCTGTTGGTCTGCTTGGGGAAATTGTAGCGGGAGAGCAGCAGCGGGCTGCCGTTGGGCAGATAGCGCGCCCGGCTGCCGAAGCCGTTTTGGTTCTGCAATCCGAAATCGCGGGCCCAGGCGGCCGACAGTTCCAGGGTCGAGCTTTCGCCTTGGCGGACCAGATGCAGCGCCAGCTTGGGCGCGGTGGTGCCGTAATGGGTGACGATGCCTTCGACCTCGGCGCGGCCCTGCAGGGCGGCGCTCTTGGCGCGCACGACATTGGCCATCAAGGCATAGCCATGCATGTCGGCGGCGCCGCGGATCAGCTCGATGCGCTGGACCGCCGCGGCGGGAATGCGGCGCAAGAGAATCTCGGCCGTGTCTTCCTTGCTGGTGGCAAGCTGGCCGTCGATCAGGACATTGGCCACGGTGCCGGCAAAGCCGCGCACGGTGGCGTCGCCGAGCTGGATGCGAAAGCCGGGCAGCAGCACCACCATGTCATAGGCGGTGGCGGGCTGGTTGGCCGCGAAATAGGCCGCCGGATAGGTATCGATGCGTTCCTGGGCGGACGCCGGAAGCACGGATGCGAGGGCGCCCAGAAGCGCCAGGCCCGCCATGGGAATGAGGCGGCGGCCGCGGGCGCGCGCGGCAGCCGGCGCGCATGACGCCCCGTGAAAATGCCCTGACACTTGACCCCTGTTTCTTTATTTTTTGTCATAAAGCCAGATGGAGCCGACGCTGGCAACCGGACGGCGAAATGGCCCTGTTTCATGGGCCTTATTTCATGATCTGGGCGGCGGCGTGCCCTACTGCGCCTTCACCGCGATTCCCATGACCTCGAAATGCGCGCCGCCGAGCAATGCGTTGGTTCCCAGGAAGGCGCGCGCGGGAAGCGGGCCCTTGAAGAAGGCGCGATAGACTTCATTGAAGGCGGCATATTCCTTCAGATCGACGGCGAAGATCTGCACCCAGACCAGATCGTCCATGGTCAGTCCGGTCTTTTGCAACTGGTTCTGAATCTTGGTCAGCACGATGCGTGCAGCCGTCTTTGGGTCGGGAGAGATAACGTTGGTAACCGGATCGGAATCGGTCATGCCCGCGACATAGATGGTGTTGCCGGCCTGGACCGCGCCGCTGAAGGCGGGTCCGGCGCCGGGCGCCACCGCGCCGGGGGCGAGAGCCCCTTCCACCGGATAATGGACCGACGGCGCGGCCTGGGCGGCGCAGGGCGCGAGCATCAGCAGGGCCGCGGCGATTCTGGCGGTCAAAGACATGGTCGATACTCCATTCCTGATTGGACGGACGATCCTGGGCCCTTCGGCAGCCCAAGGGCAGGGGTGAACAGAATTCGCGCGCCCAAGCGCGCCGGTGAAGACGGCGGATGACGGCCCGTTTTTAAAACTCAGGCGGGCCGTGTCTGCATGCGCGACATCAGTTCCTCGACCACGCGCACGGCGCCTTCGGCTTCGGCGCGGTCGGGAGTCTCGTTGCCGTTCTTCCAGCTCTTGGCGAACTGTTCCGGGCCAATGGCGATCACCATCACGCCGTCGCTCTTGGAGCGGGTCTCCACATTGCGATAGGTGAAGCCATATTGCACTTCCGGCTGCGGGATCAGCCATTCGGTCTGGCCGCGCACCGGGATCATCGCCTTGTCCCTCCACCAGTCGCGCGCGGCAAAGCCGGGGCAGTTGATGATGACCTTTTCGGGCAGATGCGCCAGCTCGGCCGGGGAATGGAAGTCGCGCATGACGATCTTGCCGCCGCGTTCGAAGAATTCGCTGTTCAGCAGATAGCCATACTCGCTGAAATTCCAGAACATCTTGGTGGCCCGCGTGGCATAGGGCACCGGGAAGGGATTGACGTCGGGCGTCAGTATCTGGGGCTTGGAGTCCAGGTCGGCGATGCGGTTGCCCATGTCGTAGAAGACGGGCCGCTCGTCGCCATTGGCCATGGGCGGCGCGGGCGGCTGCGGCGCGTCGAAGGGCGTGTCGGACAGGGTATAGTGATCGACCCAGGCGATGGGATTGCCCGGCCGGCCCATATAGGGGCGGAAATATTTCCACGAGGTGCGGGCCATCTTTTCCCAGGTGTCGCCCAGGTCTGCCGGGGCGTCGGCGGCCAGCGCGACCGTGCCAACGCCCCAGACGCCGTTGGCGCGATAGGAGCGGGTGCGGGGCAGAAGCTCGCGGGTATAGA
>CAYFKU010000025.1:0-14618 GCA_964343955.1 uncultured Rhizobium sp. | reverse complement strand
ATCCAGCCCTGCCCGCTGGGCGACCAGGGCGCTGGTCAGGCCGATGATGCCGCTGCCGATGACGGCGATCTTCTTGGGGCTGAGCGACAGGGCCTTTTGCACCTGCATCTCGGCCGAGCCCCAGGACAGGCACCAGCCGCTGCCGTAATGGCCGTAATTGTGGATGACGGTGGCATCACCGACCTGCTCGACGCCCAGGTTGAAGCCCTTGGTGCGGAAGGGGCGCAGGCAGCACTTGATGTCATAGATGCGGTCCACATGGGCGCGGATCGGTACCAGCGGCGGCGGCCGGTCCATCAGCCGGGTCTGGGCGGCGGCGGGCAGGGCGGCCCCCATGCCGGACCCCATGCCGGCGCCAAGGCCAGCCGCGAGCGATGACTTTATTAGATGCCGGCGATCCATACCCCAAAACCCCTGTCGGATTCCCGGTTCCAAGAGTGCATCGCCGGGGCCGGGCCGTCCAGTGCCGCAAGTGCCTCCCTCTCAGCCCAGGGTTGCGGCCCGGGCATTGAAAGCGATGCTGATCCGGGCCTCGTCCGACCGGCTCATATTGACCCGGTGCAGCAGCCAGGACGGGAAGATGACCAGATCGCCGGTGATGGGCGGTATCACCATCGCATGGCCGGTAAAGGCATTGAACGAGCCCACCATGTCGTTGGAGATGGTGTAGGTGTGGGGCACGATCGGGGTCTTCAATTCCAGCTCGCCCTTGTCCGGTCCGCCCTTCACATAATAGACGGCCGAGAACAGGCTGCCGGGATGGTCGTGGGTATAGTTGAAATGCCCCCGGCCGTTGATGTTGATCCAGGCTTCGGTGATGACCTGGCGCATGGCCGGATTAAAGTCGAAGGCCCGGTGCACCTCGTTCAGCTTCCTGTCCACCTCGGTGAAAAGCGCGGCCAACTCGGGCGTAGCCGGATCGAGATTATCGCTTTGCCAGCCCCCGCCGTTCGAGATCACCCGGCCGGGGCTGGCCTTTTGCTTTTCGAGACAGAATTTCTCGATGGCGGCATTGTCGAGGCGCAGGGATTCCACCGCCAAGAAATTGATGAAGATCGGCATGATGTTGATCATCAAATCCCCCCTCCAGTGCGCGGACGGCGCAACCGCTGCGGCCCGACTGTAAAAGTGCCCGCCGCCGACATCAAATGGGCTTCTGGACCCAGAAGATGTACATGCCCGCGAACAGGCCGGGATGATCGGCCTCGAAGGCCTGCCAACGTTCGAGGTCGGTGGCGGCCGCGTCGCCTGGAAAGCGCGCGCAATAAGCCGCCAGCACCGCGCCGGGAAGCTCGAAACCCAGAAGTCGCAGGTTGCGCATCCGCAGGAAGCCCGCGATCCCGGCCAGGGTCACGGGCGTTTCCTGGACATGGAACAGCAGGTCGCGGCAGGCGCTGAGGCTGAAGAAATCCTCAGAGTTCAAAATGGACGGATCGGCGGCGGGATCGTCGATCAGCGTCTGGCGGAAGGCGCGAATGTCACGGATGCCATGTTCGTCGATCTGCCGGCGCAGCGCCGCGACCGGGCGGCGCGCGGCCTGGCTGTAGAGTCCCAGCATCATCACGCCGCCGGGCCGCAAAAGGGCCAGCAGCCTGTCCCAGCCTTCCCACGGATCGGCCAGGTGATGCAGCACGCCCAGGCTTTCGATCAGGTCGAAGGCGCGGCCTTCCAATTCCAGTATGTCCGCCTGGGCATAGGCGATATCCAGGCCCAGTTCCTGCGCCTTGCGCTTGCCATAGGCGAGGCTGGCCAGGCTGAGATCGACGGCCAGTATGTCGGCGGCGCCAAATTTCTGCGCCAGGGCGATGGCGCGCTGGCCGGTGCCGCAACCGGCCACCAGAATGTCGCGCATCGCGGCGGGCGGCTGGAAGCCTGGGAATTTCCCGGCAAGAAAATGCGCGATGGTGTCCGGTGTTTCCGGCGCCGCGCGGCGCCATCGCGGATAGGGATTTTCCTCATACTGGTCGCGGACCTGAAGCGAGACCGGATCTGTTATGGCGGTCAGGCGGGGAATTTCGGCGCGCAGGGCCTGTTCGCGCAAGGGTTCGCGAAGCTGCTGGGTCAGCACCGCCTCCACCGGCGGCGGCCAGGATCGTTGCAGCAGGTGTTCTGCTCCGGCCAGGCTGTGCAGCGGACCATAGGCCGCCGCCAGCAAAAGCGGCATGGCATCGGCCTGTCGCATGTCGAGCGCGCGCGCGGCTACCGCTTCATCGGCGCCGCAGGCAAAGACATACTCGTTGAGGAAGCACTGCTGCGCCAGCGCGGCGGCAAAGGCGAGCGCATCGTCGCCCTGCGGCCTTTCCCGCAGCATCGCCCCGCGCAGCAGGGTGAACAGCCTTTCCAGCGCGCTGTCGCTGTTGGGAGTGGAGACCAGAAGCGCGATCAGCAGCGGATCGGTGAGGGGCGCGAAACCGTCGGCGCCCAGCAAGGCGGACAGGGCAATGGGCGCCGGCCATTCCGCGCAGGCGCGCGCCGCCATCGCCGCGATAGCAGGGTCGGCGCGGATCAGCCGGGCGGCGGACTGGCCTAGCGCGCCGGGCCTGTCCCACGGCTCCAGCAGCGCCCGCGTCATTAGATGGCGGATCCGCGCATCGTTCTGGACATCCCAGCGGCGCAGGATGTCGGCAAACAGCTTTTTCGCGGGCGGTGTTTCTGCAAGGTCCAGCGCATGCAGGACCGCGGCCATCGCCCCCGCGCCATCGCCGCGTGCCAGGCGCACCGAACCCAGATGCACCAGGATCTCCGGATCGTTGGGGCAGGCGCCGTGGGCGCGGGTGTAAAGCCGTTCCGCCTCATCGAGCGCGCCCGCATGTTCCCGCGCGATGCCAAGATTTACCAGCGTCTCGGGATGATTGGGATCGATGGCCAGGGCTGTGCCGTAGGTGGCGACGGCTTCCCCATGACGGCCAAGTTGCCATTGAGTCACACCGAGGCCGCACAGGGCCGCGGTTTCGCGCGGCGCAAGGACCAGGGCCTGGCAGTATGACTGTTCCGCTTCGCGCAGGTCGCCTTTGCCGCGGCAGAGATTGGCCAGATTGACCAGCGCCCCCGCATAGCCGGGATCGAGCGCGATGGCCTTG
This sequence comes from uncultured Rhizobium sp., assembly GCA_964343955.1. Taxonomy (GTDB): domain Bacteria; phylum Pseudomonadota; class Alphaproteobacteria; order Micropepsales; family Micropepsaceae; genus Rhizomicrobium. Next base: position 11,538 of record CAYFKU010000025.1, on the reverse strand, counting down.
CGGAAACTCGCTTCGGCTTCATCGCGCAATCCCATCGTCTGCTGGGCGTTGCCGAGATTGTTGTGCAGCAGCGCATTGCCGGGGGCCAGCGCGAGCGCATGGCCGAAGGCGGCGATGGCATCCTGGGGCTGGCCCGATGCCGCCAGCGCGTTGCCCATGTTGTTGAAGATGTCGGGATTTTTCGGATCCAGGGCGAGGGCGCGGCGATAGCCGGCAATGGCGCCGCCAAGATCGTTCAGGCTTTGGCGTGCAAGCGCGAGATGGAAATGATAGCTGGCCTGGCGCGGGTCGATGGCGACGGCCGCGGTGGTGAGTTCCACCGCCTGCTCGAACCGGTTCTGTTGCAGCGCGATCATGCCGAGAAGATGCAGTGCGTCGGCATTGCGGGGATCGGCTTTCAGCACCTGGCTGTAGCGCGCGGCAGCCTGGTCCAGATGCCCGGCCTGATGCAGGCGCAGGGCATCGACAATAATGTCACGCATGTCGCTCATCAGTCACATCGCGTTCGCGCATCATCATTTGCAACTTGAGTCCGCAACTTGTGTCCGCATGTCTTGCACAGCCATTGTGCGCATATTGACTTTGCGTAATGCCACGACAAGACTGAATTGCACTTGTTTGACGAGCGCTGTTCCTTTCGTGCTCGACCGCTGCTCGTCTCTTTCGGGGGAATAACACAACAACAAAAACCTTAGGGGGCTTGCATGAATAATCTGGTGCAGAAGCTTATGCTTGGCTGCTCGGCAATGGCCATGTTCACCCTGTTCAGTCACGCCGCATGCGCGCAGCAGCCGGGCCAGCAGGCCGGCGAGAATGTGGAATCCGTCGTCGTTTCCGGTTCGCGCATTACCATCAGTGGCTATGAAGCGCCCACCCCCGTCACGGTGATCGACACCGAAAAGCTGGAAAGCAACGCCTACGCCAACATCGCGGAAGATGTGCGCCAGCTTCCCCAGCTCAATTCGCCGCCCGCATCCTTTGGCGCTTCGCAGGGCGCCGCGTCGCCCGGCACCGCCGGCGCCAACCTGGTCAATCTTCGCAACCTGGGCGTCAACCGCACGCTGGTGCTGTTCGATGGCCAGCGCATCGTCAATGCCAACCTGACCGGCGGCGTGGATGTCACGACCCTGCCCAGCACCGTCATCCAGCGCGTCGATGTGGTGACCGGCGGCGCCTCGGCCGCCTATGGCTCCGATGCGGTGGCAGGCGTGGTCAATTTCGTCATCGACAAGAATTTCACCGGCCTGAAGGGACGTTTCCAGGGCGGCGAGACCACCAGCGGACTGGTGCGTTCGGTTTCGGCCGACATGATGTGGGGCACATATCTTGCCGGCGACAAGGGCCATATCGAGGTCGCGGCCAGCTATAACAAGCGGCCGGATACCGTTCTGCTGATGGAGCAGAAATGGTATCGCGGCACCTATCTGGTTTCGAACCCGAATTTCACCACGGCGACGGCGGGCCCGACCAACACCCAGTTCGTCCTGGCCGATCATGTCGGCCTGCAGAATTCGACCATGGGCGGCCTGATCGTCTCCAGCCCGGCGGGCACCGGCACGGTGGGCGTCAATGGCGTGACGGCGCTGGCGCCCGCCAATGCCTTGCGCGGCATCCGTTTCGTCGATGGCGGCCAGGTGCAGCAGGTGAATTTCGGCAATCTCACCGGCAGTTCGCTGTCAAATGGCGGCTCGTTGACCGACCGGGACAGCGAAGCGCCTTGGCAGACCATTGGCAATCCCAACACCACCTACACGCTGTTCATGCACGGCTGGTACAATCTCACCAACGACATCAAGGCGTCGGTGCAGATGAACTATGGTTACTTCACCGGCAAGGGTGACGCGCAGTCTTATCAACAGCTCGGTCTGGTAATTAAACAAGACAATGCCTTCCTGCCGGCATCTGTGCGTGACGCTATGATTGCGGGTGGAATTCCTTCCTTCACCATGGGGACTCTGAACGGCAACAATTTCAGCAACCGGACAGCTACCGGCGAAAACTATACCAAACAACAGGCTGGAGCGCTGGCGCCGGCAGCGACCTATAATCGTCGTCAGTTGATGCGCGGCGTCTTTACCCTTGAAGGAGTCCTGGGCGACGACTGGTCTTGGAACAGCTATTTCTCCCATTCCCAGACCCGCTATTCGGTTCGTGTCACTGGCGTGCCTGTCATCGCCAACCTGGTGGCGGCGCAGGATGCAGTGGTGGTCACGGCGGCTAATCGCGGCAATTCCGGATTTGCTCTGGGAAGCATCGTGTGCCGTTCCTCGCTTCCGGGCCAGTCGCCCGTGGTGGTGGGCAAGGTCACGGCGGCGCCGGGCTGCGTTCCGCTCAACTCCATCGGCGAAGGCGTGGCCAGCGCGGCGGGCATCCGCTATGCGACCGGCGACAACCAGGACTTCGAGAACATGACCCTGAACATGGACGTGTTCGAGGCCAACATGCAGGGCAGGCTGCCCTGGGGACTGCCCGCCGGCAAGATCGCCGCCGCCTTCGGTTTCCATTATCGCAAGGAAGCGGGCAAGAATGTCGCCACCACCATCGGCGACAATGGCGGCTATGCCGTCGCCAACTATTCCAATTTCCCGTCCTCGAACATCAATGTGCGCGAAGGCTATCTGGAATTCGACGTCCCGGTACTGCGCAATGATTTCGTCCAGTCGTTCGATTTGAACGCCGCGGGACGCATGACCGACTATTCCACGTCCGGCCTGGTCCAGACCTGGAAGCTGGGCGCCACCAGCCAGATCACCGACGACATCAAGCTGCGCGCGACCTGGTCGGTCGATATCCGCGCGCCTTCGATCCAGGAGCTTTTCGCGCCCGCCAACGTCAATACCGGCAGCGCCATCGATCCAAAGACGGGCAAGCAGGTCTCGATCATCAACAATGTGCTGGGCAATCCCACCCTGGCGCCCGAGGTCGCGCGCACCATTTCGGGCGGCGTCATCCTGACCCCGACCTTCCTCCCGGGTTTCAACATTTCGCTGGACTGGTACAACATCAACCTGACGGGCCAGATCAACACGATCAGCCAGAACCTGATCCTCAGCACCTGCACCACCAACATCAATGACCCGCTCTGTTCGGCGCTGGTGTTCGGCGGGACCGGTGGCGCCCTTTCCATCATCAACCGCGTGCCGGTCAACATTAACGCGATCCGGACATCGGGCATGGACATCCAGGCCAATTACGCCACCGACCTGTGGGACGGCCAGATGACCTTCGGCTTCACCGCCAACTATGTGGACGAGATCACTATCCAGTCCTTTGGCGCCACCACGCCCAACGACTATGCCGGCGTGCTGGGTGCAGGAGCCCCGTCGTTCAGTTCCGGTGCCCCAAAATGGAAAGGGGTGATGTCGGCAAACTACAAGACTGGACCATATTCCTTGACCAGCCAGGTGCGCTGGTACGGCAGCGCCATCCTCAACAACCAGTGGAATACCGGCAACCAGGCGCCGGCGTCGGCGCGATGGACGGTGCCTGACTCGGTCTTTAATGTCGATCCGACCGCCTATCTGGATTTCCGCGCCTCCTATGACTGGACGGACAACTGGCAGATCTATGGCGCGGTGGACAATGCCCTGAACATCCCGCCGCAGATGAAGCCGGGTACCCAGGACGGTGTGCAGTCGAACGGCGGCCCCACCCATTCGGTCACGCAATATGACTACCTGGGCCGGGAAGTTCGTCTGGGCGTCCGCTTCAATTTCTAGCAGCGGCGGCTGGCGTAAGCGCAGCGTCCATGGGACGCTGCGCCCATGGCCGATCCTGCCGATCCCATGCCCATGACATCCCGCCTGGACTGGCGCCGCCTGCTGTTGCCCATCGGCGCGGAGCAATTCTTCGCCGAACACTGGCAGCGGCGAATGGCGCTGATGCAGCTTGCGGCGGCGGACATGGATTTTGTGCGCCATATTGTCGGCCCGCTGGATCCGGGGCGGCTGGCAGGCATGGCGCGCGAAGGGGCGCAGGCCTGGCTGGCCAATGAATTCGTGGCGCACAGCGTGTTCCCGATCGCGCCCGACAATGCGGCCCAGTTGCGCGATACGGGCGCCACGCTTTACTTCATCAACCTGCCGCTGCCTGAGTTGACCGAAAGCCTGGCGGATTTCCTGGGCGCGCCGCGCCGCAAGGTGATCGCCAGCATGTTCTTCACGCCCGCCGGCGGCGGGGCGGTGCCGCATTTCGACAAGAACGAGAATTTCACCATCCAGCTTACCGGCGCCAAGCGCTGGCAGGTGGGCGAGGCGCCGATGGTGGCATGCCCGCCCGACAGCTACACGCTGGGTTCAACCGCGATCACGCCGGCGCTGGCGCCGCTGCTGGCGGGTGCGGCGCGGCCGCCGGAACGGACCGTCGATCTGGTGCCGGGCTCGCTTTTCTATGTGCCGCGCGGAGCGGTGCATCACACCGGCGCGGGAGAGCCGAGCTGGTCGCTCAACCTGTCATATTGTCCGTCCATGTGGCTGGACTTGCTGCGGGAAGGTCTGGCGCAGCGGCTGATGGCCTCGCCGCGCTGGCGCGGCATGGTCACCGGAATTGGCGGCGATGCGGCGGCGCGGAGCGCCAATTGCCTGCCGGAGCTTCTGGCCGAACTGCGCGCCCTGCTGGACAATCCGGCCGAGGCCGAGGCGATCGCGCGCGCCTTCTTGGATCGGCCGGACAGGAGCGGGTGAGACGATGCGGATGCTGATGCGCGTGGTCATTCCCGCCGAAGTGCTGGCGACGCCGGACTGCCTGGTGCGGTGGCGGGCGCTGCTGCAATCCATCGGCGCGCTGGCCAGCCAGCCGCGCGACGAGGGGCGCGTCCAGCAGGTGCTGCTGGATGCGGAGCCTGCGCGGATCACGCCCATCGCCGAAGCGGTGTTCCGGCTGACCGGAACCAGGCCGGAATTCCTGCCGGAGATCGCGCCGCCGCCCTATTACGGCCTGGGCGGCTATTAGAGCCCGATTATTTTGTGGCGCGGCGGACGGCTTTGACGCTTTTGCGCGTGGCCTTGCCGAAGGCCTTGCGGGAGCGCAGCGCCGCGGCGCAGAAGGCATCCCAGGATGCGCCGCCCGCTGGCGGCGTGTCCGCGATCTTGTCCGTGAAATACAGCCGCCGCCGGACGCCGTTCGCCCCGGATAAATAACCTGTACGGGGATGAATGTGCCGGCTGCCGCCAGCGCGGTCCTGCGCCTTGTGCTTGCGGCGCAGCGACTCCCGTCCTATATACCCCATAGGGGTATCGTATGCCGCATCACGATCCGAAACTGATCCAGAGACTTTCGCGCATCCAGGGCCAGGTCGGCGGGCTGGCCCGGATGATCGAGGAAGACCGTTATTGCATCGACATCCTGACCCAGGTCCAGGCCGTGAAGGCGGCGCTGCGCAAGGTCGAGGAGGAGCTTCTGAAATCCCATTCGAGCCACTGCGTCGCCGATGCCATCAAAAGCGGCGATGCCAAGCAGGCGCGCGCCAAGTTCGAAGAGCTGGTCGAGCTGTTCGGCAAGACCGCCCGTTAGTTTTATCGAGTTATTGTCATGAAAAGACTTGTCCTGCTTCTGCTGCTGTCGGCCATGCCCGCCTTTGCCCAGGATCACCAGGGCATGGATCATGGAGACATGGGCCATATGGATCACGGCGCCATGGACATGGATATGGGCGGCATGGACATGGACATGCATGGGGCCTTTGGGCCCTATGCGATGAACCGGGAATCGTCGGGCACGAGCTGGCAGCCCGATGCCGGGCCGGCGATGGGCCGCATGACGATGATCGGCCCCTGGATGCTGATGAGCTATGCCGAGCTGAACGGGATTTACGACTATCAGAGCGGGCCGCGCGGCGGCGACATGACATTCCTGTCCGGCATGGCGATGGGAATGGCGCAGCGCGATTTCGGCAGCGACACGCTGGGGCTTCGCGCCATGCTGAGTCCTGATCCGCTGATGGGCCGGCGCGGCTATCCGCTGCTGATGGCGAGCGGGGAGACCGCCGATGGCGTCACGCACCTGGTGGACCGGCAGCATCCGCACGACATGGTGATGGAGCTGGCGGCGAGCTGGAGCCATCGGTTTGACGAGACGAGCGCGGCCTTTTTGTATCTGGGATATCCGGGCGAGCCGGCGCTGGGACCGTCGGCCTTCATGCACCGGGCCTCGGCGATGGACAATCCGGCGGCGCCGATCACCCATCACTGGCTGGATTCCACGCACATCACCTATGGCGTGGCGACGGCCGGTGTCGTTCTGGGCGACTGGAAGCTGGAGGCGTCGCAATTCACCGGCCGTGAACCGGACCAGCGGCGCTTCGGATTCGATCATCCGCGGTTCGATTCCACGTCGGCGCGGATTTCCTTCAATCCGGACGAGCATTGGTCGCTGCAGGCGAGCTGGGGGCACCTGAACAGTCCGGAGCAGCTTGAGCCGGATGTGGATGAGGACCGCTATACGGCCAGCGCGACCTGGTTCACCGCGCTTGGTGAGGAAGGCTCATTTGCCGCGACAGGGGCCTGGGGCCTGAAAAGCCTTTCGGACGGCACACGGCTGAACGCGCTGCTGGCGGAGGCGGCTTACAAGCCCGCCGACCTGTGGACGGTGTTCGCGCGCGCCGAGTGGGAGGAGAATGCGGAACTGGCGGCGCGCAAGGCGCGCGTCGGAGAGATATCGCTGGGCCTGGTACGCGATTTCCGGCTGGACGATCACTGGCGATTTGGGCTTGGCGGTCTTTATGCCTTCGCCATGACGCCGGGCCATGCCGGTTACGGCAATGCGCCGCATGGGGCGATGGCTTTCGTTCACCTGATCGCCGAGTAGATTGCCCCCGCAAGAAGAAGATCGGGAACCGATTGCATGATATCCCCGCGGCTGTCGCGACGGTTGCTGCGCCATCATCTGCCATTGGGCATCGTGACCCTGGCGAGCGCGGCGCTTCTGTATGTCACGCGGCCTTACGAGGATGCGATCACCAGGCTGAGCTTTGCGAGCGCCTGGCCGGGGCTGGTGCTGATAAGCCTGACCCTGCTGATAGGACCCTTCAAGCAGCTATGGGGACGCAATGTGGCGGTGTCGCAGGATTTTCGCCGCGATGTGGGAATCTGGGCCGGGATGGTGGGCATCTTCCATGCCGTTATCGGCCAATGCGTGCATCTGCGCTGGCGGCCCTGGCTTTATTATGTCTATGAAAATTGGCGCAAGGAGCATTGGCAGCCCTTCCGTCACGATGTCTTCGGGCTGGCCAACTACACAGGACTTGGCGCGGCGCTGATACTGCTGATGCTGCTTGCGACGTCGAACGATGCGAGCCTGCGGTCGCTGGGCGCGCCGGGCTGGAAGAGCCTTCAGCGCTGGAATTACTTGTGCTTCGGGCTTTTGATCGTCCACACGCTGGCCTATCAGATCGGCATCGAGCGGCCGATCGGGGCGCTGGTGTCGCTGGCCGTGATGGCGGCTATCATCACGGTTGCGGCGCAGGGTGCTGGTTTTGCGAGGCGGCGTTCCCTTTCTTGATTTCTGCGCCGGACCGGTTGCGGTGTTTTTATAATTCGGGCAGGTTCATCGCCATGGTGGAGAACTGCGGCTGAGGCCGGTCTTACCGAAGGTCCGCGATGCGGGCCTTTTTTGTTTGGCATCGAGGCTTGAGCTGTTGGCGAGAAGCTCCAGGGTGGCGGCCGAGATCAAGGCGCTGGCCAGGAAGCACAGCAAGGCGGCGATCAAGGTTCTGGCCGCGATCATGAACCAGGCGGACGGGCCGGCGACGGCGCGGGTGTCGGCGGCGCAGGCGCTGCTGGATCGCGGCTGGGGCAAGGCGGCGCAACCGGTCGCGGGCGAGGATGGCGGGTTGCCCGTGCTGGCGAAAATTGAGCGAGTGGTTGTTGACACTGCAAAGGAACAGAACAGCAGCGGCGGCGAAGACGCGCAGCCTGAAGATTGATACACCGAGGGTCTTCCTGCCGCTGCTTGCGCCTTCGCGCTACAAGGGTGCCCATGGCGGGCGGGGGAGCGGAAAGAGCCATTTCTTTGCCGAGCTGCTGATCGAGGATTGCCTGGTCGAGCGGGGCATGCTGGCGGTGTGCATCCGCGAGGTGCAGAAGTCGCTGAAGGATTCGTCCAAGCGGCTGATCGAGGCCAAGCTGGCGCAACTGGGCCTGGGCGAGGTAGACGGGTTCAAAGTTTATGAAAAGGAAATCCAGACGCCGGGCGATGGGGTGATCGCCTTTCTTGGGATGCAAGACCACACGGCGGAGGCAATAAAATCCCTCGAAGGATTTTCGCGAGCCTGGATAGAAGAGGCCCAGATGTTGTCGCATCGCAGCCTTGCCCTGTTGCGGCCGACGATCAGGCGGCCGGGCAGCCAGATCTGGGCGAGCTGGAATCCGCGCCGCAAGGGCGATGCGATTGACGAATTCTTCCGGGTTAAGAAGCCGCATGGCGCGGTGACGGTGGCGGTGAACTGGCGGGACAATCCGTGGTTCCCGGCGGTGCTGGAGGAGGAGCGGCAGGCGGACCTGCGGCTTTATCCCGACCGCTATGACCATTAGCGTATGCGGTTCCCTGATCTATCTGATCCTCAGCAAGACGGCATCCTAGGAACGAAAATGGGCAAGACCAGGCTGCTGATAGTGCTTGGCCTGGCCGCGCAGTCCTGAACCCGCCGCCACAAGGCGGCTCTCACATCGATACCCTGTCGCGTTCGCCGGCTTGCTCCCCCCGGCCGGCTGGAGCGCACAACTGGCCCCGGCTTCGCGCCGCGCTTTGCTGCGCGCGTGCGGGCCGGGGCCTTTCCGTTTGGAGCGCCCGTACCCATGGGGCTGACAAAGGACAGGTGCGTGCTGTGCGCGGCGTCGATCCCAAGATCTCTGGAGTATGCCTTGGGCGTCGTGACGCCTAAGGAGCCATGAAGCTGTAAGTGTAGCGCCAGCGTTTTTCCTGGCCTGGCGCCAGGTCGATGGCGATATAGGGTTCGACCGACTGGACCCTGTCGATCGAGAAGATGTTGAGCCGGGTGATCGGCTGGTCGGCCTGGACGCGGACGCCGGCGCCCGAGGCGGTATCTTCAACCGTGAAATCATAATCGCTGGCATTGTTGCCGAAGCCGGTGACCAGGAAGGATATGCGCTCCCTGTTCTTCATGGGCCGCAGCCAGGTGAGGGTGCGCCCCTCGATCCGCACCAGGTCGGCCGGCGGCGGATTGGCGGCGGCGATGGCGAAGGGGAAACTGACGCGGACGCCGTCATTGCCCTGTCTGATCTTCAGGAAATTGTGGTCATAGACGGTGGTGTTGATCGGCATGGCGCCGGTGTTCTTCAGCACATGTTCGATCACAAGCTCCGGCCTGCCGGGTGTCAGGCGCAGTGTCTTTTCATACATATAGGCGATGCCGCCGCTGGACAGGTTCTGGGTGAAGGTCACGCTGTCGCGGGTGGCCATGGTGGCCCGCTTGCCGCCATCGACAATGTCGTAATGCCGGTAGTGATCGTAGGGCTGACTGTCGGGCTGTCGCAGGACGCCGACGCCGATCTTGATGAAGGTGCCGGGCTTGGCCTCGAACCCTAAGGGGGCGAATTCCTCCACCGGGCCGCTGGTGGCGCTGTCGGGGCCGCCCACGACGCGCCCTTGCGCGTCATAGGCATAGTCCAGGACTTCCGGGGCTGTCCGCTCGAACCAGGGGCCGTAAAATTCTCGCCCCGTATGGACCAGGCTGGTGACCGTGCCGGCCTGGTCGAAGCGGGTGCCGCGATAGAAACCCCGCCTTAAGTCCGGCGGCGCAATGCGCGCCGCAATCAGCCCGTTGCCGATGGTTAGATGCGGCGCGGCAGCCAGGACCTTTTCGACCGGCATGCTGCGGTTTGGCATGGGCTGGGCGGGCTGTGCCGACGCGCCGGTCGCCAGCATCAACCCGGCCAACGCCAGTGCAATTCTCATTTGCTGTCGCCGGGCCCGTAATAGTCCATGGTGTGGCTCCAGCTCTTGCTCTCGCCCGGCTTCAGCTTGATGTCCATGTAAGGCTCGATGCCCATGGTTGACGGCACGGACCACCAGAGCAGCCGCGAGACCGGCTGGTTGGCGCGAATGCGCACGCCATATCCGGTCTTGGTGGCGGTGATCTTGAAGTCATTGTCGCTGACGGCGTTGGTGAAGCCGGTCAGGTCGCTGGCGACCTGTTCCTGGCCGGTGAGGCCGCGTAGATAGGTCATGCGATTGCCATCGAACTTGACCACATCCGCCGGCATGGGGCGGGCGTTCGCCAGCTTGAAGGGCGCTTCCAATTCGACGCCATCCTCGCCGGGGCTCAATGTCATGAAGTGGTGATTATAGACGGTGGTGTCGATCGCCTTCTTGCCGGTGTTGGTCAGCCGATCCTCGATCACAAGCTGCGGCTTTCCGGGGGTGAGGCGAACGGTTTTGACATAGCTGTAGCCATAGCCGGACGGATCGTTCGCGATCACCTGGGTGAAACGGATGCTGGTCTTGGTGGTGGATGTGGTGCGTTTGCCCTGGGTCAGGATCGGATAGGTGTGGAACCGGTCATAGATGTCATTGTCGCGCTGCAGGATGCCCACGCCGATCTTCAGGAAGCGGCCGCCGCGCCCGGCTTCCTCGAAGCCGTTCTGGCCGAATTCCTCCACCGGACCCGCGGCGATGTTGCTGTTATGGGCCACCAGCCCGTCCTGGTCATAGGTGAAATTCTTGACGCCGGGCGACGTCTTGACGAACCAGTAGCGGCCATAGTCCTGGCCCTTGTAGGTGATGTGGGTGATCATGCCGGCATGATCGAAGCGGGTGGAGCGGTAAAAGCCGAAGGGATCGGGCAGATAGACCTTGGCGGAGACAAGCCCGTTATCCAGGGTTTTGGAGGGGAAATTGTCCAGCGCGCTGGCGGGCGACAGATTGTTCGGATTGGGCGGAATGAAGGGGGCGTTGCCCTGCGCAAAGGCGAGCGTGGTCGATGCCAGCAGCAGGGCGCTGAAAACCGAAATCTTGGTCATTGTTTGTCTCCCGGTCCGTAGAAATCGTAGGTGTAGGTCCAGCGCTTGGTTTCGCCGGGCTTGATGGCGATGGCGATATAAGGCTCAAGACTGTAGGTCGGTGTGATGGACCACATATTGATACGCACCATGGGCTGGTCGGCGCGAATGCGCTGGCCGAAGCCGGTCTTGGTATTGGTGATGGTGAAGTCATAGTCGCTGGCCTCGCCGCCGAAGCCACTCATCAGCGACTGTGTCGTGACGCCTGGCGGGATCGGCGCGATATAGCGGATGGTCTTGCCATCCAGCTTCACCAGGTTGGGTTGCAATTGGTCGAGCGCCGTCCAGGTGAAGGGCGCGGTGATCGCCAGATGCTCGCTGCCCGGGCTGAGCGTCAGGAAATTGTGGCAATAGACGGTGGTGACGATCTCTTTCTTGCCGGTGTTGGTCAGCACATGGCTGATGGTCATCTGCGGCTTGCCGCGCGCCAGCTTGACGCTCTTTTCGTAATGATAGCCATAGCCGGACTGGGGATCGTCTATGTCCTGGGTCCAGTCGGCGCCGGTTCTGGACGCCTTGAAGC
>CAYFKU010000024.1:25534-31463 GCA_964343955.1 uncultured Rhizobium sp. | reverse complement strand
CGCCGGCACCGGAGACCGTGGCGCGGGCAAAGGCTTCCGCCTGCGCGCGGGTCAGCCCTTCCGACACACCGGCCTCGGTCAGGGCTTCGGCCATCAGGAACAGATAGGCCGGACCGGAACCGGACACAGCCGTGACGCTGTCGATCAGGCCTTCCCTTGCCACCCAGATGGTTTCACCCAGGGCGGCCAGCAATTGCGTCGCCCGCTTGCGATCCGCGGGCGTCACGCCCTTGGCGGCATAAAGGCCGGTAATGCCCTCGCCGATCGCGCCGGGCGTGTTGGGCATTGCGCGGATGATGCGGGCCTGATTTCCCCAAGCCTTGCGCAGGGCGGCGATGGAGGTTCCTGCCGCAATGGAAATCATCAGGCTCCCGGATGTCGCGAAGTCGGCCAGGGCCGGGGCCTCGCCTTTCAGGATCTGCGGCTTGATCGCAACAATGCAGACGGAAACCCTGCCCTTTACCTGGGAGGGACTGTCGCAAAGCTGAATCTGCCTTGCGCGCGCCAGGTTCCTGAGCGCCGCCGACGGCTTGGGTTCCACCACCGCGATGGATTTGACCCCGCGCGCGAGCCAGCCCTTGAGAAGGGCAGAGCCCATGCGGCCCGCGCCGATAAGAACAAGGCTCACGGGATCACGACCTGTTCATCAGGCTTGGCCGGCGCACTCCAGCACCGCCGCGGCAACCGCTTCTTCGGCGGTCTTGCCGCCCCACAGCACGAACTGGAAGGCCGGATAGTAATGTTCGCAGGCTTCCAGCGCCAGGTTGAGCAGCGCCTCGCACTGGGCAGCGCTGGCTTCGGCATCCGGAAAGATCATGGCGTGGCGGAAGATGATGGTTCCGTCCTGCGGCCAGAGGTCGAAATGACCGATCCAGAGCTTGGCATTCACATGCATCAGCAGGTCGGCCACATTCTGCCGCCGCACCCCTTCGCCGATCCGCATGTCAAAGGCGCTGGACAGGTGCAGGGACTGCAGATCGTCCCGCCACGAGAAGTTGAAATGATGGTCGCTCCACTTGCCCGCGACCGAGAGGTTCAGCTCATCCCGTCCGGCCCGCTCGAAGGCCCAGCCATTGGCTTCGACCGCCTTTTCCAGAAGATCCAGCGGGTGGAGGGTATCGAGCGGCTCGTCGTCCAGGTGGGTGATGGTCATAGCCTGCGCAACTCTCCAAAGTGCTTCGGCCACAAAACGAAGCAGTTGCGATCCAAACTGGCACAAGATTTTGAGAAAACAAGAGTCCGGGTCTCGTCATCCCCGGCGACGAGAAAGATTCCACAGCTTTGGAATGTCGCCGGTGTTTTCGTACGGCGGGAGTCCAAACGGCGCTTAAGTATTTGATTTGGATTCCAAAGCCGCGATACGGGCGGCCAGCGCCTCATTCTCTTCCCGGGCCTTGGCGGCCATGGCCTTGACCGCTTCGAATTCCTCGCGCGGCACGAAATCCATGTCGGCCACCAGCCGCTCCAGCCGCTGGCGGACGAAGGTGTCGATCTCGGCCCGGACGCTCTGGGCCATGCCGGCCGCGTCGGTAAAGGCCTTGGCCACGCCATCCAGGAAGGGGTTGTCGGTCTGCGCCATGAGATGCTCCGGTTCTGTGTTTATATGGCGCCCTAACCCGCTTGACACAAGCCGCGAAGCACCGCCGTTTACCGACTTATGATCCAGGCCCTTCTGCCCTTCCCCCAGATCGACCCCGTGCTGGTGCATCTGGGGCCCGTCGCCATCCGCTGGTACGCCCTAGCCTATATCGCCGGCATCGTGATCGCCTGGTGGGGTGTGGTGCGGGTGCTCCGCAACAAGAAGCTGTGGGCGCCCCCGCCCTTCAACGGCAAGCCCCCGGCCACGGAAGATGACATTGGCGACCTGGTGGTCTGGGCCACCTTCGGCGTCATCCTGGGCGGACGGTTGGGCTGGGTGCTGATTTACGGTGTCATCTTGTGCAGCGTCACGCCGCAATATGCGGCCTTCTGCGACGGGCTGCCCCTGGGTTTCATCACCGATCCCATCCGCATCATCGCGGCCTGGGAAGGCGGCATGTCCTTCCATGGCGGCCTTCTGGGCGTCGCCATCGCGGTCTGGCTGTTCTGCCGCCGCCGCAAGCTGCAACTCCTTGCCGTGGCCGACCTGGTCAGCGCCTTCGCGCCCATCGGCCTGTTCTTCGGGCGCCTGGCCAATTTCATCAATGGCGAATTGTGGGGCCGGCCGTCGGATGCGTCCTGGGCGATGATTTTCCCCCGCGATCCCTATCACCTGCCGCGCCATCCGAGTCAGCTTTACGAAGCGGCCCTGGAAGGCATCCTGCTGTTCATCCTGATGAAGATCGCGCTGCGCCTGTTTCGCGCCCATCAGCGCCCGGGGCTTCTGGCCGCCATCTTCTTCGCCGGCTATGGCACCTTCCGCTTCATCTGCGAATTCTTCCGCGAGCCCGACACGCAATTCATCGGTCCGGTCAGCATGGGCATGGCGCTTTCCATCCCTGTCTGGCTGACAGCCGGGGCACTTTTCTGGCTAGCCTATAACAAGCCCGCTTCCAAAGCCGCATGAGCCTCAAGCACCGCCTCGCCGCCCTGATCGAGGCGCAGGGGCCCATCTCGGTGGCGCAGTTCATGACGGTGGCGCTGCTGGACCCGAAGGAAGGCTATTACGCCACCCGCGATCCCTTCGGCCCTTCCTCCCTTGGAAGCAAGGGCGGCGATTTCATCACCGCGCCGGAAATCAGCCAGATGTTCGGCGAGATGCTGGGCCTGTGGCTGGTGCAGGCCTGGGCCGACCAGGGCTGTCCGAAAAATCCGCGCCTGGTGGAACTGGGACCGGGCCACGGCACCCTGATGGCCGACATCCTGCGCACCGCCAGGGTTGCGCCGGAATTCCTGGTCGATCTGGAGGTCGTTCTCGTCGAAGCCAGTCCGCTGCTGCAGGAAGCGCAAGGCGACAAACTGCGCGGCCTGGGGGCGGACATAAGCTGGCAGGCCCAGTTCGACGACAGCCTGACGGACCGGCCGCTCTTTCTGGTGGCCAATGAATTTTTCGATGCCCTGCCGGTGCGCCAATATGTGAAAAGCGAGCGCGGCTGGTGCGAGCGCATGATTACAACCCAGGGCGGGGAACTCGCCTTCGCGCTGGCGCCGGTGGCGCTGCCGCCCGCCGCGCTTCCCCCCGGCCTGGAGCAGGCGCCCAACGGCGCGGTTTATGAAACCTCGCCCGCCGCCGCCGCCCTGACCGAAGATATCGCCCGCACCATCGCCGCGCGCGGCGGCGCGGGCCTGATCGTCGATTACGGCTATGGCGCGCGCACCGGCTTTGCCGAGACCCTGCAGGCGGTGAGCGGGCACCGTTTTGCCGATGTGCTGGCCGAACCGGGCGAAGATGACCTTTCCGCCCATGTGGATTTCGCCGCGCTGGCCGCAGCCGGCGCTCGCGGCGGCGCCGCCATATTCGGGCCGGTGACGCAGGGCCTGTTCCTGGCCCATCTGGGCATCACCGAGCGGGCCGAGCAACTGATCAAAGCCAATCCGGACCAGGCAAACGATCTTCTGGCCGCCATCGAGCGCCTGATCGGCAACGACAAGATGGGGCAGCTTTTCAAGGTGCTGGCGCTGATGCCGCCCGCCAGCGCGGATGTGGCGGGCTTTCCCCCATGAAGCGGCTGCAGGCGCCAAATCTGGGCGGACCAGGCATCGCCCATGGCTTCTTCGGCCGCGAGGGCGGCGTATCGGAAGGTATCTACACCTCCCTGAACTGCGGGCCGGGTTCGAAGGACGATCCCGGGGCGGTCACGGAAAACCGGCGTCGGGTTGCCGATGCGCTGGCGCCCGGCATCCGCCTGGTCAGCCTGTCGCAAGTCCACAGTCCCACGGTCCTTACCCTGCCGGGTCCGGAGGCCGGGAGCGGCTTGCGCCCCCAGGGCGATGCGATGGTCACCGCCACGCCGGGCCTGGGGCTGGCCATCCTGACGGCCGATTGCGCGCCGGTGCTGTTCGCCGATTCCGAGGTTGGCGTGATCGGGGCGGCGCATGCGGGCTGGAAAGGCGCGGCGGGCGGGGTGCTGGAAGCCACCCTGGAGGCGATGGAAAGACTGGGGGCCGCGCGGGACCGCATCAGGGCGGTCATCGGACCCTGCATCAGCCAGCAGAATTACGAGGTCGGCTTCGAACTCCGCGACCGCATTCTGGAACAGGGGCTGAGAATGCGGCGATTCTTCGTGCCTTCGGGCCGGGAAGGCCATTACCGCTTCGATCTGCCCGCCTATGTGACCCATCGCCTGACCCAGGCCGGGGCCGGCACCGTGGAAAATCTGGCGGTCTGCACCTACCCCGCCGAGAACGGCTTTTTCAGCTTCCGCCGCACCACCTATGCCGGTGAGCCGGATTATGGGCGCCAGGTCTCTGCAATTGTGCTTACCCGGTAACAAACTCCCGCCAAGCGTCATTCGCCGTGTTGCGGTGCCATTGCCCAGGGGCTAAAAGCCCGTCATCAAAGCTTCACTTCATACGTCACCTTTTGGTTTTGCGGGGGCAAGTCCGATGACGGATCTGAACAGATCGTGGGGCATGCGCCTGATCACGGGCAATTCCAACCGTCCCCTGGCCGAGGCCATCAGCAGCTATCTGGACCTGGTCCCGGTCAAGGCCGATGTCCGCCGCTTTTCCGACGATGAGGTGTTCGTCGAGGTGCAGGAAAATGTCCGCGGCGAGGACATGTTCGTCATCCAGTCCACCAGCGCGCCCGCCAACGACAATCTGATGGAACTGCTGATCATGATCGACGCGCTGCGCCGGGCCAGCGCCAAGCGCATCACCGCGGTCATCCCCTATTTCGGCTATGCCCGCCAGGACCGCAAAGTCGGTCCCCGCACCCCCATATCGGCCAAGCTCGTGGCCAACATGATCACCGAGGCCGGCGCCAACCGGGTGCTGACGGTCGATCTGCATGCCGGCCAGATCCAGGGCTTTTTCGACATCCCCACCGACAATCTTTTCGCCATGCCGGTGATCGTGAAGGACATTGCCGAAAACCTGAAAGGCAAGGACACGATGGTGGTGTCACCGGACGTGGGCGGCGTGGTCCGCGCCCGCGCCCTGGCCACGCGCCTGAACACCGACCTGGCCATTGTTGACAAGCGGCGCGAGCGCGCGGGCGTGTCGGAAGTGATGAATATCATCGGCGATGTGGAGGGCCGCACCTGCATCCTGATCGACGATATCGTCGATTCCGGCGGCACCCTGTGCAATGCCGCCAATGCCCTGCTGAAAAGCGGCGCGACCGAGGTCTATGCCTATGCCACCCACGGCGTTCTGTCGGGCAAGGCGGTGGAGCGGATCGCCGCCTCCCAGCTCAAATCCATGGTGGTGACCGATTCCATCGAAGCTACGCCGGGAATGATGGCCTGCCCCAACCTGCGCCGGATTTCCATCGCCCCGCTGATGGGCGAAGCCATGCGGCGGATCAACAACGAAGCGTCGGTCTCCAGCCTGTTCGACTAGTTTACCCACGCTCCGTAGACGAGCGTGAGCACAACCGCCTCAACCACCAGAGAGAAGGTCCAGTGCAGGCCGTCGATCACCGTCAGGGTGAAAGAGCGTTGCTGGAACATGTTGCCGACCATCTGGGAGCAGAACAGAAAGCCGATGCCCAGGATAAGGCTCGTGAAGGCGGCGGCCGGTACGGTCCTGGCGCCCGCACTGAGCAGCACCGGATAAAGCACGGCCGACATCACGATGGCGACGATGAACGACGTCACCATGGGGACCAGGGGCATCTTCTTGTCCTTGCACTCGTCGGGGTTGAGACCCAGTGCGATCTGCCAGGGCCTGGCCAGCACCCCGTACCAGACAGCCCCGAAAATCCATCCGGCCAGGCCGGCGGCCAGGATGGTGCCGATCACGCGATAGTCCATGCGATACCCCCCTTTTTGGGGAAGGCTAGCAC
>CAYFKU010000024.1:18175-25524 GCA_964343955.1 uncultured Rhizobium sp. | reverse complement strand
CCCCCGAACCGCCCCGGTTGCGTGACAAGCCGCCTTCCGCTAAAAGCCTCGCCTTTCCGCACTTTTGCCGGTCAAAATCAGGCTTTGGCCGGCCCCGAAGGATTAAAAAAATGGCGCAGGTTCAAGAACTTAAGGTGGAAGCGCGCGAGGGCACCGGCAAGGGTCCCGCCTTTCAGGCGCGTAGCAAGGGCCTGATCCCGGCGGTCGTCTATGGCGGCAAGGACGCCCCCCAGAATGTGAGCGTGGACACACGCACCCTGGAGCGCCATGTCGAGGCCGGCCATTTCCTCACCACCCTGTTCATGCTGGACATGGGCGGCAAGAAGACCCGCGCCATCCCGCGCGACGTGCAGCTCGACCCCGTCACCGACCGCCCCGTGCATGTCGATTTCATGCGCCTGGCCGAAGGCGCCACCGTGCGCCTGGAAATTCCCGTCCATTTCAACGGCAACGATGTGTCGCCCGGTCTGAAGAAGGGCGGCGTGCTGAATATCGTGCGCCACTCCATCGGCCTGGTCTGCCCGGCCGAAAAGATCCCGAACACCATCGAAGTCGATGTCTCCAAGCTGGACATCAACGAGTCGATCCACATCAATGATCTCTCCCTGCCGGAAGGCGTGAAGCCGATCATTCGCGGCCGTGACTTCACGGTCTGCTCGATCGTGGCGCCGACCAGCGTGCGCGAAGAGCAGCGCGCCGCGGCCTCTGCCTCCGGCGCGCCTGCCGAAGCCGCCGCCGCCGAAGCGGCCCCGGCTCCCGCCGCCGGCGCCAAGCCGGCTGCAGGCGCCAAGCCCGCCGCGGCCCCCGCCAAGAAGTAAGGCTCCGCCTGAGGAGGCGTTTCCGTCATGGATACGCCTTTGCTCATTGCCGGCCTGGGCAATCCCGGCGCGCAATATGCGCGCAACCGGCACAATGCCGGTTTCATTGTCCTGGACGCGCTGCACGACGCGCATGGCTTCGGTCCCTGGAAGGCCAGGTTCGACGGGCTTCTGTCGGAAGGCACGCTGGGGCGCCGCAAGACCTATCTCCTGAAGCCGCAGACTTTCATGAACCTGTCGGGCGACTGCATCGGACCGGCCCTGCGCTTCTTCAAGCTGCCGCTGGAAGCCCTGGTCGTCGTGCATGACGAGATCGACCTGGCGGCGGGGAAACTGAAAGTGAAGACCGGCGGCGGCGATGCCGGCCAGAACGGCTTGCGCTCCATCACCGCCACGCTCGGCCCGGACTATCGCCGGGTGCGGCTGGGCATCGGCCATCCCGGCGAGAAGCACAAGGTCAGCGGCCATGTGCTGCAGAATTTCAGCGCCGAGGATATCGCCTGGCTGACGCCACTGGTGGAGGCGATGGTGGAAGCCGCGCCCCTGCTGGCAAGGGACGACGATGCCGGCTTCATGAGCAAGGTCGCGCTGCTGCTCAAGCCGCCGGCCAAAAAAGAACCGCCCAGGGGAAAAGATGCGTGAATTGCGCAATCGGCTTTGGCCGGGTATCTCCGGCGGGAAAATGGATGGCCGGCTCGCGCTGCGGCCGCAACAGCGGCCTTGCTGGCCGGCCATGACGAGGTTTTAGGAAATGGGTTTCAAATGCGGAATCGTGGGCCTGCCCAATGTCGGCAAGTCCACCCTGTTCAACGCCCTGACGCAGACCGCGGCGGCCCAGGCGGCCAACTATCCCTTCTGCACCATCGAGCCCAATGTCGGCGACGTGGCCGTGCCCGACCCCCGGCTGGAGACGCTGGCGAAGATCGCAGGCTCGGCCGACATCATTCCCACCCGCATCACCTTTGTCGATATCGCCGGCCTGGTGCGCGGCGCCTCCAAGGGCGAAGGGCTGGGCAACCAGTTCCTGGCCAATATCCGCGAAGTCGATGCGGTGGTGCATGTGCTGCGGTGTTTCGAAGACGACGACATCACCCATGTCGAGGGCAAGATCGATCCCATCGCCGATGCCGAAACGGTCGAGACCGAGCTGATGCTGGCCGATCTGGACAGTTTGGAAAAGCGGCTGCCGGCGCTGGAGAAGAAAGCCAAGGGCGGCGAGAAGGAAGCCAAGGAGACGGTGGCGCTGGTGATGAAAGCGGTCACCCTGCTGCGCGACGGCAAGCCTGCGCGTGTGGCCGAGCTGACACCGGAAGAGCGCAGTCCCTACAGCCAGCTTGGCCTGATGACGGCCAAGCCGGTGCTGTATGTGCTGAATGTCGAGGAAGGCAGCGCCGCCACCGGCAATGCCATTTCGGCCCGCGCCGAAGAGATGGCCAGGAAGCAGGGCGCCAAATCGGTGGTGATATCCGCCCGGATCGAGGAAGAGATCGCCCAGATGGCGGCCGAAGACCGGCCCGATTTCCTGGGTTCCCTGGGCCTGGAAGAGCCGGGCCTGAACCGGCTGATCCGCGCCGGTTACGACCTTTTGGGTTTGCTGACCTTCTTCACCGTGGGCCCGAAGGAAGCCCGCGCCTGGACCGTCACCAAGGGCTCAAAGGCGCCGGAGGCCGCCGGGGTGATCCATACCGATTTCGAACAGGGCTTCATCCGCGCCGAAACCATCGCCTTTGCCGATTACGTCTCCGGCAATGGCGAGGCCGGCGCCCGCGAGGCGGGAAAATTCCGGCTGGAAGGCAAGGAATATGTCGTCGCCGACGGCGACGTGATGCATTTCCGGTTTAACAATTAGCAGAGCATGTCATGGCCGGGCTTGACCCGGCCATCCATTTCGCAAGCGGCCCGATTGATGGCCGGCTCGGAGGCCGGCCATGACAATGAGGGCTAATTCTTTACGAACTTCCGAAAATTCGGGACATTGGTGAACCCGGCAAAAATATTGCCCTTTGTGTCCACCGCCACCCCCTCGATGGCGTTGTATTCGCCCCAGGGCAGATAGCCTTCGACCTTGCCGCCATTTGAAATATGCCCCCAGCGAATGCCGTTGCGGAAGCCGGGATTATTCTGCGGGCTGGACAGCGAATCGGCGACATAAATCATGTCGCCGCGGATATAGACGCCGCTGGGCCGGCCGAACTGTTTCCATTCTTCCAGGAACTTGCCCTGCTGGTCGAAGATCTGGATGCGGTTGTTGGAACGGTCGGCAACATACAGCCGGCCCTGGGCGTCCATCGCCAGACCGTGCGGGCAATTGAATTCGCCCGGCCCCTTGCCCAGCTTGCCCCAGCTGAGCAGGAACTTGCCGTCGCGGTCATATTTGAGAATGCGGTTGTTGGTCTTGTCGCTATGGCCATCGGCGACAAAGATGCTGCCGTCGGGCGCAACCAGAACATCCGACACGCCATTGAATCGTTCCGTGCTGTCGCCGGTGGTGCCGCTGGCGCCCATGGTGCGCAAAAGCTTGCCGTCCTCGGTATATTCATGGATCACATCGGCGATCACGCCGCTTTGTGAAATGCCCTCGACCAGCCAGACATGATGATCGCGCCCGACAAAGATGCCGTGGGGATAGACGATCTGGCCCGCCCCCCAATGTTTCACCAGCTTGCCGTTGGCGTCGAACTTCATCACCGGATCCAGATCCTTGATCCGGCTGCAGCCGTCATCGGGCGTGCCGCAGCGTTCGAAGATCCAGACGCTTTTGCCGTCAGGATCCATATCGACCGCCGAGGTGCCGCCGATGCGCCGGTCGATCTGGGCCCAGCCCGCATCTTCGGAATAGGGATTGGGAAAGGCGTTGGGATCGGGTGCAGGTTGCGCATTGGCAAACCCGGCGCCCAAAGCCAGCACGACAAACACAGCACTATGCAGACGCATCATGCCCCTCCCCCATGGCCTGTTTCGACCTTGAGGTCAGCCTAGCGCATGGGTGGGCGGTGGCAAGGCGGGTCCCGCATCCCCGCTTGTCATGGCCGGGCTTGACCCGGCCATCCAGGGTGCGGCGGCGAGATGGATGGCCGCCTCAAGGGCGGCCATGACAGAGGAGCTACAGAGGCAACTATCGGAGAGAAGCCTCGATATTGCCGCCATCGACCGTGACGACCGCCGCGGTCGTCTTGGTGGCGGTGGCCAGATAGACAAAGGCGTCCGCCACGTCCTCGGCGGTGACTTCCCGCTTCAAAAGATTGCCGGCCATATAGTCGGTCTCGGACACACCGCGCGCCTTGGACCTGGCCGCCACCATCTCGTCGGTCAACAGGCCGGAGCGGATGCGGTCGGCATTGACCGCATTGGCGCGGATGCCGTCCTTGCCATGGTCCAGGGCATATTGCTTGACCAGGAACAGGGTCGCCGCCTTGGGCAGGCCATAGGGCCCGAAATCCTTGCCCGGATTGACCGCCTGCTTGGAGGTGTTGAACAAAAGGCAGCCGAACGTGGCCTGCGCCTGCATGATCCGGGTCGCCTGCTGCGACACCGCCTGATGTGCCCAGAAATTCAGCTCAAAACTCTTTCGCAAGGTCTCGTCATCGACCTGACCGATGGTGCCCTGCCAGGCGGCGCCGGCATTGGAGACAACGATATCGACGCCGCCAAAGGCCGCAGCCACGGCGTCGAAGGCGGCGCGCACCGACTTTGGATCGGTCACGTCGCAGGCCACGGCCAGCGCCTTGCCGCCGATCGCCTTGGCCACGGCCTTGGCCGCGTCCAGGTCGCGGTCAAGAATGGCGACTTCCGCGCCCTGCTTCGCCATGGCTTTGGCCGTCGCCGCGCCGATGCCCGAACCGCCGCCGGTCACGACCGCCACCTGGCGGGCCAGCGCCTTTTCGTTCGATTTGCCCAGCTTGGCCTGTTCCAGCGACCAATATTCCACTTCGAACATGTCATATTCGCTGATCGGCTTGAATTCGCCGATCGCTTCCGCATCGGTGATCACTTCGACCGTATTCTCGGCGATATCCGCGGCGATGGAGGCATCCTTGGCCGAGGCGCCGACACCGAACAGACCCACGCCCGGCACCAGGATGACGCGCGGCAGCGGATCGAGCTCTTTCTTCTTCTGCGGGCTCTTGTCGTTGTTGCGGGCGAAATAGGCGTGATAATGGGCGACATAGGCGTCGACCGCCGCCTGCACATCCTTTTTCCAGGCGTCCAGCTTGCCGGCTTCCGGCGCCGGCACGACAAGCGGCCAGTTCTTGGTGCGGATGGTATGGTCGGGCGTCACCACGCCCTGCTGACTGTAGCGCGACAGTTCCGCGCCATTGACGTAATCCAGGATGGCCGGATTGGAGCGGAAATTCAAAATCTGCCGCTTGGCAGTGCCGGCGCCGGCATTCTTTTCCAGCGCCACGGCGCCGCGCAGGATCGGCGCGATCTCGGGCAGGGCGGCAAGGTTGGACGGCAATGCCGCCTGCGTGCGCGTCTTGCGCTGCCGGCTCAAGCGCTCTTCCGCCAGGGTGACGAAATGGATCATGCGGTCGTAAGCCTGTCTGGCGCTTTCGCCGACCGTGAAGATGCCGTGCTGCAACAGCACCAGCCCTTCGACCTTGGGATTGCGGTCGAAGACATCGGCGACCGCCTTGGCCAAGGCAAAGCCGGGAATGGTGTAGGGCACATAGGCGACCTTGTCGCCATAGACCTCGCGCGCCATCGCCTCGCCATCGGGCTGGTCAACCAGCGAAAGCACCGCGGTGGAATGAACATGGTCGATGAATTTGTGCGGCAGGAAAGCGTGCAGCAGGGTCTCGACCGACGGATTGGGCGAAGCGGAATCCAGGAGATTGATGCGCTGGTAATTGACCATGTCCTCGTCGGACAGCTTGTCCAGCGCGCGCAGCTTGCGAAGCGGCGCCAGCTTCACGGCGGGCAGACCGGCAGGCTCGATATAGCCCATGTCCCAGCCCGAACCCTTGATGCAGATGACCGCCACATCCTCGCCCAGCATGTCCTTGACCACCGTCTTGACGGAGGTGTTGCCGCCGCCATGCAGCACCAGGCGCGGGTCCTGGCCCAGCAGGCGCGTGGTATAGGTGCGCAGAGCCAGGTCTTCATTGATGCCCTTGGCGGCATAATCGCCGACGAATTTTTGGGCGTCGGCATCGGACCACTTCGATTGCATGTTCGGCTAATCCTGCGTTTGCGGAAACAGGCTGCGTAAGCCTTCGGGGGTGGCGGCGCAAGTGCCGCGTTCGGTGATGAAACCTGTCACCAGCCGCGCCGGGGTGACATCGAAACCGGGATTGGCGGCGCCCGAGCCGGGGGCGGCAATTTCCACCACCGTCACGGACCCGTCAGGCAGGCGGCCCGCCATTTTCAGCACTTCGTCCTGCGAGCGTTCCTCGATCGGGATGTCGCGGCCGCTGTCCAGCGTCCAGTCGATGGTGGAGCTGGGCAAGGCGACATAGAAGGGAATGTCATTGTCCCTGGCGGCCAACGCCTTCAGGTAAGTGCCGATCTTGTTGGCGACATCGCCATTGGCGGTGACCCGGTCGGTGCCCACGATCACCATATCGACCTGCCCTGCCTGCATGTAATGGCCGCCGGCATTGTCGGCCAGGATGGTATGCGGCACGCCATGACTGCCCAGTTCGAATGCCGTCAGCGAGGCGCCCTGGTTGCGCGGCCGCGTCTCATCGACCCAGACATGCAGCTTGATGCCTGCATCATGCGCCAGATAGATCGGCGCCAGGGCGGTGCCGTAATCCACCGTCGCCAGCCAGCCGGCATTGCAATGGGTGAGGATATTGACGGTTTCACCCGGCTTCTTGGCCGCGATGTCGCGAATGATCTTGAGCCCGTTTTTGCCGATGGCCTCGCTCATCGCCACATCTTCGTCGGCGATGGCGGCGGCTTCCTGCCAGGCCAGGGCGGCGCGCTTGCCCTGCGGCTGGTTCAACAGCGCGCCGCGCATGCGCCACAGCGCCCATTTCAGGTTGATGGCGGTGGGCCGCGTTTCGGCCAGCATCTCGACCATCTGCTGGATGGCGTCGTCGGACGCATCCTCGCGCACCGCCAGCGCCAGGCCATAGGCGCCCACCGCGCCGATCAGCGGCGCGCCGCGGGTGTTCATGTTCCTGATCGCGCGCGCAGCATCGTCCGCCGAGCGCAGGGTCATGGCCACGAATTCATGCGGCAGCTTGGTCTGGTCGATGATGCCGAAGGCATCCTCGCCGATGGGCCACACAGACCGATAATGCTTGCCGCCGATTTTCATTCAAGAACCTTTCAGGGCGCCGCGGCCGCCGTGGCTTTCATCGATGGCCGTTCGCAGATCTTCGCATACCAGGCGGACAGATTGGGTCGGGAGGACTTCCAATCAAGATCCGGCATGCGGAACTCGACATAGCCGATGGCGCAGGCGACGGTGATTTCCCCGATGGTGGGCGGATCGGCAAACTTGACCCGTTCCAGCGCATCCAGCCCGGCCAGCACGGTTTCCATCTGGCGCTTGCGGCCGGCTTCCGGAACCGGATTTTC
>CAYFKU010000024.1:0-18165 GCA_964343955.1 uncultured Rhizobium sp. | reverse complement strand
TCACGGCCCAGGATGATCCAGGCCACGGCGGCATCGGCAATGCCGTCGCCCAGCGCCGCCAGCCCCAGCGCCTTCCAGCGGCCGCTGGCGGCCTTCCAGATGGTATCGGCGGGGAAGAATTTTCCGCCCCCCTTGTCGTTCAGATATTCGCAGATCACCGGCGAATCGATCAGCACCGAACCATCGTCGAGCTGCAGCGCCGGGATCTTGCCCAGGGGATTCACCTTCCGGAACTCCGGCTCCTGCATCGGCAGGGTACGCACTTCTTCAAGCGCGATGCCCAGTTCATACGCGATCACGCGGCACTTGCGGGCGAAGGGCGAGGCGGCATTGCCGTAGAGCTTCATGATCTAATGACCTTCGAAGGCGACCAGCGCGGTCACCGGCTTGCCCAGGGCGCGCAGCTTGTCGGCGCCGCCCAGCTCGGGCAGGTCGATCACAAAGGAACAGCCGATCACGGTCGCGCCGGCGCGTTCCAGCAGGCGGATGCCGGCAAAGGCCGTGCCGCCGGTGGCGATCAGGTCATCGACCAGCAGCACGCGTTCGCCCTTCTGCAGGGCGTCCACGTGAATCTCGACCCGGTCCTTGCCATATTCCAGGTCGTAGTCCTCGCCGATCACGGTATGGGGCAGCTTGCCCTTCTTGCGCACCGGCACGAAGCCGACCGAGAGCTGATGCGCGACCGCGCCGCCCAGGATGAAGCCGCGCGCTTCCAGCCCGGCGACCTTGTCGATCTTCATGCCGGCATAGGGCTGCACCAGCTCGTCCACCGCGCGCCGGAAGGCGCGGGGATTGCCCAGCAAGGTCGTGATGTCGCGGAACATGATACCCGGCTTGGGATAGTCGGGAATGGTGCGGATCGCATCTTTATAGTCCATCAACTCACTCCTTGCTCGTTGCCCAGTCACGAAAGATCGTCAGCAACTCGGTTAGATTTTTGGGGCCGCCGCGCCCCTGAAAGATATTTGCTTCCACGCGACAATGGACCCAATCCTCGTCGGTGCGATCGATCCGGATGCGATTGAAAGCCTTTCCCTCCAGGGGCGTATTCTCCAGATCAAAGTCCACGCTCCAGCCCGGATTGTCGAGCGTGGCAATCGTATATCCGGTTCCGTGTTCCCAACCGCCATCGCAATGCGAAAGATAGAAGTCCTGCAGCCAGTCCAGGGGTGAATCGGCGCTGGTCATCCCCGGCACGGCTACTTTCGAAGCACCCGTCCCGCCACGGCATCCAGTTTTGCGATCATGGCGGGATCGCGCTTTTCGGGGGCGGTGATCAGGGCAAAATCCAGCACCGTTTCCGGGCGGTCCGGGCAAGTGGATGGCGTGCGATCCGGCCCCAGCTTGGGCGCGACGGCCTGGATCAGCCGGCGGGCATTGGCGGCATTGGTGGTCATCACCTTGATGACCGCTTCCACCGTCACATGCTCGTGATCGTCGTGCCAGCAGTCATAGTCGGTGACCATGCCGACAATGGCGTAAGGCAGCTCGGCCTCGCGGGCCAGCTTGGCTTCCGGCATGGCGGTCATGCCGATCACGCTGCAATCCCATTCGCGATAGAGAAAGCTTTCGGCGCGGGTGGAGAATTGCGGGCCTTCCATGCAGAGGTAAATGCCGCCCTCGCTGTGATCGATCTTCAGCTCGCGCGCCGCCAGGGTAAGGGCGCCCGACAGTTTGGGGCAGACGGGATGCGCCATGGGCACATGGGCGACAAAGCCGGGGCCGAAGAAGCTTTTTTCCCGCGCAATAGTGCGGTCGATGAACTGGTCGGCCATCACGAAGGTGCCGGGCGGCAGCTCCTCCTTCAGGGAGCCGCAGGCCGAAACGCTGATGACATCGGTGACCCCCACCCGCTTCAGCACATCGATATTGGCGCGATAGTTGATGCTGCCGGGAGTCTGGACATGGCCGCGGCCATGGCGCGGCAGGAACACCAGATCGACGCCGGCATAGGTTCCCGTCAGAATCTCGTCCGAGGGCTCACCCCACGGGCTTTTCACCGCCTGCCATTTGGCGTTTTCCAGGCCTTCGATCTGGTAGACACCGGATCCGCCGATAATGCCGAGAACGGTTCTGCTCATGAAAAAGGGCGCTTTCCCAGGGAAGGCGCCCTTTTATCATGGTGGTCCGGGGGGGCAAGTTTTCGCGCCCCGCGACTATTTTATGGCGCGAAGCGCGAGGGATTTTGGCCGTCCGGGCAGGAGCGTGAGCCGAAGTGGGCGAAAAGCCCATGAGGCGATACGCGACGAACCCGGCGGACAAAAGACCCGCGCTTTAATGAGCGTCTTTCCAGACCTTGCGGTAGGCGGCGAACAGGATGCCGGCCAGCGCGATCAGGAAAACCATCACGCCGAAGCCGAAGCGCTTGCGCTCTTCCATCTTGGGCTCCGCGGCCCAGGCCAGGAAGGTCACCACGTCATGGGCTTCCTGCTCCACCGAAGCCTTGGTGCCGTCGGAATAGGTGACGGCATTGGCCGCGAGCGGAGGCGGCATGGAGATCGCCCAGCCTTCGAAATAGGGGTTGTAATATTTGCCCTCGGGCAGCTTGAACCCGGCCGGCGGATGACCGCCGAAGCCCGTCAGGATCGAATAGACGTAGCGGGCGCCATTCTCGCGCGCCTTGACGAGCATGGACAGGTCGGGCGGCAGGGCGCCGCCATTGTTGGCGCGGGCGGCGGCCTCGTTCGGGAAGGGCGCCGGGAACTTGTCGGCCAGGGTGGCGGAGCGCATCAGGGGCGAGCCCTTGTCGTCCGTGGTCTCGCCCTTGTCGTTGGGCTCGGCCGGAACCTTGGCGGCAGTGGCCAGGGCGCGGACCTGGGCTTCGGTGAATTCCGGGCCGCCCTTTTCAGTCAGGTTGTGGAAGGCCAGATGCTGGGCCGCGTGGCAGGCGGCGCAGACCTCCTTATAGACCTGATAGCCGCGCTGCAGAGCGCCGCGGTCATAGGTGCCGAAAGGCCCTTCGAATTCGAATTCGACCTCCTTGGGATGGAGGCGGGCGGTATCCGCCGCGAAGGCGGCGGTCGAGGCCATCAGGCCCAGGGAAATGCCGAGCAGGGCAGTCTTCAGACGCATGGTGGTTCTCACTCGGCAGGGGCCGCGGCGCTGTCGCCGAGGACGGATTGCGCGATGGACGCGGGAAGCTTCTTCGGGGTCTCGATCAGGCCCACGATCGGCATGATCAGCCAGAAGAAGGCGTAATAGTAGATCGAGCAGATACGGGCCACCCAGACCAGCGGGATGCCGAAGCGCGCCGCATCGACCGACTGGCCGCCGCAATAGCCCAGGATCACGCAAGCGACCAGGAAGGCCCAGAAGAACTGCTTCATCAGGGGGCGGAAGCGGCAGGAGCGCACGCGGCTGGTGTCCAGCCAGGGGATGAACACCAGGGTGGCGATGGCGCCGAACATCACGATGACGCCCAGCAGCTTGTTCGGGATGGACCGAAGCATCGCATAGAAGGGCAGCAGGTACCATTCCGGCACGATGTCGGGCGGCGTCACCAGCGGATTGGCGGGCTGGTAATTGTCGGGATTGCCGAAGAAGTCCGGCGAATAGAAGACAAAGCCCGCGAACAGGATGGCGAACAGCACCAGATAGAAGGCGTCTTTCACCGTGTAATAGGGATGGAACGGCACCGTGTCCTGCGGGCTCTTCACATCGATGCCCAGGGGATTGTTGTTACCCGGCACATGCAGGGCCCAGACATGCAGGCCGACGACGCCGGCGATGATGAAGGGCAGCAGATAGTGCAGCGAGAAGAAGCGGTTCAGGGTGGCGTCGCCCACCGCGAAATCGCCCCACAGCCAGGTGGCGATATGGCTGCCCACCACCGGAATGGCGCTGAACAGGTTGGTGATGACGGTGGCGCCCCAGAAGGACATCTGGCCCCAGGGCAGCACATAGCCGAAGAAGGCGGTGGCCATCATCAGCAGATAGATCAGCACGCCGATGATCCAGATCAGCTCGCGCGGGGCCTTGTAGGAGCCGTAATAGAGGCCGCGGAACATATGGACATAGACGGCCAGGAAGAACATGGACGCGCCATTGGCGTGCATGTAGCGGATCAGCCAGCCGTAATTGACGTCGCGCATGATGGCTTCGACCGAATCGAAGGCCAGGTTCGCATTGGCGACATAATGCATCGCCAGCACGATGCCGGTGACGATCTGGATGCCAAGGCAGAAGGTCAGGATGCCGCCGAAAGTGTACCAGATGTTCAGGTTCCGCGGCGTCGGGAAGGTCTGCATCGTGTCATGCGCGAGGCGCAGGATCGGCAGGCGCGTATCGAGCCAGCGCTCGAAACCGGATTTGGGCTGATAGGTCGAAGGGCCAGACATTGTTGTTCTCCTCAACCGACCTTGACGCGGGTGTCAGACAGGAACGTGTAGGGCGGCACAGCCAGATTCTCCGGCGCCGGACCTTTGCGGATGCGTCCCGCCGTGTCGTACATCGAACCATGGCAGTGGCACAGCCAGCCGCCATATTCGCCTTCCGGCATCTGCGGCGTGGACACGGTGGGAGTGCAGCCCAGATGGGTGCAGACGCCCTTCACGATCAGCCATTCCGGCTTGGTGGCGCGATTGGCGTCGGTGGCCGGCATATTGTCCGCGACATTGGCGTTGCGCGCATTGCCGTCGGGCAGCGCGGCGACATCGACAGCCTTGGCCGAGGCGATTTCGGCCGGGGTGCGGTGGCGGATGAACAGCGGCTGGCCGCGCCACTTCACCACGACCTGCTGGCCGGCGGGAATGGTGGTCAGATCGACCTCGGTCGAACCCAGCGCCAGCGCGGCGGCGGACGGGTTCATCTGGTCGATGAAGGGCCAGGCGAATGCGGCCGCGCCTACCGCGCCCATGGCGCCCGACGCCACATATAGAAAATCGCGCCGCGTGCCCGCGTCATGTGTCGTAGCTGCCACTGGGTTCACCCTTGAACGTGAAAAAGCGAAAGAAGGCTCGAACTCTTGCCACAAACAAGCGCGGGTAAGGTACTGACGCGGTGACGCGGCAGATGCCTTTCGGGCCCCCCGGCGGCTTGTTCGTTCGGCCGGTAAAATAGAGAGTCGCTTTTTTAGGGTCTTGCGGCACGATGCCGCAGAAAATGCCTTGTCCGCCCGCGACTTAACGCGGTGCCCGGCCGGGTCCAGGAGGTTTTGGGTGCGTCTGGCGCTGTATCAGCCCGATATTCCGCAGAATGCGGGCAGCCTGATGCGCCTGGGGGCCTGCCTGGATGTGGGGATCGACCTCATCGAACCCTGTGGATTTCTGCTCACGGACCGCAATTTCCGCCGCGCCGGCATGGATTATCTCAAAAGCGCCGACATTCGCCGTCATGCCTCCTGGGACAGGTTCCAGACCGGGCTGGCGTCTCAGGCGGGGGCCAGGCTGGTGCTGCTGACCACCCGGGGGGACATGGCCTATACCGATTTCCGCTTTCAGGCCGGGGATACGATTCTGGTGGGCCGCGAAAGCGCCGGGGTGCCCGACGAGGTGCATGAAGGCGCGGACGCCCGGCTGGTGATTCCCCTGATGCCGGGACAGCGTTCTTTGAATGTGGCCCAGGCCGCCGCCATGGTGCTGGGCGAGGCCTTGCGCCAGACCAACCTTTTTCCACGGATGCCCTGACATGGAACTCACGCTCTTCCACCCCGGCGGTCTGGTTGCCCTGCTCCAGGTCCTGATGATCGACGTGGTCCTGGCGGGCGACAATGCCGTGGTGATCGGCATGGCGGCCGCCCGGGTCCCGCCCCAGATGCGCAAGAAAGTGATCTTCTGGGGCCTGATGGCCGCGGTGGGGCTTCGCATCGTCATGGCGGCGGTGGCCGTCCAGCTTCTGGCCATCATCGGCCTGACCCTGGCGGGCGGCATTCTGCTGCTGTGGGTGTGCTGGCGGATGTGGCGCGACATAAAGGGCGGCGCAGACCATGCGGCGCCGGCGATCGACGGCCAGGCTTCCGCCAGGCGCGCGATCTTCCAGATCCTGGTGGCCGATGTTTCGATGTCGCTGGACAATGTGCTGGCGGTGGCCGGCGCCGCCCGCGAGCATCTGGATGTTCTGGTGATCGGCCTGTTGCTGTCGGTCGGACTGATGGGCGCGGCGGCCAATGTGATCGCCCGTGTCCTGGAGCGCTATCGCTGGATCGCCTATGTGGGCCTTGCCATCGTCGTCTATGTCGCCATCAACATGATTTATCATGGCTGGGAAGAAATGGCGAAGTTCTTTGGGTAAAAAGGGCAGAAAGCCCCGGCATGCGCGCGCGGCCGGAAAGGCCGCGGCTATGTCACGCGCAGCAGCAGCGCCGTCGCATCATCGCTTTTCTTGAAGCGCGGGAATTTGTCGCCCAGGACATCGCCCGCCTCGATGGCGCGCAATTCGTCACCCAGAGCCTTGAGGCCCTTGTCGAGCGCCGCCTGCATCAGGCTGTCGGCGCCATAGGCGCCATAGTCCGAGGCAAGCGCCAGAAAACCATCGCTGGCCAGCAGCAGATGGGTGCCTGGCGCCGCTTTCACCAGCCGCCGCGCGGCATGCGCGGCCGCTTTCACATCGGGACTGAACAGCCAATAGGAGCCGGAATTCACGCGATTGCGCGCCGCCCGCAAGGCGCGCAGGAATTCCGGCCGGCTGAGGCCGGACGCCGGCGACAGGTTCTTTTCCCTTGCTATGGCCTGCGCCCTTTTGGCCTCGGCGGCGCGCTGGTCGAACGTCTCTCCCACCACCATCACGGCGCCGCCATCGGGGCGCACCAGCGCGGCACAGTCACCGAAGGACAAAAACTCGATCCCGCTCGTGCCGGCCACGGCCAGCATCATCGAGCCGCACGGCATCTGCCATATCTCTTCGGGCGCATGACGGCGCAGCGCCTCGAAGCTTTTCTGGGTATCGGCCAGCGCCGCGCGCAGGGCCTTGCGGGCGCCGTCTCCGCCCCTGAGATGCGCCAGCACACGCCGCACCCCGAATTGCGCGATCCAGGCTGCATCGCTGGGCCCCGGCATCAGGCCATCGCCCAAAGGCGTAGCGCCATCGATCAAGACCGCGGCGCGCGCGTCCTGGCCGCAGGAATCTTCATTGGGCTTGGCCGGATCTCCCGGCAAACCGAGGGAATCGAGCAGCTGGAAAGTGAGCGTCATGTCCCCGCAATGACCATCTGAAGACGATCGCGGCAAGCGGCCTCATCGGCGGCGAAGTCCCCTTCGATCCACCAATTTTCCACCGCGCCCAGAACGCGCCCCACCTCGGGACCCTGGGGCACCCCCGCCGCCATCACGTCGCGCCCCGTCAGGGCAAAACGCGGCCGCTGCCAGTTTTCCGCCATTTCCAGCAGCATGCGCCAGGCGCCCGACTGTCCGCCCGCCGCACCGGCCCATTGGAGCAGGATCTTGTCGCGAAAGCGCCCCGGGCCCATGCGATAGAGCAGCCGGCGCGCTTCGGGCACCGAAATCTGCCGGCCCAGCGCTTCGCCGCCCAGGGCCTGTTCCAGCCGGGAACGATCGGTATTGGACAGTTTCAGGGCCTCGGCCACCTCATGCGCGCCCTTCTCGTCGTCGGGCAGAAGAGCCGCCAGGCGCAGCACCCCGTCGCGCGGCGCAAGATTTTCGGCCTCGATCTCGGTCAAACGGTCAAGACGCGGCAATTGCAGCGCGCCGGGCAGCAGCACCGACAGGATTCCGGTCGCCGCCATCACCCGCAGCACCGGCGCCGGATTACCCACCTCCAGCAGCCGCAGCAGCTCCTTGGCGATGCGTTCGGCCGACAGGCTTTTCAGATTGTCCTTCGCCTCGGCGGCGGCGCGCAGGGCCTCGGTGTCCAGATCGCCCTTGCCGTACCAGGCATGGAAGCGGAACAGGCGTAAAATCCGCAGATAATCTTCCGCGATGCGGGTACGGGCATCGCCCATGAAGCGGACGCGGCCGGCGATCAGATCCTCGACACCGGTGGCGTAATCGAAAACCTCGCCCGCGGCAGAGGCGTAAAGCGCGTTGATGGTGAAATCGCGACGGGCGGCATCTTCCGCCCAGTCATCGGTGAAAGCGACCACGGCATGGCGGCCATCGGTCTCGACATCCTTGCGCAACGAGGTCACTTCGAAGGCATGCCGGCCCACGATCGCGGTGACGGTGCCATGCTCCAGGCCCGTCTCCACCACCTTAAGCCCGGCCGCTTTCAGCCGCGCCATCGCCGCTTCGGGCGCGATGGGCACGGCGATGTCGATGTCCACCACCGGGGTGCCAAGCAGCGCATTGCGAACGGCACCGCCGACAAAGCGGGCCTCGCCAAGGGCTGCCATGACCGCCGCCGTCTCCGGCGCGGCCATCCAACCATGCTGCCTGGGATCAATGCGCATGAGTCACTTTATATCAGCTAAATGATCCGCCAGATTGACGATGATGGCGGCCGTGGCGCCCCATATCTCATGCCCCTGATAGTGAAAGGCATAAAAGCGCCGCTCGCGGCCCGCGATCAGGCGGGTCTCGCGCCGCCGGTTGGCAGGATCGAGGAAAAAGGCCAGCGGCACTTCGAACATGGCCGCGACTTCTGCCGCATCGGGAGACAGCGCGAACCCCTCCCCCAGCAGCCCCACCACGGGCTGGATGTCGAATCCGGTCCCCGTCAGGTAACGGTCGAGATAGCCTGCCACCGTCACGAACTGGGGCGCGATGCCGGTTTCCTCGAAGGTTTCGCGCAAGGCGGTCTCGACCGGGGAGAGATCCCGCGCCTCGCTGCGACCGCCGGGAAAGCTCACCTGGCCGCTATGCCGCGCCAGGTTCTCGGTACGGCGGGTGAAAAGCAGCGTCGGGCCGCGATCGCCGGCCGGGCGCTCGATCACCGGCAGAAGCACGGCCGCCCTCACCGCGGACAGGTCCGCCCGTTCTTGGGTCAGGAAGGCATAATCGTCATGGCCCTTGAGCGCGGCCGGCGGCGATTGCGGCAGCAGGGCGCGATAATGCGCGAGCAGCGCCGCGGTTCCAGGCGCCCCGCCGGGAGTGATTTCGTCCGTCGTCATCGCGCCACAATTTACGCTTGCACTGCCGAATATCGGGGCATTTCCGGGGTTGCGCCCTTCGCGTCCCACGGTGCAACATAACTGCCACAAGGCAAAGCCCCCGCTCCCCCAAAAAGGCCGCGCATGAACAAAGTGGATATCCTGGACGAGCGCGAGGCTCCCCGACGTCTTTCGGCGGCGGCCGATACCTTCAGCCGCGTCCGCGACGGCCTGAACAGCGTGATCTTCGGCCAGGAAGAGGTGATCGAGCAGACCCTGGTGACCTTGCTTGCCGGGGGACATGGGCTTCTGATCGGCGTGCCCGGTCTGGCCAAGACCAAGCTGGTGGACACACTGGGCATCGTGATGGGTCTTCAGACCAGCCGGGTGCAGTTCACGCCAGACCTGATGCCGTCCGACATTACTGGATCGGAAGTGATGGAAGAATCCGTCAGCGGCGAGCGCGCCTTCCGCTTCATTCGGGGTCCGGTCTTCACCCAGTTGCTGATGGCGGACGAAATCAACCGCGCCAGCCCGCGCACCCAGTCCGCGCTGCTGCAGGCCATGCAGGAAAAGCATGTCACCGTGGCGGGCGCCCGCCACGACCTGCCCCGGCTGTTCCATGTGCTGGCCACCCAGAATCCGCTGGAGCAGGAAGGCACCTATCCCCTGCCCGAAGCCCAGCTCGACCGCTTCCTGCTGCAGATCGATGTCGGTTATCCCGACCGCGACGCCGAGCGCCGCATGCTTCTGGCCACCACCATGGGCGAAGAGAAAAGCGCGGTGAGGGTCTGCGGACCCGATGAGCTGATGGAGGCGCAAAATCTGGTGCGCCGGATTCCCGTGGGCGAAAAGGTGATGGATTCCATCCTGTCGCTGGTGCGCGCCGCGCGCCCCGACTCCGATCATGACGGCGGCGTCAGGGGCATGATCGCCTGGGGCCCCGGCCCCCGCGCCAGCCAGGCCCTGATGCTGGCTGTCCGCGCCCGCGCCCTGCTGGATGGGCGGCTGGCGCCGTCCACCGATGATGTGGTGGCGCTGGCTGGTCCGGTGCTGCGGCATCGCATGGCGCTGAACTTCTCGGCCCGCGCGGAAGGCGCGACCACCGCCGGCGTGATCGAGCGGCTCTGCGCCAGCCTGTTCTAGGATGAGTCCCTTATTTGATGGCCTACCGCTCCCCACCTTGAGGCCGTTTTGAGCCAATTCTCCACGCTTCAGCATGAAGCCGATGGCCTGTCGGCCGGTCTGCCGCCCCTGATGGTGGAAGCCGATCATCTGGCGGCTTCGGTGAGCCTGGGCGTGCATGGCCGGCGCCGCGCCGGCATGGGCGAAAGCTTCTGGCAGTTCCGCCGCTATGCCAGTCACGATTCGTCTTCGGCGATTGACTGGCGCCAGTCCGCCAAGTCGCAGCATATCTTCGTGCGCGAGCGCGAATGGGAAGCGGCGCAGACCGTCTGGTTCTGGCGCGATGCCTCGGCGAACATGAATTTTCAGTCCGGCGCCAGGTCAAAGCGCGCCCGCGCCGACCTGCTGCTGCTGGCCCTGGCCGCGCTTCTGGTGCGCGGCGGCGAGCCCGTGGGGTTCCTGGGCATGGAGGGCGCGCCCGCCTCTTCGCGCCTGGCCCTGACCCGCATGGGACGGGCGATGTTCGCAAAAACAGAAGCGGCGCTGCCGCCGCGCGTGCCGTTCAGGCGGGGCAACCAGCTTGTCTGGTTCAGCGACTTTCTGGACGATGGCGTGTTCGACACCATGAAAGAGCTGTCGCACCAGGGCGTCGAAGGTCATCTGGTGCGGATCGTCGATCCGGCCGAAGAGGATTTCCCCTATTCCGGCCGCACCCGCTTTGAATCGCCGCGCGGCGGCGTGGACGAGATTTTCGGCCGGGCCGAGCGTATTCGCGCCTCCTACCGGGCGCGCTTCACGGCGCATGGCGAACGCATTGCGGAGGAAGCCGGCAAGCTGGGCTGGACCGCGACGGTGCACCGCACCGATCACGCGCCACAAGGCGCGCTGATCGCACTTCACGCCGCCATCGGCGGCGTCTGACCGCCATGGCTTCCCTGCTGCAGATCAGTTTTGGAACACCGTGGATTCTGGCGGCCCTCGCCGCGCTGCCAGTCCTGTGGTGGCTGTTGCGGGTTACGCCGCCCCTGCCGAAGCGAACCCCGTTTCCGCCCCTGAAACTGCTGCGCGGGCTCGAAGATGAGGAACAGACCCCGGCGGCGACACCCTGGTGGCTGCTGTTGCTCCGGCTTGTGGCCGCGGCGCTTTTGATACTGGCCCTGGCCGATCCGCTTCTGGGCCGCAATCCGAAGCTGCCTGGCGCGGGCCCGCTGGTGATCGTGGTGGACAATGGCTGGACAGCGGCGCGGGGCTGGGACCAGCGGCAGGATATGATGGCCGACCTGCTGCGCAGCGCTGCCGGGCGCGCCGTCGCCATCATTCCAACAGCGGGCAATGTTCCTACCGGCCTGCTGAACCAGGGTCAGGCCGCCCGCATCGCGCGCGAGTTGAGGCCCCAGGCCTGGCCCGGCGACCGCGCCGCCGCGGCCGCCGCCCTGGGCCGGTTCAAATTCGCCGCCAAGCCCGCGATATACTGGCTGAGCGACGGGCTGGAGGACGGCAAGAGCGAAGTCCTTCGCCGCGCCATGCAGCGCTATGGCGGCGCCACCGTCTATGCGCCGCAGCGCACCGCCATGGGCCTGTTGCCGGTGACGCGCGACGCCAGCGGCTTTGACCTCACCGCCATCCGGGCCGATGCGCGCAGCCCCATGGAGATCGAAGCGGGAGCGGTGGGCGCGCGCGGCGAGACCCTGGCGGCGACCCGCGTCCATTTCCGCCGCGGCGAGCTGACGGCGCGCGGCCATATCGCCCTGCCCATGGAAGTGCGCAACGCCACCGCGCGCCTGGCCATCACCGGCGAGGACAGCGCCGGCGCGGTGCAGCTTCTGGACAAGGGCGCGTCCCAGCGCAGCGCCGGCATTGTCTCGGAAACCGCGACATCGG
The DNA here is from genome assembly GCA_964343955.1 of uncultured Rhizobium sp. Taxonomy (GTDB): domain Bacteria; phylum Pseudomonadota; class Alphaproteobacteria; order Micropepsales; family Micropepsaceae; genus Rhizomicrobium. The sequence continues at coordinate 6,179 of CAYFKU010000024.1, read as the reverse complement.
AAGCCCAGCCGCTGCTGTCGGATGTCTATTATCTGGAACGCGCGCTGTCGCCCTATGCCGAAATCGCCAAGGGCAATATCAGTGCGCTTCTGGCCAGGCGGGTTTCGGTGCTGCTGCTGGCCGATGTCGCCCGGATTCCCGGCGACGATCTGGCCAAGGTAAAAGATTTTGTCAGCAAGGGCGGCATCCTGATCCGCTTCGCCGGCGACCGCACCACAAGCGGCACCGACGATCTGGTGCCGGTGCGCCTGCGCGTGGGTGGCCGCTATCTGGGCAGCGCCATGGCCTGGGGCGCGCCGCAGCGTCTGGCGCCTTTCAGCGCCCAGAGTCCGTTCAACGGATTGGAAGTGCCGTCCGAAGTGACGGTGACACGCCAGGTGCTGGCCGAACCGGCGAGCGATGTGCAGAACAAGAACTGGGCGCAGTTGGCTGACGGCACGCCCTTGATCACCGCGGCGCCCATCGGACAGGGCTGGGTGGTGATGTTCCACATCACCGCCAGTCCCACCTGGTCGTCGCTGCCGATATCGGGCCTCTATGTCGATATGCTCAAGCGCCTTCTGGCCTTGTCCGCCGGCACCCCGGTGCGGGACATGGCGGGCCTTGCCAGCCTGCCGCCCTTCACGCTGCTGGACGGATTCGGCCATCCGGGCGCTGCCACCGCCGAAGCCAGGCCGATCCCCGCCAGGGAATTTTCCCGCACCCGCGTCTCGCCCCGCAATCCGCCCGGCCTTTACGGCGCCCATGAGGTGGAGAGCGCGCTGAATGTGATGCATGCCGGCGACCGGCTGTCGCCGCTTGCCGGATCGATGCAGGCCTATGCCAGCGCGCATGCCAGGCCGCTGGAGCCCTATCTGCTGGCGGCCGCGATGCTGCTGCTGTTGCTGGATAGCCTGATCGCGCTGGGGCTGCGCGGATTCACGCCCGGCAGGATGCGCTGGCTGGGAACCGGCGCCATCGCGCTGCTGCTGTTCGCGCCGCAATCCATTCAGCCTGTACGGGCCGACGATGCCATGAACATGAAGGCGGCGCTGCAGACCCGGCTGGCCTATGTGAAGACGGGCCTGGTCGATGTGGATCAGGTCAGCCAGGCGGGACTGACCGGTCTGGGCTTCGCGCTGCGGTCCCGCACCTCTTATGAGCCGCCCGAGCCGGTCGGGGTCGATCCTGAACGCGACGATCTTTCGCTGTATCCCCTGCTCTATTGGCCGATGGATCCACGCGAGAAGAATTTGTCGGCCCGGGCGCTGTCGCGCGTCGCCGACTTCATGAGGAATGGCGGCACCATCCTGTTCGACACCCGCGACCTGACCCTGGGACCGGTGCCGGGGCCTGACTCGCCCGGCCAGCAGACCTTGAAACGCCTGACCGCCGGACTGGATTTTCCGCCGCTGGAGCAGGTGCCCGCCGACCATGTGCTGGGCAAGGCCTTTTATATCCTGCGTGACTTTCCGGGCCGCTGGACCGGCGGCAAATTGTGGGTCGAGGCGCTGCCGCCGGCTCCCAAGAACGGCGCGCCGCCCGCCCGCGGCGGCGATGGCGTCTCGCCGGTGATTGTGGGCAGCAACGATTTTGCCGCCGCCTGGGCGATCGACGGCAGCGGCCATTTTCAGTTCACGGCCTCGCCGGGCGGCCAGTTGCAACGCGAAATGGCCTTCCGCTTCGGCATCAATGTCGTGATGTATGCCCTGACCGGCAACTACAAGACCGACATGGTGCATGCGCCCGCTTTGCTGCAGCGGCTGGGCAATGAAAGAGGCGGGCCATGACCCGGCTCGCTTTCGCCCCCGTTATTCCGGTGGAGATTCTGGCGGCGATGGCCGCTGTCGCGGCACTGATCACGCTTTATGCGCTGTATATGCGCGCGCGCGGCGCGCTGGCCCGAGGCCTGGCCTTTGCCATCCTGATCTTCGCTTTGGCCGGCCCGCTGCTGGTCAAGGAGCAGCATGCGCCCCTGAGCGATGTCGCGGTGATCGTCACCGATCGCTCGCAGAGCATGGCCTTGGGCGAGCGGGCCCGCCAGGCGGAAAATACCCGCGCCCAGGTTCGCCGCCTTCTGGCGCAGCAGCCCGGGCTGGTGGTGCGCGAAACCTCCATCACCACCACGGCGACCGGCGAGAATAACGGCACCCAGGCTTTTGCCGCCATCAATGCCGCCCTGGCCGATGTCCCCCCCAGCCGCATCGCCGGGGCGATCCTGATCACCGACGGACAGGTGCATGACGCACCATCGCCCGAAAGCATGACACTGCACGCGCCGCTGCAGGTGTTGCTGGCTGGAAAAAAGGGCGAGCGCGACCGCAAGCTGACGGTGCAGAGCGCGGCGCGCTTCGCCATTGTCGGCCAGACGGCGGTGATGCGCCTGAAGGTGGACGATCTGGGCGGCAGCGGCGAGACCAGCGCCATGCTGGACATCCGCATCGACGGCAAGCCCTTCGGCTCGCGCCTGGTGCCCGTGGGCAAGACCAGTGACATCCGCATTCCCGTCGCCCATGAAGGCGAAAATCTGGTCGAGCTGTCCACCGCCGCCGGCCCGGCCGAACTGACCTTGCAGAACAACCGCGCGGTGGTGACGGTGTCGGGCGTGCGCGACCGGCTGCGGGTGCTGCTGGTTTCGGGCGAGCCCCATGCCGGCGAGCGCGTCTGGCGCAACCTTCTGAAAGCCGACCCCTCCGTCGATCTGGTGCATTTCACCATCCTGCGGCCGCCGGACAAGCAGGACGCCACCCCGATCAACGAGCTTTCGCTGATTGCCTTCCCGTCGCGCGAGCTGTTCTCGGAAAAGCTGCGCTCCTTCGACCTGGTGGTGTTCGACCGCTATAGCGAGCGCGGCGTGCTGCCGCTGGTCTATTTCCAGAACCTGGCATCCTATGTTCAGGATGGCGGCGCGCTGCTGGTTTCGTCCGGGCCCGAATTCGCCGGTCCGGAAAGCATCTATCGTACGCCGCTGTCGCAGGTTCTGCCCGTCCAGCCCACCGGGCAGATCATCACCCAGGCGTTCAAGCCGCAGCTCACCGCCGATGGCCTGGCCCATCCGGTGACGCGCGAACTGCCGGGACGAAATCAACAAGGAGAGCGCAACCAGGACAAGACGCCGCCGACCTGGGGCCGCTGGTTCCGCCTGCTGGGCGGCAACAAGATTGCCGGTCAAACCGTGATGGGTGGCGATGGCGGCAAGCCCCTGCTGGTGCTGGACCGTGTCGGCAAGGGCCGCGTCGCCGAGATCATGAGCGACCAGACCTGGCTGTGGGCGCGCGGCTTCGAGGGCGGCGGCCCGCAGGCCGAACTGCTGCGGCGCCTGGCGCACTGGCTGATGAAGGAGCCGGAGCTGGAAGCCGAAGCGCTGGAGGCGCGCATCATCGACAATGCCATCCGCATTACCCGGCGCACCATGGCCGCCAACACCCCGCCGGTGACCCTGACCATGCCGTCCGGACGGACACAAAGCCTGACGCTGACCAGGGCCGAACCCGGCATCTGGCGCGCCGATGCCAAGGCCGGCGAGCTGGGCCTTTACCGCGCCACCGACGGCATTCTTTCCACCGTCACGGCGGCAGGCCCCCTGAATCCCAAGGAAGTGGCGGACATGCGCGCCACCGACGAAGTGCTGCAGCCCGTCGCCGAAGCAAGTGGCGGCAGCGTCCACTGGCTGGAAGAGGGCCTGCCGGAAATTCGCCGCGTCGGTGTCGGCCGCACGGCCAGCGGCTCAAACTGGATCGGCCTGCGCAGCAATGGCGCCTATCGCGTCACCGCGCTGGAACAGGAGAAGCTGCTGCCGCAATGGCTGGCGCTGCTGCTGATCGTCGGATCCTTGTTGCTGGCTTGGCGGCTCGAAGGGCGGTAGTCGAGCACGACCCTTTTCTGTAACGGCCGGGTTTAAGTCTTTGGGTCCGTATGTCCGCTTTGCGCCAATAGCGGACATTCCGGGGGGGCTATGCAAGGCTGGCATTCAAGGTTGGGAGGAGTGGCGGGGCTGGTTGGCGAAGAGGGAGGGTGCGGATGTAAAAAGCCCTTACAGCTAATCGGCGGCCTCGTCGTAATCCTTTGTTTCTATTAGGGATAAAATTTGGCACAGGATTTGATGACACAAACATCAAGCTTAAGCTGAGTGCCTAATATGAGCCTTCTGAAATGGATCCTGGTTGCGGCGTCTTTATTGGTTGCCGCAGGACCAGCCAATGCGACGATACTTTCCGTCACCTATACCGGACAAACGAGCTATGCGGACGTATGTCTCAGCGTAACGCTCCCGATCGGAATTCCGCCATGCCAAACCGTTGCTGACAATCAATCCTTCAGTGGCAGTTTTCTCGTGGACACCTCTAGTGGCTCCCCAGGCCAAATAGTCCTCAGCGGGGGAACCGGTATTTTTGCGCCCGGTCCAATGCCCATCACTTACGGGGCCCTCACACTCGGGTTAGTGAACTTCGGAACAGCCACGAGCTTGGGTAATGATGTAGGAGTATACGGCCTCGATAATAGCGGCCAGGAATTCGTCATGATTTTCGCGACCACTGGTCCTAGTTCATTTAACGGTATAGCGGTCAGCCGCTTTCAGCGTGAGAGCCTGTTTCTCCCGGGGACCTTTCCTCTCACTCTTGATCAGAACTTCTCGCTTACGAACCCGGCGGGATCGGGTGCATTTTCTTATGAAGATGAAATTTCCAACGCAAATGGCAAGTTCAGTACGCGGACCGTGGGTAGTTTTACGTCCTTCAATGTGAGGCCGCTTGACGCAACTCGCGTTCCGGAGCCATGGACGCTGTCACTCTTTGGCGCGGGTATCGTCGCCACATTCACCGCGAGACGACGTAAGAAGGTATTCTGAGCTAAGCAATCTGGAGATCAGATCGCGCCCTTGGGAATTAATGCGCGGCCACAGTTCTTGGCCCGCTAGTCGCGCAATATTCTTGCGGCGTACCGATGTCATTCCGGCTCCATCAGTTGGAGCGTACGCTGGATGGAGCGCCGAGGGTACGTCCGCTTTGGGCCCAGAAGCGGTCATCCGCCCGACAAGCGCATTGCGCTGTCTCGCGGGGCCCAAAGTATTTGCTACCCCACACCCGCGCCGCTGGCGCAAACCGGCTCGTCGATCTGGGCGCGGCGCACTTCGCCCGACACATTCAAAATCTCGCCGGCCTTGAGCGACAGTCCCAGGATACGGTTCTGGTCCACGGGGCCCGGAAACTTCACCCGGCCGGGCGGCAGGCGCGAAAAGCCCACCTTGGTGTAATAGGGCTGATCGCCCACCAGCAACACGCCGCGCCAGGGTCCCCGACGGGCGGCGTCCAGACCCGCCTGCATCAGCGCGATGCCGATGCCGCGCCCGCGCTGGTCGCTGCGCACAGCAAGCGGCCCCAGCAGCAATTCCTCATGACCGCCGACCTTGATGGGCCAGAAGCGCACCGAACCCCGCAGCACTTCCTGGTCGCCCACATGTTCCACCGCCACAAAGGAAAGCGCCGCGATCGGGGCCACGCCTTCCCGTAACCGATAGGCGGATTTGGCGAAACGGCCCGGGCCGAAACTCTCGGCATTCAGGGCCTCGATCGGGCCGGCATCGCCGGGCTCTTCCAGGCGGATCTGCCAAAGCGGCATGGCGATTTCGGCGGCGGGAACAGTCATCGCTGTTTGGCTACGGGAGGTGACTGCAAAAGGCAAGATCACCGCCTCCCCTTCGCGCGCGAAGCGCAGCGAGGAGGAGGTGGCCGTAGCACCGTAAGGTGCGAAGGCCGGAGGGGGTCAACTACCAATGTGGCGAAATTTCCGCCGCGCCGCAAAGCTCCGCCAGCCGGCGCCGCGCCGCAGGCACCGTGCCTTCGGGCGGCGCATGGGGGTCGGCGAAGCAGATGGCGCGGATTTCCAGATTGGGCCGGAAATCCACCCCGGCGCCTTCGATCCGGTACAGGGCCACCGGCGCGCTGACCCAGCCGGCCTTGCGCGCATAAAAGCCGACCAGATGGATATGGCCGCCCGACAGGCCAACCTCCTCCGAAAGTTCCCGGCGCAGCGCCATGTCCGGATGCTCACCACGGCCGACGCCGCCGCTGGGCAACTGCCAGCCCAGCGCATAGCTATGCCGCACCAGCATCACACGGCCATTCTCATCCAGCACCGCGCCGGCTGACCGGCCCCCACTGAGTGGTCCGGTTGTGATGTTAGTTTAGAGATCGCATTTG
>CAYFKU010000023.1:18183-35585 GCA_964343955.1 uncultured Rhizobium sp. | reverse complement strand
CCTGTAGACGGTCCCTGTACCCCCTGTTAGAAGCGACGACCCCCCATGTCCGACAAGCCCGACAAGCCAGAAAAAGCCGCGGAATCTCCGGATTACCGGGCAACCCTGTTCTTGCCCGCGACCGACTTTCCCATGAAGGCCGGCCTGCCGGAGGCCGAGCCCAAATGGCTGGCCCGCTGGGCGGAGATGGACCTTTATGGAAAATTGCGCGCCAGGGCGAAGGGGCGGCCGCTTTTCGTGCTCCATGACGGGCCGATCTATGCCAACGGCGACATCCATTCCGGCACCGGACTGAACCACATCCTGAAGGACTTCGTGGTCCGCTCCCAGGGCATGCTGGGCAAGGACGCCCCCTATGTGCCCGGCTGGGACTGCCACGGTCTTCCCATCGAATGGAAGGTGGAAGAGAAATTCCGCAGCGAAGGCAAGGCCAAGGAAGACATCCCCAAGGATTTGCTGCGCCGGGAGTGCCGCAGCTTTGCCGGCCACTGGCTGAATGTGCAGCGCGAGCAGATCAAGCGCCTGGGCCAGATCGGCGATTTCGAGCATCCCTATACCACCATGAGCTTCAAGGCCGAGGCGGTGATTGCCCGCGAGGCGATGAAGTTCGTGGAGAACGGCCTGCTCTATCGCGGCTTCCGTCCGGTCATGTGGTCGCCGATCGAAAAGACGGCGCTGGCCGATGCCGAGGTCGAATATCACGAGAAGACCTCGCCCACGATCTATGTGAAGTTTCCGGTGGTGAAGAGCGGCGCATTGCCGGCCCATAGCTTCATCGTCATCTGGACGACCACGCCCTGGACCATTCCCGGCAACCGCGCCATCGCCTTCTCGGAAGAGATTTCCTATGGCCTGTACCAGGTGGCCGATGCCACCGATGGCAGCCTGGCGCGGGCAGGGGAGAATCTCCTGCTGGCCGATACATTGGCCGAACAGGTCGCCAAGCATGCCAAGATGATGATCAGCCGGGTGCGCACGGTGGCCGCCGACGAGCTGAAGGCGATTGTCGTGGCGCATCCGTTGCGCAGCGTGGGCTATAATTTCGAAGTGCCGGTGCTGCCGGCCGCCTTTGTCACCGCCGACACCGGCACGGGCTTTGTCCATAACGCCCCCGGCCATGGCGAAGACGATTTCGAGCTGATGGTCGGCGCCGACCGCGATTACCCGAAGAAAAATCCGGACGCGTTCGGACTGGTGCTGCCCGACGGCTCCTATGCGCCGCATGTGCCGGTCTTTGCCGGCAAGCGCATCCTGTCGCCGGAGGGCAAGGATGGTGACGCCAATGGCGCCGTCATCAAGGAACTGATTGCCCACGGCAAGCTGCTGGCCAAGGGCACGCTGCGCCATTCCTATCCGCATAGCTGGCGCTCCAAGGCGCCGGTGATCTTTCGGGCGACGCCGCAATGGTTCGTTGCCATCGACAAGCCCTTCATGAACGGCAAGTCCCTGCGCGAGCTGGCGCTGGCGGCCATCGCCGATACCAGATGGTATCCGCCACGCGGCCAGAACCGCATCGGCTCCATGGTGGAAGGGCGGCCCGACTGGGTGCTGTCGCGCCAGCGCGCCTGGGGTGTGCCGCTGGCGATTTTCGTCGAAAAGCAAAGCGGCGAAGTGCTGAACGATGCGGCGGTGTTCCGGCGCATCGAACAGGCATTCGAGGCCGAAGGCGCCGACGCCTGGTTCACCTCGCCGCCGTCCCGCTTTCTCGGCGAGGGCCGCAACCCGGAGGATTACGAGCAGATCACCGACATCCTGGACGTCTGGTTCGATTCCGGTTCGACCCATGCCTTTGTGGTGGAAAATCCCATCGACGCGCATTGGCCCCGGGCGGCGCGCGCCGATCTTTATCTGGAAGGCTCCGACCAGCATCGCGGCTGGTTCCAGTCCTCCCTGCTGGAAAGCGTCGGCACGCGGGGGCATGCGCCCTATCGCGGTGTCCTGACCCACGGCTTCGTGCTGGACGAGCAGGGCCGCAAGATGTCCAAGAGCCTGGGCAACACCCTGGCGCCGCAAGTCATCGCGGAAAAGAACGGCGCGGAAATCCTGCGGCTGTGGGCGGCTTCATCCGACTTCACCGAAGACCTGCGCATCGGTCAGGACATCATCAAGGCCAATGTCGAGGCCTATCGCCGCCTGCGCAATACGGTGCGCTTCATGCTGGCCAATCTGTCGGGCTTCTCTGAAAGCGAGCGCATCGGCCATGACCGGATGCCGGAGCTGGAGCGCTTCATGCTGGCCCGCCTGGCGGAACTGGATGCGGTGGTCCGCAAGGCCTATGAGAATTTCGACTTCGGATTGGTCAATTCCACTCTTTTCAACTTCTGCACCAACGATCTGTCGGCCTTTTATTTCGACATTCGCAAGGATGCGCTTTATTGCGATGCCGCCGGATCGGCGAGGCGGCGCAGCGTGCGCACCGTCACGGACGAAATCTTCCGTCGCATCGCCACCTGGTTCGCGCCGATCCTCTGCTTCACCATGGAAGAAGCCTGGACCACGCGCTTCGGCATGGATGACAGCGTGCATCTGCAGGATTTTTTCCCCGTGCCCGCCGAATGGGCCGATCCGGATCTGATCAAGAAATGGTCGCGCATCCGCGATCTGCGCCGGGTAATCACCGGTGCGCTGGAACTGGCCCGCGCCGACAAGAGCATCGGCTCCAGTCTGGAAGCCGCTCCCGTGCTGGTGGTTGCCGATGCGGCAGACAAGGCCCTGTTCGAGTCCGTCGATCTGGCCGAGATCGCCATCACATCGGCTGCCGCCGTGGAGACCGGCGGCAGCCTTGAAGGGCTTTACACCATCGCGGACATCAAGGGCGCCGGCGCACGCTTTGCCAAGGCGTCCGGCGAAAAATGCGCCCGCTGTTGGCGCGTGCTGGAAGAAGTGAAGGCGCCGACCCATCTCTGCAATCGCTGTACCGATGCCGTTGCCGGGCAAGGTCCCGAATGAAGCTGCTGCCGCGTGAGGTGGGCTTTATCACTGCCGCCCTGGCCCTGATCGCCGATCAGGGCTCCAAGCTGTTCCTGCTTTATGGGGCAGGCTTCAAGCAGATGCCGCCGGGTGAAAGCATCCCGGTCTTGCCTTTTTTTAACCTGGTGATGGTATGGAACCCCGGCATTTCCTATGGCCTGTTCCCGGCCTCCGGGCGGCTGGGAACCTGGGCCCTGATCGCCATGTCGGTGATCGCCATCGGCGTGCTGAGCTGGCTTTTGTGGCGTTCTTCCACCCGTGCCCTGGCCATCGGCTATGGCATGATCATCGGGGGCGCGCTGGGCAACAACCTGGTGGACCGGCTGGTCTATGGCAAGGTCGCGGATTTTTTCCACTTTTACGGCTTCGGCTATGACTGGTATGTCTTCAATATTGCCGACTTGGCGATCACCCTGGGCGCCATGGTCATCCTTTACGATGTGCTCCAGCCCCAGCCGTCGCTTGACGACCAGCCCCCCCAGGATCTGCAATCCGGGGATCTGGAATCGAGGAAACAGGGCCCATGAGGTTTGAAGTGACAAGACTTTCCAGCTCTGTGGCGATGCTGCTGGCATTGAGCCTGTCCGCCACGGCGCTGTCCGGATGCGACACCATGCGGCGCGCCGCCGGCCTCAACAAGAAATCGCCGGACGAGTTCGCGGTGACCACCAAGGCGCCGCTGGTCATTCCACCCAACTTCAATCTGCGTCCGCCGCTGCCCGGCGCCCCGCCGGCCAATACGCTGGATCCCTCCAGCAATGCCGAGCTTGCCCTGTTCCAGAATACCGATCCGCAGACCGTGGCGGCCCAGATGAAGGGCAACTTTTCCAATGGCGAGCGGATGCTGCTGGCCAATGCCAGGGTGCAGCGGGCCGATCCCGGCATTCGCGCCCGGCTGAATGCCGATCAGCGCGCCACCGTGCAGAATTCCGATCGCAGCTTCACCGACCGGCTTCTGAGCACGCGCGCGACGCCCGATACCGGTCGGCCCGTCAATGCCGATGCCGAAGTGAACAAGGGCCGCAAGGGCAGCGCCCCGGCCCCCAAGAAAGATAGCGGCGGCTGGTTTGACTGGTTCTAGACGCGCCGCGCTCGCCGGAGCATTTCTTCTGACCGCCGCGTCCGTCATGGTCGCGGGGTGGGCGGCGGCTGCGCCCGATGACGCCAATCGCGCCAAGCTCAGCCAGCCGGCGCCGGTCAATCCCCGCCAGGCGGGGAACAACACCTTCCAGTTCGCGCTGGCAAATGGCATGCAGGTGCTGGTGATACCCGATCACCGCGCCCCGGTCGTCACCCAGATGCTCTGGTTCCGGGTGGGTGCGGTGGACGATCCGCCCGGCATTTCCGGCCTCGCGCATTTCTTCGAGCACATGATGTTCCGGGGCACCAAGGCCAATCCGGACGACGCCTTCTCCCTGATCATCGCCAAGAATGGCGGCGAGACCAATGCCTTCACCGATCACGACTATACCGCCTTCTATGAGCAGATCGCCAAGGACCGGCTGCCGCTGGCCATGAAGCTGGAGGCGGACCGCCTCCAGAATCTCGATCTGTCCGACGCCCATTTGCTTCCCGAACGCGATGTGGTTCTCGAGGAGAGGCGCATGCGGGTTGACAATGAACCCCAGTCGCTGATGGGCGAACAGATGCATGCGGCGCTGCACCTGTCGCATCCCTATGGCCGGCCGGTGATCGGCTGGGCCGAGGAGCTGCGCCGCATCGACCGCGTCTCCGCCCAGGAATTCTACGATCACCATTATGCGCCCAACAACGCGATCCTGGTGATCGCCGGCGATGTTACGCCCGATGAGGTGCGCAAGATGGCGCAGGATGCCTATGGCAAGGTGCCGTCGCGTCCCCTGGCGCCGCGCGCCGAATCCGCCGAGCCGCCGCGCATGGCCGAGACGCGGATGACCATCACGCGCAACGACGCCAAGGTTCCAGTCTTCAGCCGGCTCTATCGCGTGCCATCCTATAGCCAGGGCAAGCCCGGCCAGGCCGAGGGCCTGGAAGTCTATGCCCAGTTGCTGGGCGGCGATCAGACTTCGGTCCTTTATCGCGTGCTGGTGGAGCAGAAGAAACTCGCGACCGATGTCGGCACAAGCTATGACGGCTATGTCCGCGATACCGCGGAATTCTCGGTTTATGCCGTGCCGCGTCCCGGCGTCACCCTGGAGCAGATCGAAAAGGCCGTCGATCAGGTGCTTCAGGTCGGTACCCTGGCGCTGCCCCGCGACAATGATGTTGCCCGCGCCAAGACCCAGCTCATCGCATCCGTCACCTATCGCCGCGACAGCCAGTTCGCTCTGGCATCCGCCTATGGCCAGGCGCTGACCATCGGCCTGACGGTGGACGATGTGAATGAATGGCCGGCCCGCATCCGCGCCGTGAATGCCGAAGCCGTGCGCAAGGCGGCCCAGTCGCTGAGCCGGCGCCAGGCGGTCACGGCCTATCTGATCCCTGGGGGCAAGAAGTGAAACGCGTTCTTGCGCTGCTGATCCTGTGCGCCGCCGCGCTCGCGGCCCCGGCCCATGCGGCGGATATCAAGAATATCGATCTGGGCAAGCATGCCGAGGTCTGGTTCGCGGAAGATCACACCGTTCCGATCATCGCCTTCAACATCTCGCTGCCCGCGGGCGCCGCCTATGACCCCTCCGGCAAGGCGGGCCTGGCCGCCTTTGCCGGCGCCATGATGGACGAAGGCGCCGGCGACCTGGATTCCAAGGCCTTTCACGAGGCGCTGGCCAACAAGGCCATTTCCTTCCACGCCCGGGCCGAGCGCGACTATCTGGTGATCTCCATCTCCACCCTGAAGGAGAATGCGCCCGAGGCGATGCGCCTTCTGCAACTGGCGCTGACCCGCCCGCGCTTCGACGCCGAGCCTCTGTCGCGGGTGCGCACCCAGATCATCCAGTCCCTGGAACAGGATCAGGTCCAGCCGTCGTCGCTCGCCTCCCGCGCCTTTGTCCGCGCCTTCTTCAACAATCATCCTTATGCCCATCCCATCACCGGCGAGATCGGGACCATCAGCACCATCACCGCCGGCGACCTGCGCGCCTTCGCCAAAAGTCACTGGAGCAAATATGGTCTCAAGGTGGCGGTTGCCGGCGACATCACGGCGCCCGCCCTGGTCAAGCTTCTGGGCCAGACCTTCCAGCCTGTCTCCGGCGCCGTGCCCCCGTCGGTGCCCAATATCGGCCGGCTTGGCACGCCAGGCGTGCATGTCGTGCCGCTGGATGTGCCTCAGCCCACCGCCGTATTCGGCCTGCCGGGCATCATGCGGCACGATCCGGATTTCATTCCCGGCTATGTCGCCAATTACATTCTGGGCGGCGGCGGATTTTCCTCGCGGCTGATGGAAGAGGTGCGGGTCAAGCGCGGGCTCACCTATGGCATCTCCACCGGACTCAGTACCTACAACAAGGCCAGTGTGATGCAGGGATCGGTGGCGACCCGCGCCAATGCCATACGCCAGACCGTGCAGGTGGTCAGGGACACGATGGCGAAATTCGCTGCCGAAGGTCCGACCCAGGCCGAACTGAACGACGCCAAGACCTATCTGACCGGTTCCTTCCCGCTGGCATTTGCCTCCAATAGCGGCACGGCCTCGCAGCTCGGCACCTTCCTGCGCCAGAATCTGGATATCGGCTATGTCACCCGCCGCAATGCCATGATCCAGGCCGTGACCCTGGAAGACGTCAAGCGGGTGGGCAAGCGCCTGTTCGATCCCGCCCGTCTGACGGTGGTGATCGGCGGCAGCCCCGCCGACGGCCGCGCGCCGCAGGGGCCGCGCCCACCGCCGGGCCCCGTCCCGCCCGCCACGCCATAAAGGTTGTTGACGGCGGGGCGGCTTGGGGGCGCTATCCGAAACCCCTCTGATAGAGTCGAACCATGGCCAAACCATTCTCCGTCGATCTGGATCTCGCGCTTTCCGGCAAGGGCGCTGTGCCGCGCGCCGGTTATGATGCCGCGCTGGCCAGAAGTGCCGCGGCGCTGGACTGGCTGCGGGAGCAGAAGCGCACCGGTGGGCTTGAGCTTCTGGGAATTCCGTCGCGCACAGACGATGTGAAGGCGGCGGCCAAGCAGGCCGCGGCGCTGAAAGGCTTTGCCACCATCGCGGTCCTGGGGATCGGCGGCTCCAGCCTGGGCGGTCAGGCGCTGACGGCGCTGCGCAAGGTAAGCAAGCCCTTCGTGGAGTTTCACGACAATCCCGATCCCTTCGCCTGGGCCAGGGCGCTCAAGCGCTTCGATCTGAAGAAGACGCACTTCATCGCCATTTCGAAATCGGGCGGCACGGCCGAAACCCTGATGCAGGTGCTGACCGCCGCCGATGCGCTGGAGAAGCTTGGCGTCAAGTCGCTCAAGAAGCACTTCACCATCATCACAGAGCCGCATCAAAGCGCCCTGGCGGACTTTGCCGACAGCATCGGCGCGGTGAAGCTGGATCATCCCACCGGTGTTGGGGGGCGCTATTCGGTGCTGACCATGGTCGGCGCCTTGCCGAGCCTCTGCATGGGATTGAATTTCAAGCAGTTGCGGGCCGGTGCCCAGGTTGCATTGGATCAGGTGCTGGACGCTGCTTCGCCCGCCGATGCGCCCGCCGCGGTGGGCGCGGCGCTGCACCAGGCGCTGGCGGAAAAGGACAGGCTGGCAACCACCGTGCTGTGGCCTTACACCGACGATCTGGCCGTCTTCGGCGGTTGGTGGCGTCAGCTCTGGGCCGAGAGCCTGGGCAAGGATGGCAAGGGCTCCACGCCGGTGTCGGTTCTGGGGCCGGTGGATCAGCACAGCCAGTTGCAGCTTTTCCGCGACGGACCCGGCAATGCGCTCTTTACGCTGGTGGCGGTGGACACCAGGGGCAAAGGCCTGGCCGCACCGGGCGCCCGCGCCAACAAGCTGGGCCTGAAATATCTTGCGGGCCGCAGGATGGGCGATCTGGTGGATGCCGAATGTCGCGCCACGGCCCAGACCCTGTTCAAGAATGGCCGCCCGGTGCGGCAGATCCATCTGTCCAGGGTGGATGAATTCCATCTGGGCGCGCTGATGATGCACTTCATGCTGGAGACCATCATCATGGGCCGGCTGATGGGCGTGGACCCGTTCGATCAGCCCGGTGTGGAAGAGGGCAAGGTCCTGGCTAGACAATATCTGGCGGAGGGCTGATTGCCGATCCGCCGTCTCTCCGAAGGCACCGTCAACCGCATCGCAGCCGGCGAAGTGGTGGAGCGCCCGGCCGCGGCGGTGAAGGAGCTGGTGGAAAATGCCATGGATGCGGGCGCCACCCGCATCGCCATCGCGGTCAGCGGCGGCGGCGCCGACCTGCTGGTGGTGGAGGATGACGGCATCGGCATGAGCGCGGCCGACCTGAAGCTGGCCATCGAGCGTCATGCCACATCCAAATTGCCCATTGCGAACGGCGAGGACGATCTTTCGCATATCGTCACCATGGGCTTTCGCGGCGAGGCGCTGCCCTCGATCGGCGCGGTGGCCCGTCTCACCATCGCCAGCCGGATGCGGGACAGCGAACCAGCCGAGATCAAGGTGGATGGCGGCAGGCTGGAAGGCCCGCGCCCCGCCGCCTTCCTGGCATCGGGCCAACATGGCACCCGCGCCGAGGTGCGCGAGCTGTTCTATGCGACGCCGGCGCGGCTGAAATTCCTGAAATCGGCCCGCTCGGAAGAACTGGCCATTGTCGATATGGTCAAGCGCCTGACCATGGCGCGGCCCGACATCGCTTTTTCGCTTGTGATGGATGGCAGAAAGAGCCTGGACCTGGAAGCGGAGCCCGATCTGATGGACGGACGGCTGCCGCGCCTGGCCCGCATCATGGGCCGGGACTTCGGCGACAATGCCGTGCGGGTGGAAGCGGTGCGCGAGGGCGTTTCGCTGTCGGGCTATGCGGGCCTGCCCACCTATAACCGCGCCAATGCCGCCATGCAGTTCCTGTTCGTCAATGGCCGCCCGGTGCGCGACAAGCTTCTGGTCGGCGCGGTGCGCGGCGCCTATGCCGATTTCCTGCCCAAGGACCGGCATCCGGCGCTGGCGCTGTTCCTGGATTGCGATCCGGCTTTTGTCGATGTGAATGTCCATCCCGCCAAGACCGAGGTGCGATTCCGCGATTCCGGGCTGGTGCGGGGGCTCATAGTCGGTGCGCTGAAACATGCCCTGGCGGAAGCGGGCCACCGCGCCTCGACCACCGTCGCATCCACCGCTTTGGATGTGCTGGAAAGCGCCGCCGCCTTCCAGCGCCAGGCGCCGTACCAGCAATCCTATGCCCCCCGGCCCTATGCCACCGCCATGCCGGGCCTGCGCGAGGCGGCGCCCGTGATGTTCGAGGCCGAACCGTCGGTGCGGATGGATGCACAGCCGGTGCCGCAGGACACGCCCGACTATCAGCTTGGGGTGGCGCGGGCGCAGCTCCACGAAACCTATATTGTCGCCCAGACCGCCAGTGGCATCGTCATTGTCGATCAGCACGCCGCCCATGAGCGGCTTGTCTATGAGCGGATGAAGAAGGCTTTGGGCAATGGCGGCGTCAAGCGCCAGCCGCTGCTGATCCCCGAAGTGGTGGACCTGGACCCCGCCGAAGTGACGCGGGTGATGGGGCGTGCGGGCGAATTGTCCGAGCTGGGCCTGGTGATCGAGGAATTCGGCCCCGATGCCCTGGTGGTGCGCGAAGTGCCCGCCATGTTGGGCAAGCTGGATGTGAAGGGCCTGATGCGCGATTTGGCGGACGAGATTGCCGAAACCGGCAATGCCCTGTCGCTCAAGGAGCGGCTGGAAGAGGTATCGGGAACACTTGCCTGTCACATGAGCGTGCGGGCGGGGCGGCGTCTTTCGTCTGAGGAAATGAATGCCCTGTTGCGGGAGATGGAGGCGACGCCCCATTCGGGCCAGTGCAATCACGGGCGGCCGACCTATGTCGAGCTGAAGCTCGCGGATATCGAGAAACTGTTCGGAAGGCGATAAGGCGCTGGATGGCCGCCTGATGGCGGACCATGGAGATGTCAGGGTGTGGGAGTCAGAAACCGCACCCGCGTCTCGCCATAGTCGCGTTCGTCCAGCAAGGTGTAACCCGGCGCGTCCAGCGGTTCGTTCGCGTCGGTCTCGGCCATCAGCAGCGCCTTGTCTGCCAGCCAGCCGCCTGCTCTCAAACTGGCCAGCGCCTTGGGGATCATCTCCTTGCGATAGGGCGGATCGAGGAACACCAGTTCGAACGGCCCGCCGGCCGACGGCCCGATCGGCCCCAGGTCTGTGGCGTCGCGCCGCCAGATGCGGGTGACGCCGGTCAGGCCCAGGGCCTCGACATTCTCCCGCTGGATCGCCCGGCTCTCGGCGCTGTCATCGACCAACAGGCACCAGCGGGCGCCCTGGCTGAGCGCCTCGATCCCCAGCGCCCCGGTGCCGGCGAACAGGTCCAGAACCCGCGCCCCTTCCAGCGCAAAGCCGATGCCAAAATCCTTGTGCCGCAGCATGTTGAAGATGGCCTGGCGGGTGCGGTTGGAGGTGGGGCGGACCCGCTGATCGCGGGGCGCCGCCAGTTGCCGTCCCCGATATGTGCCGCCTGTAATCCGCATGATGCGCCGTAACCTTTTGCCGTGGCTGGCGAATAGCACGGCAAGGGGGTATGAGGGCAGGGCTATGAAACGTCTCGTATTTCTTCTCGCCCTGCTTCTGGCCGTTCCGGCTCTGGCCCAGCCTGAAACCGGCCCCAAGGTAGCGGCCCGGCTGGTTTCCGAAGATACCGTAGTTGCCCCCGGCGGCACCGTGACAATGGCGCTGGAAGAGAAGATCGCGCCCGAATGGCATACCTATTGGAAAAACCCCGGCGATGCCGGCGCGCCAACCGAGATCGAATGGACGCTGCCGGCCGGCTGGAAGGCCGGCGCGATCCAGTGGCCGCTGCCCAAGCGGCTGCCGGTCGGGCCGCTGATGGATTATGGCTATGAGGGCACGCCCTGGCTGCTGATTCCTCTGACCGCGCCGGCCGATGCGCCGCCCGGTCCTGTCACCATCAAGGCCAAGGCAAGTTGGCTGGTCTGCAAGAACATCTGCATCCCTGAAGACGCCACCCTGACCCTGAACCTGACGGTCGGTCCCGGCGGCCGCGATCCGGCGGTGGCCAAACAGTTTGCCGCGGCGCGCGCCCTGCTGCCGATCGCTTCGCCCTGGATGGTCACTTATTCCCTGAGTGGTGCGCATCTGGACATGCATGTCGCGGCGCCGTCGCTGGCGACGCGCCATCCCGCCACCGCCGATTTCTTTCCCGCCACCAGCGGCCTCATCAAGAATCCGGCGCCGCAACTGGTCGGATATGCCCCGGACGGTTTGGTGCTGCGCCTGACGCCGGGCCCCAAGGCCAAGGGTACATTGGAAGGTCTTCTGGTGCTGACCGGCACCGACGGCTCGACCCAGGCGCTGGAGGTTTCGGCCACGCCGGGCCCGGTTCCCCCGGCGGATTTCTCCTCGGCGGGCAGCGGCGATCTATCTCTGTGGCTGGCATTGGCTTTCGCCTTTCTGGGCGGCCTGATCCTGAATGTCATGCCCTGCGTGCTGCCTATCCTGGCGATGAAGGCGCTGGCGCTGGCCAATCATGGCGCCAAAGGCAAGAGCGAAAGCTTCGCCTATGCCGCGGGCGCCGTTCTGTCTTTTGCCATGCTGGGTCTGTCGGTCTTGCTGCTTCGGGCCGGTGGCGAAAGCGTCGGCTGGGGCTTTCAACTTCAGTCGCCCATCGCGGTCGCGGGCTTTGCGCTTCTGGTCTTTGCCGTGGGCCTCAATCTGTCCGGCCTGTTCGAGATCGGCTCCATCACGGCAGGCGAGGGGCTGGCATCGCGCGGCGGCAATCTGGGGGCTTTCTTTACGGGCGTGCTGGCAGTGGCGGTGGCCGCGCCCTGCACCGCGCCTTTCATGGCAGCGGCCCTGGGGGCGGCGCTGGCTCTACCGACGGTGCTGGCGCTGACGGTCTTTGTCACCCTGGGCCTTGGCTTTGCCTCGCCATTCTTGCTTCTGGGCCTGTGGCCGCGCGGGCTGGCCTTCATCCCCAAGCCTGGGCTTTGGATGCTGACCTTCAAGCAGTTCCTGGCCTTCCCCATGTATGGGGCTGCGGTCTGGCTGGTCTGGGTTCTGGCACAGCAGACCGGTCCCAACGGTGTCGCCATCGTGCTGGCAGCCGGTATCGCTCTGGCTTTGGCGCTGTGGCTCTGGGGCGTGACGCGCGACACGCGCCGGCGCACTGCCGGGCTTGTTGCGGCACTGCTGATCCTGGGCGCCGGGCTTTATGGCGTCAGCCGGCTTGGCGGCGCGCAAGCCTCCGCGCCGGCGGCGCAGGCCAGCAAGCTGGGCGAACCCTATACCGCCGCGAAGCTCGCATCCCTGCGCGCTGCCAATCGCGCGGTGTTCGTCGATGCCACGGCGGCCTGGTGCATCACCTGCCTGGTCAATGAAGACGCGGTGCTGTCGCGCGACAATGTCAAAAGCGCCTTCGCCGCCAAAAATGTCGCCTATCTGGTGGCCGACTGGACCAACCAGAACCCGGAGATCACGGCGCTGCTGAAGGAAAACGGACGCTCCGGCGTGCCGCTCTATCTCTACTATGCGCCGGGCGCCGCAAAGCCCGTGGTCTTGCCGCAGATCCTCACCGAAAGCGGCGTGCTCGCCACCATCAACGGCTAGCGCAGCGTTTGCCTTGCGCCCGGCGCCCATGTTACGGGCCGCCCATGCGTTTAAGTTCCCTGTTCAGACCCAAGCCGAAAGCGGGCGGCAAGATTTTGGTGGCATTTGCCAGCCAGACCGGGGCGGCAGAGCGGATTGCCTGGCTGTCCGCCAATGCCCTGGCGGGCGCCGGCTTTGTCCGGGTAGCTCCATTGGGCAGCCTGTCCGTTGGTGACCTGGCCGAGGCCGGGACGCTTTTGGCCATCACCAGCACCTATGGCGCCGGCGAGGCGCCGGATTCCGCGCGCGCCTTTGTGAAAAAGCAGATGGCGCAACCGCCGGCACTGAAGGGTTTGGACTTCGCGGTACTGGCATTGGGCGACCGCAAGTATGACGCCACCTTTTGCGGCTTCGGCAAAAGCCTGGACCGCTGGCTGGCGGCGGGCAGGGGGCGGCGGCTGTTCGATATCGTCTGTGTCGATGGCGATGACGATACCGAAGCCATGACCCGGTGGTGCGATAATCTTACCCAGCTTGGCGCCAAAACGCGTGTCGAACAATTGATGCCGGGTCCGCCGCAGTACTGGATTTTGACCGAGCGGCGCCTGCTCAATCCCGGCAGTCCGGGCGGTGAGGCGTGGCACATCGGCCTGACGCCGAAGGATCCCGGGCAACTGCACTGGACCGCGGGCGATATCGCCGAGATCTGGCCGCGCAACAGCGACGTGGCGGTGGAAGATTTCTTGAAGCGGCACGATTTCAACGGCGATCTCAGCTTCCGCTGGCGCGGTCATTGGACCTTTCTGCGTGACATCATCGCCCATTCGCGCTTTCCGCAGCCCCATGAAATAGAGGGCATCTCACTGGACTGGCTGGTCGAGCGTCTGGAGAATTTCGCTCTGCGCGAATATTCCATCGCCTCCCTGCCGGACTGCGGCCGCATGGAGCTGCTGGTGCGCAAGGCGGTCAAGGATGACGGCAGCCTGGGGCTGGGCTCCGGCTGGCTGACGCGCGATGCCCGGCTTGGCGGCATCATCAAGCTGCGGCTGCGGCCGAATCCCAATTTCCAGCCGCCCGGACTGGCCGACAACAGGGAGGGTCCGCAGATCCTGATCGGCGCCGGCACCGGGATTGCCGGCCTGCGCGCGCATCTTCTGCACCGGCAGAAGAACAGGCTGGGCTCCGGCTGGCTTCTGTTCGGCGAACGCAGCCGCGCCAGCGATCTCTATTATGCCGACGATCTGGCGCGCTTTGCGGCTGACGGCACACTGGCGCGAACCGATCTGGTCTTTTCGCGCGACCAGGAGAAAAGGCGTTACGTCCAGCACCTGGTGGCCGAGCAGGGGCCTGATATCGCGGCATGGATCGGGCGCGGCGCCTCGATTCTGGTTTGCGGCGGGCTGGACATGGCGGCGGGCGTGCAGCAGGCGCTGATCGCGATCCTTGGCGAAGAGACGCTTGAGCAGATGACCCAGAACGGTCTCTACCGCAGGGACATCTACTAGGCCGGGTTGCCCGCTTCGTGCGGCTGTGACGCGCTCTGTGTCAGGTGGTGCAGCATGAGGGCCGCTGCCTTGTCGGCATAGCCGGCTTCCAGCGCCGCCAGGATTTCCAGATGATCTTCGATCGCAGCATAGACCTGGTCCCTGGGATATTCCCACTGCCCGATCAGGAAGTCCCGCAACTGGTTCTGCCGCTCCACGGCCTTGAGCATGATGCGGTTGCCGCAAGCGCGCGCCAACTGCTGATGAAAATCGGCATTGATGGCATGGAAGCGCGCCCCATCGCCGGCGCGCCAGGGCCGGCCGCGCAGCAACCGATATTCGGCGCGGGTCTTTTCCGCCCAGGCCCGGTCCAGCAGGAAGCCCGGCTGCAACAGCATCTGCGGCTCCAGCGCCCGGCGAAAGGCATAGCTCTCGCTCAAGGCGCGGGCCGGATCGGCGGTGAAGGCCCAGCCATTGCCTGGCCGCCTTTCGATCAGACCCAGTTCGGCCAGATCGCGCAGCACCGAAAGCACCGTGGACAGTCGCGCATCGAAGCGGCGTGTCAGTTGCTGCTGGGTAAAATGGTCCGGCAGGGCATCCTTGCCGCGCGCCTCCGCAAGCTGCTGGAAGAGGCGGTTCTGTGCATTCTCTTCAGAGGTTTCCAGCGCCCCCTCTTCAGGCGGCAATTTCGCCAGCACATAGCCGCGGCCCTGGCGCGCCTTCACCACTCCCTTGCGCTCCAGCAGTTTGAGCGCGCCGCGCACGGGTGTCCGCGACACATGAAAGGCGGCGCATAAATCCAGCTCGATCAGGGGGCGGCCGGGCGCGGCCTTCTCGTCCCGCAAATGCATCACGATGCGGCGGGCAAGATCGATCTGCAGGCGGCTCGGCGTCATGCCCCGACATTGGTCTTTCGATTCTGAAAATACAATCGCGTATGAAAAAGGGTCCGGTTTCCCGGACCCTTTGACCGCATCGATACCTAGCGCTGCTGCTTGCCCTGCTGGCTGTCCTGATGACTGCCTTGGCCGCTTATATTCTGCTGGCTCTTGTCCTGCTGGCCGGACTGGCTTTCCTGCTGACGCTGCTGCTGGCCGGATTGCTGACCCGACTGGGGCTGGTCCTGCCGCTTCTGCTGCTGGCCCTGCTGGCCCGACATGCCGCTTTGATGGTTTGTCACATGAGAAGTCCTCCTGATGGTTTTCCCCAGCATGGATAAAACCCACGCGCACAGGACCCGTTCCAGGAAATGGCCGCAGTTCCAAAGGTTTCCCCGCAATTGGACGGGAGGCCGCGCCTCTCATTTTGCAGATGCAAAGCGGCAATTTGAAAGGGCAGGAACTCGCGCATAGGATCGCCGGGAATAAGAACAGAATCGCCGGCAAGGTTCAGGGCGGGGGAAGACAATGTTTGAAGCGCGCCATTTGAGCCGCCGCCGGTTGCTCGCATCCGTAGCGGCGGTTCCCATTCTGGCCGCCACCGCCGAAGGCGCCAGCCTGTCGGGTCTGGTTCCCTGGTCGCCTTTCGCCGCTGATCCGCCCAAGCCGGTGAACCCTCTGGGCTGGTATTATTTCACGCCCGGAGAGGCGGCCACCGTGGAGGCCATCGTGGACCGGCTGATCCCCGCCGATCATCTGTCACCGGGCGGCAAGGATTGCGGCTGCGCCATTTTCATCGACCGGCAACTGGCCGGATCCTTCGGCAAGGCGAGCCGGCTCTATACCAGGCCGCCCTTCGCCAAGGGCCTGCCCACCCAGGGCTATCAGGGAGATCTGACGCCGGCCGGACGCTATCGCCTGGGGCTCCATGCGCTGAACGAATATACCAACGCCACCTACAAGAAGAGTTTCGCGGCGCTCACGCCGGCCCAGCAGGACGAGGTGCTCACCGGATTGGATGAGCGCACCATCACGCTGAAGCTGAAGCCGGGTTTCTCCACCAAGGAATTCTTCGAACTGGTTCTGCAGAACACGATGGAAGGCTTTTTCGCCGATCCGCTCTATGGCGGCAACAAGGGCATGGCCGGCTGGAAGATGATCGGCTTTCCCGGTGCGCGTTACGATTACCGCGATCATATCGACAAGCATAACGTGCCCTATCCCAGGGGACCGGTCTCCATTTATGGACAGGAGGCCTGATCATGGCGCGTGTGCTTCCCAAGAAAGATGCGGTGATCATGGGCCTGGGCTGGACAGGCGCCATCCTGGCCGAACAGCTCACCGCCGCCGGCCTGAATGTGGTGGCGATCGAGCGCGGGCCCTGGCGCGACACTGCCACGGATTTCAACATCGGCTATATGCAGGACGAGCTGCGCTACGCCATCCGCAAGGATCTCTTCCTGCCGCCGGCGCTGGAAGCCATGACCATGCGCAACAGCATGTCGCAAACCGCGATGCCGATGCGCGACTATGGCAGCTTCCTGCCGGGGCATGGCGTGGGCGGCGCGGGCGTGCACTGGAACGGCCATACCTGGCGCTTCTGGGAATATGACTTCCGCATCAAGAGCCACATCACCGAACGTTATGGCGCCGCCAAGCTCAAGAATCTGATGCTGCAGGACTGGGGTCCGAGCTGGGCCGAGATCGAACCCTGCTTCGACAAGTTCGAATATCTCTGCGGCGTTTCGGGCAAGGCGGGCAACATCAAGGGCCAGCCCCAGGCCGGCGGCGATCCGTTCGATTCCCTGCGGTCGCGCGAATATCCCAATCCGCCGATGCGCATGCCCTATGCCTCGACCCTGTTCGCGGAAAAAATGACAGAACTGGGCCTGCATCCCTTTCCGCTGCCGTCGTCAAACCTGTCGCGCGCCTATGTCAATCCGCTGGGGGTGCGGATGGGCGAATGCACCTATTGCGGTTTCTGCGAGCGCTTCGGCTGCGGCAACTATTCCAAGGCCAGCGCGCAGACGACCATATTGCCGGTGCTGATGAAGCGGCCCAATTTCGAGGCCCGCACCGAATGCGAGGTGCTGAAGGTCAATCTGACGCCGGACGGCAAGATGGCCAGAAGCGTCACCTTCCTGGACAGCAACGGGGTGGAGTTCGAGCAGCCGGGCGACCTGGTGATCCTGTGCGGTTATGGCTTGATGAATGTCCGCATGATGCTCTTGTCCAAGATCGGCACCCAGTATGATCCGGTGACCGCCAAGGGTACGGTGGGTCGCAACTATTGCTATCAGACCAGCGCCGGGGCGCGGCTTCTGTTTGAGGACAAGCATTTCAACCCCTTCATCGGCGCCGGCTCGCTGGGCATGAGCGTCAATGATTTCCAGGGCGACGCCTTCGATCATTCCAAGCT
>CAYFKU010000023.1:0-18173 GCA_964343955.1 uncultured Rhizobium sp. | reverse complement strand
GGCGGCGCGGGCATCAGCTGCACCGTCAGCAACGGGCGGCCCATCTCCAACCGGCCCACCGCGCCCGGAAGCCCGCGCTGGGGCGCCAAATGGAAACAGGCGACCAAGGACGGCTATAACAACGCCATGGGCTTCGGCTCCCAGGGCTCGTCCTATCCGGTGCGGGAGAATTATCTGGACCTAGATCCCACCTACAAGGACCGGCATGGCCGGCCCTTGCTGCGCATCACCTTCGATTTCCCCGACAATGATGTCGCCATGTCCCATTATCTGTCCGACCAGCTCGAAAAGATGGTCAAGCCCTTCGGCGCCAAATATGCCGGGGTGGGGCGGCTGAAAAAGGGATGGGACTCGGTGCCCTATCAATCCACGCACAATACCGGCGGCGCGATCATGGGCCTGGATCCCACCACCAGCGCGGTGAACAAATATCTGCAGAGCTGGGATGTCTCCAACGTGTTCGTGGTGGGAGCGAGCGCTTTTGCCCACAATGCCGGCATGAACCCCACCGGCACGGTGGGGGCGCTCGCCTATTGGGCGGCCGAGGCAATTACCGGAAAATATATAAAATCCCCTGGCGCGCTGGTGCCGACATGAACATGAGAAAGCTTTTCCTGGCCGCGGCTATAGCCGTGCTCCCGCGGGCCGCTTTCGCCGCCGACAGCGATGCCGGAAAATATCAGGTGGTGCTGGGTGACTGCCGTGGTTGCCACGGCAAGGACCTGGCGGGCGGTGTCGCTCTGGCGACTCCATTCGGCAAGCTGGTGACGCCCAACATCACGCCGGACAAGGACACCGGAATCGGCAATTACAGCGCGGAGGAATTCCGCCAGGCGATGAAGGCCGGCGTCGCGCCGGGCGGCAAGCTGCTCTATCCCGCCATGCCCTATCCGGCCTATGCCCGCATGCCCGACCGCGATGTGGACGCGATGTTCGCCTATCTCAAGACGGTCAAGCCGGTGCGGCGTCAGATCGATGTCAATCAGCTGCGCTTTCCCTTCAACCTGCGCTTCGGCATGCGCGGCTGGAACATGCTGTTCTTCAGGCCCGCTCCTCATGCCGACATGGCGGGCAAGAGCGCGGAATGGAACCGCGGCGCCTATCTGGTCAACGGACCTGGCCATTGCGCCGCCTGTCATGCGCCGAAAAATCTGTTCGGCGCCGACAAGGGTACGGCGCTGACCGGAGCCACGCTGCAGGGCTGGTATGCGCCTGATCTCACCGGCGACGCCCAGGCCGGCCTGGGCGGCTGGAGCGTCGGCGATATCGTCGAATATCTCGGCACAGGGCGCAATGCCCATTCCATTGCTTCCGGTCCGATGGCCGAAGCGGTGGAGAATTCGACCGCCGACATGACCGAGGCCGATCTGCGCGCCATCGCGGTTTATCTGAAAGACCTGGCGCCCAGTCGCGGCAATGGCGGCGGGGCCACGGGGATCGAGGCCCAGATGAAGAGCGGACGCGCGCTCTATGATATCAATTGCGCGGCTTGCCACGACCGCAACGGCAAGGGCAGCGCGCTGTTCCCGGCGCTGGCGGGCAATCCCAATATCCGGCAGGTGCGCGTCGATACCATCGTGCGGATGGTGCTGGCGGGTGGCAAGGCGGCGGCGACCGCCCGGGCGCCCACCGGACCCGCCATGCCCAGCCTGGCCTGGAAACTGTCCAACGGCCAGGTTGCGGATATCCTGACCTATGTCCGCAACAATTGGGGCAATCGCGCGCCGGCGGTATCGGCCGAGACCGTGGGGCGCATCCGCTCGGAACTACGCAGCGGCAGCTAGCATCTGGCGATAGAGCTCTTCGAGATCGCGGGCGAGTCGCGGGGTATCGAACAGGGCGGATTGCTCGCGCGCCGCCGCCAGTTTCTGCCGCAGAGACGCCAGCCGGGCCGGATCGCGCGCCAGCGCCAGCGCGATGGCGTCGTATTCCTCCCAGTTTTCGGCGATCAGCTCGCCCAGGCCCAGCGTGGTCAGGAAGCTGGACGCGACACGCGAGGCATAGGCGCTTCCCCGCCGGGTCAGAACGGGCAGCCCCGCCCATAGCGCATCGCAGGCGGTGGCATGGGCGCCATAGGGGGCCGTGTCCAGGAACAGATCGGCAAGCCGGTGCCGCGCCAGATGCACCTCCAGAGACGCCGGCCCGGCAAAGACCAGCCGCTCCGGCGCGATGCCCTGGGCCTGGGCAGCGGCGCGCAGATTGGCCATGGTTTTTTCGCCTGTCCGTTTCAGCCACAGCACGCTGGCGGGTATCTGCGCCAAGAGCGACATCCAGCGCGCGAAGACCGGCGCGGTCAGTTTCCAGCTATTGTTGAAACAGCAGAAGACAAAGCCGTCCGCGGGCAGGCCCGCTTCCTGGCGCGACGGAGTGGGGCCCAGTTTGCGGCTTGTGTCGCTGGGAAAGAAGCTGTGCGGCAACAGCGCCAGCTTTTCGGTGGAGCTGGCCGGATCGGGCGCCACAACCCGGTCGGCGATCAGCCAGTCCAAAAAGGGCGCGGCGGTGGTGCCGGCATAGCCCAGCCATTCCACCTGCACCGGGGCGGGGCGGTGGCTGAGGAGTTCGAAATGATCGCCCCGGGTGTGGCCGGTCAGGTCCACCAGTATATCCACTTCCATCTCGCGCAATTGTCTGGCGAGCAGCGCCTGCGGCATTTGATGGGCATCGATAAAGCGGTCGAAGGCGGCGACAAGGCGCCGGCGCGGGGCGCTGCCGTCATCGGCATTGGTGGCTATGCCGATGACCTCGAAGCGGCCGCGGTCATGCTGCTCGATCAGCTCGACAACCTGCGTCGCAACCGGATGATGGCCGACATCGGACGAGACATAGGCCAGCCGGATACGGTCATGGGCATATGGTTTTGCCGCCAGCGGCGGCGGCAGCACCGCAAAGCGCGAGGCGATCACATTGGCGGCGCAGCGGCGCTGCAGAGCCTCGTCCTCGCTATAGCCCAGGACGGTCCATGGGGGCATCGCTTCACCTGCCCGGATGCGCCGTTCCATCTCGATGGCGATTTTCTCCGTGCGGGCCCAGTCGCACAGATCCAGGGCCGCGCTGGCGGCGCCGGCAAATGCCTTGGGCGTGTCCGCTTTTTCGAAGGACGCCAGCGCTTCTTCGTGGCGCTTGAGCTGCTGCAGCGCATTGCCGCGATTGTTCAGGGCCTCCGGATAGTCCGGCCTTGCCGCCAGCGCCTGTTCATAGGCCGCGAGTGCTTCTTCATAGCGGCCCAGACCCAAGAGGGCGTTGCCGCGATTGTTGAGGGCTTTGGCGTTGCCGGGTTGCAAGGCCAGCGCGCGGTCGAAACAGGACAGGGCATCGACAAAACGGGTCAGGGTCAGAAGCGCGCTGCCGCGATTGTTGAAGGCGGGCGCAAAGTTGGGCGCCAGCCGCAGCGCCTGTTCATAGGCCGCAAGCGCTTCGGCGGGACGCTGCAGATCTTCCAGCACGCTGCCGCGATTGTTCAGCGCCTCGACATGACCCGGCTGCGCCGCCAGCGTCCGATCATAGGCGGCCAGCGCTTCCTCGAAACGTCCCAGGGCCTGCAGGGCCGTGCCGCGATTGTTCTCGCCCTGCGGCCAGCCCGGCCGTGCCGCGAGCGCCTTGTCATAACCGGCCAGGGCCTCCCGCGGACGGTCCATGGCCTTCAGGACATTGGCACGATTGAGCAAAATCTCGGCATCGTCAGGGGCCAGCGCCAGCGCCGCCTCGATCCTTTGCAAGGCCTCTTCCATCCGGCCCTGCTGGGCGCGCAAGACGCCCAGAAGATGCAGGGCCGCCACATCCCGGCCGTCCGCCGCGAGCGCCGCAAGATACAGGCGCTCGGCGTCTTGCAACTTGCCGCTGCGATGCAGCAGGGCGGCCTGCCGGCTCAAGGTCGGAGTGGGGCTATTCATGTTTGCCGTGTTCGGGCGTCATGGTATCCCTTTGCAATGGCTCAAAAGCAATGGGGCCGGCAAAGGAGACGCATGGATCGCCGCAATCTTCTTGGCCTGATGGCCGCTGCCGCGGCGGGACTGGCTTCGGGCGAGGCGCGCGCCGCGGCCACGCCGGTGATCGAATGGAACGCGCACATGTTCAGCTCCAATGTGGCGCGCTTTCCCTTCAGCCCGCGCGGCACCTACAAGCCGGACGTGTCGCGGCTGTCGGCCGATCCGCTGGTGGACTATCAGGCGCATCTGAAGGAGTTCGGAATCGATCGCGCCCTGTTCGTGCATCCGGAACCCTATGGCGACGACCATACCCTCGTACTGGACTGCCTGGCCCGCACCAGCCCCAAACAGTTCAAGGCCACCAGCATGTTCTTTCCCCATGATGATGACGCGCCCGCCAGGCTGGAAGCGCTCGTGAAGCAGCAGCCGCGCATCTGCTCGACGCGCTTTCACCTGCATCGGGGCAATACCGCCTATTTCACCAGCTTTGCCGAGCCCGGGGTGCGCGCCCTCTGGAAGAAGGCGGTCGATCTGGGCTTGGTCGTCGAACTTGATCTCGGGCCCAGCTATGCCCGCGACGCCGGAGCCGCGATCGCCGCCTTTCCCGGCTGCAAGGTGCTGATAGACCATATGTGCAATCCCAGGACCGGCATGATCTGGGAATATGGCGATGTGCTGGATCTGGCGAAATATCCCAACGTCTATATGAAGATGTCGAGCCTGGGCTATATGGCGCCCCAGGACGGGCCCGATTATCAGAGCCTCATTCCCTATACCCGCCGTGTCATCAAGGAATTCGGACCCGATCGCATGGTCTGGAGCGGGGATTCGCCCCATATCGCCGATGTGCATATGAAGGGCTATTCCGCCGCCGACATTGCCAAGGTCAAGGGCGGCAACTTGCAGAAATTGCTGAACTGGGCCTGAACCGGGGTCATGGAAAAATAAGGGAGAGGAAATGGATCGCCGACATGCCTTGAGTCTTGTGGTGGGCGCAGGCGTCAGCAGTCTTGGGTCCGCGCCGGCGCGTGCCGCTGACACACCGGTGATCGAGTGGAACAGCCACATGTTCAGCGCCAATACGGCGAAATTCCCGTTTCATCCGCAGGCCGTTTACAAGCCCGATCCGGGCGCCTTCCAGGCCGATCCGCTGATCGCCTATCAGAAGCATATGCGGGACGTCGGCATCGACCGCGCCATCCTGGTGCAGCCTGAACCCTATGGCGACGATCACCGGCTGGTGCTGGATTGCCTGCACCGAGCGCCGCCGGGAAAGTTCAAGGGCACAACGCTTTTCTATCCCAAGAATCCGGAGTCTCCGAAGAAGCTGCGGGCCCTGGCCAAGGCCGAACCGGGCCTGGTCGCTACCCGGTTCCACGCCCATCGCGGCAAGGAAATGTATCTGGATTCTTTTGCCGCTCCCTATGTGCGCGCCTTGTGGAAAGCGGCGGTGGAGTCGGGCTGGGTCATCGAACTGCATATCGGACCCAACTATGCCGAGCAGGCCGCCGCCGCCATCCGTGCCTTTCCCGGCTGCAAGGTGCTGATCGACCATATGTGCGAGCCCAAGCTGGGCACGCCCTACGAATATGCCCATGTGCTGGACATGGCCCAGTTGCCCAATGTCTATATGAAGATTTCCGGCATGGACTATATCGCCAATGACGGGCCGGACTATCGCAGCATCTTGCCCTTCACCAGCCGCCTGATCAGGGAATATGGCCCCGACCGCATCGTCTGGAGCGGAGGGACGCCTCACATCGCCGATGTGCATCTCAAGGGCTACTCCGCCGCCGACCTTGCCAAGGTCAAGGGCGGAAATCTCCAGAAGCTGCTGAACTGGCCCTGATCAGCGGCCGCAACTGCAGCCGTAATAGGTGGAATAGTAAGACGGCGGCGGTGCGGGATAGCGCGGCGGTGACGACGGCGCGCTGCTATAGGAAGAGGAATAGCCGGAGCTATGGCCAGAAGCGCCATAACCGGGCGCGCCATAACCGCGTGCGCCGTAGCTGGGCGCACCGCAGCAGGATGGGGCGTAGTAAGACGGACCCGCATAGGAAGAGCCTGGATAGGCCATGTTGGGGTAGGCCGGGGGCGGATAGGCGCCCTGGCTGTAATGGCCGGAAGCATAGTTGCCCTGCGCGCCGTAGGCAGCCTGGCCATAGGCCTGACCGTAATAGGCCTGCGGGTGTGGGCCATAGCCGGCATGGCCGTCATCGAAATCGCTGTCATAACCAGCATAGGGCCCGGAGGTCTGATGACCGCGGGGTGCGCCACATCCCGCCAAGGGCAGAAGTCCGACGGCCAATATGGCAGCGAGCAGTTTGGCTTGCATGGGACACCCTCTCGTTTGTCCCACAACGATACAGGGGCCGAAAGGATCGCGCGATTCCGTATGATGGTTAACCGGCAGCCAAGATCGCGCGGCCGGCGCGTCAGGGCAGAGCGACAGTCCACCCGTCCTGGGTGGCGGATGCCTGGGCAGGGTTCCTTTCGCGAACCGGGCCACGGATGGCAGGTGCGGGCAGAAGATCGGGCCTTCTGGCGACGGGGACCGGCGAAAACAGCCGGACGATCTCTGCCGGACGGGATGGGGAAGGGGGCTGGAGTACAGTGGCTTGGAGTACAGGGGCCTGGGGTACAGGGGCTTGCGGTACCGGGGCAAAAAGCCGGACGGTGCTATCGGCGCCAAATGCCGGCGGCGCGGCGAGGGTCAGGACGGTCAGCAATAACGGCCGTGGGCGCATGGGGACAACCCGATTCTTGCGCCGCAGTATATCAGGCGCGCTTCCCCAGCCCTGACAGGCAATCTTGTGCAGACAGGCCCCCCAACCTGTGCTGGACTGGGGTTACATAATTTTCACCAGAGGGAAGATGCTCATGAAAACCAGGAAAATTCTGATGGCGGGGCTGGCGATTGCCGCCGCTGCCTTTGTTCCCGCCAGCCTGCCGGCGACGGCCCAGGTTCAGCCCAATGCGCCGGCCTTCGGCCCCGGCACATTCCCGGCCATGCCGGCCAGGCCCACCCGCACCGGCAAGCATATCAACCGGGTCATCGATCTGTGGCTGAAGGGCCAGCCTGTCTATTACGCCCAGCTCGAAGCGGCCGGCTATGAAGACGGCAAGCGCATGGCCGCCACCAAGGCCGACTACATCACCTATGAGATGGAGCATGGCGCGCTGGATTTCCATCAGCTTCGCGAATTCATGCGCGGGCTGAAGGAAATGGGCACCCGCACGGGCCATCCCACGGTGCCGGTGGTGGTGACCCTGCCGATCCAGGGCACCGCCGATGTGGTGCGCGCCAACGCCTGGATGATCCAGCAGGCGCTGGCGGCGGGCGTGCATGGCATCCTGCTCTGCAACGCCGAAAGCCCCGAGGCGGCCAAGATCATGGTCGAGGCTTCGCGCTATCCCTTCGCACCGGTGGTGCCGGGCCTGAACCAGGGTTTCCGCGGCAATGGCAGCCAGAGCTATGCGTCGAAGATCTGGGGGCTCACGCCCCAGGAATATCTGCAGCGGGCCGAGCCCTGGCCGCTCAATCCCGACGGCGAGATCATTCTGGGCGTGAAGATCGAAAATCCGCGCGCCGATGCCAATGTGGAATCCACCGTGCGGGTGCCGGGCATCGCTTTCGCCGAATGGGGTCCGGGCGATCACGGCTTCTATCTGGTGGGCAATCCGGCCACCGCGGGCGGGCGCGGCGACATGGCGCCCAACATGGTCGCCGTGCGCAGGCGCATCCTGGATGCGACCAAGGCGGCCGGCATCAAGTTCCTCAATGCCTGCAACGAAGAGAATGTGATCGACCAGCTCAAGGACGGCGTGATGATCTGCACCGGCGGCGACTCGCCGGCGGCGGACAAGGGCCGTGCCTTCACCAAGCGCACCGACCAGACCTGAACCATCAGCCAATGGCTGAACCAAAAGAGAGCCCCCGCGTTTTTCCGCGGGGGCTCTTTTCTTTTTCCGGGAGCGAAGGGAGAGTCTCCGCATGCGCCTCGACGATCTTCGCCCCTCCGACAATGTGGAAGACCGCCGCGGCGAGAGCTATGGCGGCGGGGGCTTTGGCGGTTTCGGCGGGCCGCGCATGGTGTTCGGCGGTGGCGGTCTTGGCCTGGTCGCGGTGCTGCTGATCTCGCTCTTTTTCGGCATCGATCCATCCCAGTTGCTCAGCGGGGGCGGGCCGGGGCCACAGATGCAGCCCCGGCGCGAGGCAGGCCCCCGGGCCGACGATGCCGATTACATGTTCGCCCGCCGCGTCATCGGTTCGGCCGAGGATGTCTGGACGCCCCTGATGCAGCAGCAGGGCCAGCGGTTTCGTCCGGCCGTCTTCACCGCCTATGATGACGCCACGCCCACCGGCTGCGGCACCGGCCAGTCTTCGGCGGGACCTTTCTATTGCCCCGGCGACGAGCACATTTATCTGGACCTGGCTTTCTTCCAGGAATTGAGCCAGCGCTTCGGCGCGCCCGGTGAATTTGCCCGTGCCTATGTGATCGCCCATGAATATGGCCATCACATCCAGAATCTTATCGGCACGATGGATCGTGGCGGCGTCATCAGCGCGCGCGGACCCCAGAGCGGTGCGGACAGCCAGTCGGTGCGGATCGAATTGCAGGCCGACTGCTATGCCGGGGTTTGGGCTTTTCACGCCAATCAGCAATTCTCGATCCTGCAATCGGGCGATGTCGAAGGTGCGATTCAGGCGGCCAGCGCTGTGGGCGACGACACGTTGCAGAAGGAAAGCCGGGGCTATGTCGTGCCCGACAGCTTCACCCACGGCTCCAGCGCCCAGCGGGTGCGCTGGTTCGAACGCGGCCTGAAAGATGGCCGCGTCGAGGCCTGCGACACATTTTCAGCGCCGCGTCTCTAGGCCGCGCCCCTCACGCGATCCCAAGTGCGAGCATGTCCTGGACGGCGCGGGCGTCGTTCTGGTCCGCCGGCATGAATTCCAGACCTATCGGATCGCGATAGCCCGCGGCACGCACGGCCTTGAGCAGGTTCGCATGGTTGATCTCGCCGGTGCCCGGCTGGTGACGGCCGGGCACATCGCCGATCTGCACATGGCCGACCTGGTCGATGCCGGCGGTGAATTTCTCGATCAGGTCCCCGTCTTCCAGTTGCATGTGATAAAAATCCCAGAGCAGCTTGATGCGGGGCGAGTTCACGCTGCGCACCATCGGAAGCGCCGGCTGCGACCCGTTGATGAGATGGTTCAGATGGT
Source organism: uncultured Rhizobium sp. (assembly GCA_964343955.1). Classification (GTDB taxonomy): domain Bacteria; phylum Pseudomonadota; class Alphaproteobacteria; order Micropepsales; family Micropepsaceae; genus Rhizomicrobium. The sequence continues at coordinate 9,020 of CAYFKU010000023.1, read as the reverse complement.
TGACCCGGTTGAAGGGCTCGACCAGGCCGGTGACGCCGGCTTTTTCCAGCAGCGGCGCCATGCGCATCAGCCCGGCGGTGTAGCCGGCGAGCTGCGCCTCCCGGCTCAGGCCATCGATTAGTGCATGGCCGGTGATGGTGACCTTGGCGCAGTTCAGCACTGCCGCATCGGCAATGGCCTGTTCGGTGACTTTCAGCAGGTCCGGAATTTTTGCCGGATCGGCAAAGTTCGGCCAGACCGGCGCGAACTGGGTAACGACCAGACCGTTCTCGTCCAGCCAGGCCCTGATCTGCGAAGCCTTTGTGCCGTTGCCGCGATCGACCGACCAGAATTCGACGATTCGAAAGCCCAGCTTGCGGGCCAGCGGGAAACGCTGCTCGAAGGGTACCTGCTTGAACCAGGTGTCGAGATTGACGGCATAGCCGTCCAGCCCCTTGCGCGACTGGGCCGATGCCGAAGCGGCCAGGGCGGTTACGCCCGCCATCGCGCCCAGCGCGAGTCTCCGATTGGGTCCTGACATGATGTCGCCTCCTGGGCGGTAGCTTAGCGGATTTTGTCGGGACGCAAGAGTTGCGCTAGATTTGCGCCATGATTGAGATACCGCCCCCCCCGGAGACCCCATGCATATCGTCGCGCTTGTCCTGGTCGCCCTGGCGGCGATCATCCTGATCCGCGCCATCAAGATCGTGCCGCAGGGGCGCGAATATACCATCGAGCGGTTCGGCCGCTACACCCGCACGCTGGCGCCCGGCATCGCCTTTCTCACGCCGTTTGTCGAAACGGTCGGCCGCAAGGTGAACATGATGGAGCAGGTGCTGGATGTGCCCCAGCAGGATGTCATCACCAAGGACAATGTCTCGGTCCGGGTCGATGCCATCGTTTTCATTCAGGTGATGGATGCGGCACAGGCGGCCTATCGGGTAGACAATCTGAACTTCGCCATCACCCAGCTTTCCCAGACCAACCTGCGGACAGTCGTCGGCTCCATGGATCTGGACGAGGTTCTTTCCCAGCGCGACCAGATCAATACCAGGCTGCTTTCCACGATCGATCACGCCACGAGCCCCTGGGGCGTGAAGGTGACGCGCATCGAGATCAAGGATCTTGTTCCGCCGCCCGACATCACCAATGCCATGGCCCGCCAGATGAAGGCCGAGCGCGAGCGCCGCGCCGTGATTACCGAGGCCGATGGCGAAAAGCAGGCAGCCGTCACCCGCGCCGAGGGCGCCAAGCAATCGGCGATTTTGCAGGCGGAAGGCCGGCGCGAGGCCGCCTTTCGCGATGCCGAGGCGCGTGAGCGCGCGGCCCAGGCGGAAGCCGCGGCCACGGCCGCCGTCTCCGAGGCCATCGCCAAGGGCGACGTCAATGCCATCAACTATTTCATTGCCCAGAAATATGTCGAAGCCTTTGCCGAACTGGCGCGAAGCCCCCAGGCCAAGACGGTGATCGTGCCCGCCGACATGGCGGGGATCACGGGCTCCATTGCCGGCATTTCCGAGCTGGTGAAGACGGCGCTGGCCGAAACGCCGCGCGCGCCCCAGCCGCCCCGCACGCCGCCATCCTCGGGCGTCCCCCGGATAGGGGGCTGACGATGGATTGGCTTTGGCAGCATCCCTTTGCGCTCTGGATCGCCTTTGGCGGTGTGCTGCTGGCGGCAGAGGTGGGCACCGGATCGGGCTGGCTGCTGTGGCCCGCCGGTTCGGCCGCGATCACGGCCGTGCTGACCCTGGCGATATCCCTCGACCCGTCGGCGCAGGCGGTGGCCTTCGCGATCCTGACCATCGTCACCACCCTGGTGGGGCGCCGCTTCTTTCCCCGGGACCTGGGCGCTGCTGACATCAACGACACGCGTGCGCGCCTGGCCGGCCAGGCGGGCGTGGCGGCCGCAGACTTTCACCACGGAGAGGGGCGGGTCTTTGTTGACGGCAAGGAATGGGTCGCCGAGCTGGAAGGCGCTGGCGCGCTTGCTTCCGGCAACAGGATTGTCGTGGTGGGCGTGGACGGCGCCAGACTTATCGTGAGGCAGGCCTGACGCCGCGTCGCCGGGTCCGTTACGGCTTGCCGCCCGCCTTTTGCCGCGCGAGATTCTTGCGATAGGCATCTTCGCGATTGGCGATATAGGCCTTGTAGCCCGCCGGATCGACAAAGGCGGCGGTGCCGGCGCCTGCCTGCATCTTCTCGTATTTCGCCGGCATGCCGTAATAGTCGCCATGCGCGCCCAGGAAGATGTCCACCGGCAGCGCCTTGAGCTCCCGGAAAGTCTTTTCATAATCCTCGGCGATGCCGGGATATTTCTTGTTGCCGACCAGCACAAAACCCGGATTGACATTGGGGCTGCCCACGATCGCCACATTCAGGCTTTTGCCCCCTTCATTCACCTTCAATGTCCAGGTTGTGCAGCCCTTGGTATGGCCGGCCGTCTTGTGCGCCGTCAGGACGGTGCCGCCCAGGCGTACCGTGTCTCTGTCATGCAGGATGCGCGTGACCTTTGCCGCGGGGTAGCGCGCAAAATCCGGGTCTTTGTCCTCGCCATAGGCGAAGTCGGTCTTGCCGCCGGATTCCACGACATCCACATCGCCGTCCATCACCTGATATTGCGCGCCCGTCTCCTTGATGATGCGGGCGCTGCCGGCGTCATGGTCGAAATGGGCATGGCTGATCAGGAGGATTTTGGTGTCCGCATATTTGAAGCCCAGTTTTTCAATGCTGGCCTTGATCATGGGCGGGCTTTCGATCACGCCCGAATTGATCAGGATATTGCCTTGCGGCGTCGTGATCAGATAGCTCGCCTGGCCCTTGCCGCCGACGAAATAGACATTGCCCGCCACCTTGTGAGCCGGGAAGGGCTCCAGATAGGGCATATAGTGTTCGGAATGGGCCGCCAGGGCGGGCAGCGGCGCGGCGCCCGCAAGCAGGATGGCGGCGGTAAGAGCAAATCTGGACAGCATGAACCTCTCCCCTTGAAGGTGCGGAGACTAGCCCGAAATCTGCCGGCGTAAAACTGGCGCTGCGGACAGGACCGTCCACTATCCGTTGGTGTCCGCGGCACCGTTGCAATCGGGCAGGGCGCCTGAAACAGTATGCGATGACAGCCCCCTGTTTCGAGCCGCCATGACCGAACCCAAAATCCGCAAGGCCATGATTTCGGGCCGCGAGCTTTTCGTCTGCGAGAACATGATCGAGCCGCTGATGGTGCAGCAGATCGGCACGCTGGTGCGGACGATGCATTATGTGCGGGCGGAGAAAAGCCGGGCCGATGTGCCGGGCGGGGTCGCGGTCTGCGACATAGCCCTGGACACCATTCCCGGCGACACGTTCCTGCGCCAGTTGCGGCGGACGGTGGAAATGCTGTTCCCCAACGAGCAGTTCACGGACCAGCGGGCCTATGTGAACTGCAGCGTCTATGGCGATGCCTATTACATTCACCGCGACTGCGCGGCGCATGAACGCCATGTGACCGCGCTCTATTACGCCAATCTGGAATGGCAGGCGGACTGGGGCGGCGAGACGATCTATTACACCGACGAGGAAGATGCGGCATTCGCCATCACGCCGCGTCCGGGGCGGCTGGTGGTGGCGCGCGGCGCCCTGCTTCATCGCGGCAATGTGCCGAACCGCAACTGCTATGCGGAACGCTATACGCTTGCCTACAAGCTGAATTCCGTCGGACCTTCACCACAGGCCTGACCGGCGCCGCGCTATTGCGTGACGACGTCGAAGGCGATGGTGGTGCGCGGCGTGTTGGCCTGAAGCGGCACGGTGCCGTGCCACATGTAAGAGGGGAACAGCACCAGCCGTCCGCCGAAAGGCTGCACGGCCCGGCGCACCGGATTGGCCAGCGGCAGGTCCAGCGAAGGTTCGCCGAACTTGATCCAGCCGGTGCGGGTCTCGGGATCGTCCGTTTCCTTCGGGACCGTCACATAATAGCAGGAGCTGAGCCAGCCTTCCGGATGGATATGGTTGGTATGGAAGCCCTCGCGCCGCATCAGGCTCGACCAGGCGCCGGCAAAGCGGAAGTCGCGGCCATGCCGGGCCAGGAATGGATGGCCCGGATCGCGGGCAAACTCGTCGATATAGGCTGATAGAGCCTGCTCGATGCGGGCGCGGATTTTTTCCACCAGTTCGTGGCCGGCGCCGAAGATCATGCCTTCGGTCTGGGTTCCGCCATAGAGCGACTGGTCCAGATAGGCGTCCGTTTTGGGGTGCAGCTTTTCCAGATAGGCGCCCAGCTCGGCATTGAAGTCTTCCATGCTGGAAAAGCCCTCCGGCGCCTCCAGGTCGAAGACCCGCACGAATTTCTCATAGCCGTTCAGCGCCTCGTCGCGCTCGTCCCCTTTCAGGCGCCAGGCGGTGCCGAGCAGCGCCAGACAGGTCTGATCGAAGGGCGAAAGCCGCAATCCCGACTGGCAGAGGAACTCGGCCCGCTGCGGATCGCCGCTTAAGAGCGCGGCGCTGCTGGCGGCGCTGAAAATGCCCGGGGTTGCGCCGGGGCGGCCCAGCACGCTTTCGAACATGACCAGGGCTTCGTGATGACGGCCCTGGGCCATCAGATTGTTGCTCCATCCCGCCAGGGCGCCCGCATCGAGGGGATCGCGTCTGAGAAGTTCGTTATAGACGCTTTCGGCTTCATCTATGCGTTTCTGAAGCGAGAGGAACTGGGCTTTCGCCAGAAGGATGTCGCGGGTCTGGGGCGCAAGGTCATAGGATCGGAGGAATTCCTCCATGCGCCCAAGGCGGAAGAGAAGACCATTATAGGCCTTGTGCAGGGCCAGGTCGGTGGGATTGCGGTCCAGGAGCTTGCGGTAAAGCGCAAGGCATTCGTCATACCGGCCCAGCTGGAAAAGCCGGTCGATGCGGCGGGCATCCAGGCCGGGCAGGTCGGGCGCCAGGCTTTGGGTGCGCTCCAGGGCTTCCAGCGCTTCGGCATGTTTGTTCTGGCTGCTGAGCGCGATGGCCAGATTGTTGTGAATGGCGGCCAGTGCCCGCGGGTCACGCGTGAATTGCAGGGCCCTGCGCAAGGGCGCCTCGGCTTCGACAAACTGGCCGGTTTCCGCCAGCGCCGAGCTCAGGCCGATATAGGCATCGACATTTTCCGGCTGGATACGCAGCAGCTTGCGATAGGTGTTCTGGGCTTCCTCATTCTGTCCCAGTCTCCGCTGCGCCCGGGCAAGCCCCAGATAGGCATCCGGGACATTGGGCATCTGCCGGATCACGGCCTGGAAAGCGGTGATTGCCTGTTCGAACTGCTCCATGCCCGCAAGGGCAGTGCCGTGCAAAAAGGCGAAACGCACCTCGCCGGGATGAAGCCGGCGGGCGCGTTCGAACATCGCAGCGGCCTCGGCATGGCGCCCCTGTTGCAACCGGATGGCGCCGATCAGCGGAACAAGTTCGTCATTGCCCGGATGTGTCAGCCAGGGCCGTACTTGCTCTTCGGCGGCGGCGATATTGCCGGTTTGAAGATGCTGCCAGCCCAGCGCGGCCGAGCGGCTGATGTCGGTAAGTGTCACGGTCATGACCGCAGCCTAGCCTTGGCGCGCGGCCAACGGAAATAGGCCCCCGCGAATCCCGCTGCTTCGCGCGGTATACACTTCGGGGCCAACTTTTGATGGAGAAAAGCCCAAAAATCAGAGCTTCCGTGAATAGATTACAAAAAATTTATCTTCGAAATTCGGTCTGTCCGCCGCGCTGGGTGCGACGCAGCAAGTTTAGATGACGTACTGTTTAATACAGATGAGAATATCCAGTCTATCCCTGGTCGGTTGATCTGAACGCTATATGCCGTTGCCGTAGTATGCGATGCCGCAATTTCGTCCAGCGGCAAAACAATAAACGCAGACGGGCTTATATCCGTGCACGGATAAACTGCGGTGCGGGCTTGACGGCGCCCAGACGCTAACGGCCAGATATGCGTTAGATATCCGCTAGATATCCGCTAGATATCCGGTGATATACCGCTATCAGGAGATGAAACGGCTCCGGGGGAACGTTTTTAACACAGTCAGAATTCAAAAATTTCAGGGGGAATTTATGGAAAGCCTTGGCAAGAAACTCATGCTGGGCGGCTCGATGGCCGCACTGCTCGCGGGCATTACGTCGGCGGCAAGCGCACAGGAGCCTTCGACAGAAGCCGTCACCGTTTCGGCATCGCGCATTCAGGTTCAGGGCTATGAAGCCCCCACGCCGGTCACCGTGATCGGCGCCGAAACCCTCCAGCGCGACGCCAAGGTCGATCTTGGCGACGCTATCCGCGAACTTCCCGCGGTCGGCGGGCGCGGTGACGCGCCCAGCAACGGTTCGCACTCCGGTAACGCCTCGCAGGGCGACGCCGGTATCAGCACAATTGACCTGCGCGGCCTGGGCGTGGTCCGCACTCTCGTGCTGTTCGACGGCCAGCGCGTCGTCACCTCCAACCCCAATTCGGGCGGTCCGCCCGCGATCGGCGGCGTGGACCTCTCCACCATCCCCAGCAGCATCATCCAGCGCGTCGATGTCGTGACGGGCGGCGCCTCGGCGGCCTATGGCTCCGACGCCGTGGCCGGCGTGGTCAACCTGGTGATCAACAAGAGTTTCAGCGGCTTTAAGGCCAATGCCGTCTTCGGCAACAGCCAGCATAACGACCACAAGAGCTACAAGTTCGAGTTCGTTACCGGCACCGACCTGTTCGGTGGGCGTGGTCACACTGAGTTCGCAGCTAATTATACCATGAGCCCGGACACGTTCTACAACTGGAACCGCAAATGGTATGATCATAATCTGCGCGCTCTTTATTCCTGCGCCGTGGTCAATGGAGGAGCCGCTAGTGCGCTTTGCCACACGCCCGCCGGGGTCTATAGTAGTGCCTTCACCAACGGTGGTCTGATTGTTGCAAGTGCGGCTGGTACTGGAACGGTCGGCGTAAACGGTGTGACATCGCTGGCGGCGAAAGATGCACTAGCTGGAATCCAGTTCGTCGGTCCTAATGCAGCTCAGGTGCCATTCAATTTTGGTGTCCGCAACATCACGCCCGGTACTGGGGCTATTGGCAGTAACTGTTATAATTGCTCGGCCAATGTCGACACCCTGGTTTCGAACCAGTCGCCGTCGGCGGTGCCGTATCACAACTACAATCTGTTCAGCTATACCAGCTACAAGATCACGCCCGACATCAACGCATCCTTGATGCTGAACTACGGCTGGAACGCGGAAAACAACATCGCCAACAACGGCCGCCAGGCCAACTACACCATGAAGGTCGATAACGCCTTCATTCCGGAGTCGCTGCGTCAGCAGATGATCGCCCAGGGCATTCCCAGCTTTACGCTGGGCAGCGGCGCCATCCAGAATCTCACGAACCATCGTGAGGTCTCGATGTTCAATCTGTCCAGGTCGATCGGGCAGAATTACGTCCAGAACTATCGCCAGCTCTATCGCGGCGTCTTCACCCTCAACGGCGCCGTCAACCTGTTCGGCGAGGACTGGACTTGGGAAGCCTATGCCCAGAACAGTTCGGTGCGCGAGCGCCAGTGGGCCCGCTACAACACCATGAACACCAACATCAACAATGCCTTTGATGCGGTGGTGGTGCAGTCCACGGGCGCTAATTCGCTGGGCGGCGGCAATGCTGCCCTGGCGACCCAGGTCACGAGCATCCTTAAGGCGGCGGGTGCCCATGTGCCGGCCGTGGGCGAGATAGCCTGCCGTACTGCGCTTACGGCCACCTTGTTTGGAACAACCACCAATGCGGCGGGCTTCCAGGTGCTGCAGCCGGGTGGTCTGGCGCCGGGCTGCTCGCCCCTGAACCTGTTCGGCGACGGCACCGTCAGCCAGGCGGCGCTCAATTATGTCGCCCCCGGCCGCCTGAATGACGGCGTGGCGGACCAGGCACTCTACCGCATAAGCCAGTCGGTCTTCTCGGCTTCGGCGTCCGGTACGCTGCCCTGGGGTCTGCCCGCGGGCAAGGTCGCGGTCGCCCTGGGTGCCGAGTACCGTCATGAGCAGCAGCGCAACAACCGCGATCCGCTGCAGCTTGGCGCGTCTGGCGTCTGGGAATCCGGCAACTTCTCGGAATTTGCCGGCCAGTATCACGTCGAGGAAGGCTTCCTCGAAGTCGATGTTCCGATCCTCAAGGACAACATCGTCCAGGACCTGAACTTCAACGCCGCCGGCCGTATCACGTCCTATTCGACTAGCGGCATGGTCGAGACCTGGAAGCTTGGTGCGACCAGCCAGGTCAACCAGGACGTCCGGTTGCGCGCCACCCTGTCTTCGGACATCCGCGCTCCGGGCATCGGCGAACTCTTCTCGCCGATCCTGGTCAGCACTCAGACCCAGTCCTATCCGCCGGGCGGCCCGAGCTACCAGGTCCGTCAGCTGCAGGCAGGTAACCCGCTGCTCGTTCCGGAACAGGCCACCACCGTTTCCGGGGGCGTCGTCCTGACGCCCCACTGGATCGAGAACCTGTCCATGTCCTTCGACTGGTATTCGATCACCCTGCATGGCGGCATCTTCTCGCCGTCTGCCGGCCAGATCTTCAACCAGTGCGCCGTGCTCAAGAACCCGACCTTCTGCCAGTTCGTCTTCTTCGGCCAGGGTCCTCTGGTCAACGGCCTGGCGACGTCGGAACTGGACGGTAATGGCAACTCGCCAAAGGGTCTGATCGGTGGCCTGACTTTCGCCTTCAACAATCCGGGCGATTTCAACGGCTATTATCAGGGCCCGGTGAACGCCAACCGCGAGACGGTTTCCGGTCTGGACTTCCAGATCGATTATCGCCACGACCTGTTCGACGGTACTTTGTCCTGGCACATCCTGGGCAACTATACCGACGAAAAGACCCGTACCTCGCTGGGGGTGACGGTCAATGGTGCCGGTGCGGTCAGCGGCGACGGCGCGCTGAACCCCCTGGGCGGCTCGCCCAAGTTCCATGCGACCATCTCCTCGACCTATGACGAAGGGCCCTATTCGTTCACCGCTCAGGTCCGCTGGATCGGTTCGGCCAGGCTCACCAACAACCTGACCCAGAACCAGACCACCTATACCAG
>CAYFKU010000022.1:32137-36641 GCA_964343955.1 uncultured Rhizobium sp. | reverse complement strand
CCCCAATAGGGACCGCCGCCGCCATAAAAGCCCCCGCGCCGGCCGGGCACGGCCCAGGACTGGAAGGCGATGAAGCCGAAGATGCCGAAGAAGATCAGCAGCACCAGCCAGCCCGGCACGTCCTGCCCGCCATGCTGGCGCCCGCGCAGCCGGTCGGCCGCCAGAGCGGCGCGCTTCTCCGCTTCCGAAGTCTCAAGCGAAAGCTGCTGAATCAGCGCATCGACACCGGCCGATACACCGCCGTTGAAATCCCCGGCGCGAAAGCGCGGCAGGATCTGCGTCTGGATGACCACGGCGGAAAAGGCATCGGTGACGATGGGCTCCAGCCCATAACCGACCTCGATCCGCACCTTGCGCTCGGCGGGCGCCACGATCAGGAGCAGCCCGTTGTTCAGCTTGGCCTGGCCGATGCCCCAGGCGCGGCCGAGCTGATAACCGTAATCGGAAATCTCATAACCCTGCAGCGACGGCAGGGTCACGACCACAAGCTGGCGCGAGTTGGACTGTTCCAGCGCCGCCAGTTTCTGGTCCAGGCTGGCGCGGGTGGCGTCCGACAGGATATGCGCATCGTCCACGACCCGCCCGGTGAGCGCCGGAAAGGTCGGCGCCGCCAGGGCGGGGGTGAGCAATAACAGAAACGCGACGAGTGCCGCGATGATGCGCATCTATGCCGGCGCTATTTGGGCTGCGCCGGCTGCGTTCCGGGCTGGGCCGCCTGCGGCGCGGGCGCCGGCGCGGTTCCGGTGTCGAACCTGACCACCGGCGCCGATTGCGCCGCCGCGCTGGCCGCAAAGGGCGTCGCCTGCTTGTAGCTCTTGTACATGGTGGCGGCCCAGAGCGAGCCCGGCAGGGTGACCAGCTCGGTGTTATAGTCCTGCACCGCCGCGTTATAGTCGCGGCGCGAAATCTCGATCCGGTTTTCCGTGCCCTCAAGCTGGGACTGGAGCGCCAGGAAGTTGGTGTTGGATTTCAGGTCCGGATAATTCTCGCTGATCGCCATCAGCCGGCCCAGCACGCCGGAAAGCCGGTCCTGCGCCTGCTGGAATTGCGCGAATTTCTCCGGATCGGTGATGGTGGAGGCATCCACTTTCACCTGCGTCGCCGAGGCGCGCGCCTGGGTCACGGCGGTCAGCACGGATTTCTCCTGCGCCGCATAACCGGCGACGGTATTGGCCAGGTTGGGGATCAGGTCGTTGCGGCGCTGATAGGCCGCCTGCACATCGGCCCACTTGGCCTTCACCGCCTGGTCCTTGGTGGGAATATTGTTGACGCCACAGGCTGCCAGCCCTGCCGCAAGCGCCAGCGCGGCCACAAGCTTCGGAATCTGCCTGAGAATGGTCATGACCTCTCCTTCCATGGGCGGTAGGCGAAGCCGGACCGCCACCAACAAATAAGTCCGCGCTGAAAGATGGGGAATGGTGCCCCGGTTGCAAGGGATAAATTGGAACCCCTTACCCTTGATTTCCCGCTCCGGGGCTCCTAGCGCGCCACGTCCCGCGCCGAATCCGAGGGCATTTGACGAACTCGCGCCGCCGCCGCCGGCACCCTCACCGGTCTGTCGAGCCCTGTTTTGAAAGTTTCAGGAAACGCCCGGATTTGCGCCCATCCATTTCAGGACGCTCCGCTTGCCCGCGTGATGTGCGGGGCAAGGGGGCTTGCAACTTTCCACAAGCATGAGAGTTTGGGACCGGGAACCCGAAAGCGCCATCCGTGAGCCGCCATTATTCCTTTCCCCTCTGGAAAATGTTCAAGGAAGGGGTCACCGCCTTCATAGATGACAATGCGCTCAGCCGCGGCGCGGCGATCGCCTTCTATGCCGTCACCGCCATCGCGCCCGTTCTGTTCATCGCCACCGCCATCGCCGCTTTGGGCCTGGGCCAGGCGGCGGCCTCGCGCGCGGTGCATGCGCAGCTCACACAGATCATGAGTTCGGAAAGCGCCGACCTGGTGCAGCTTGCCATCCTGCATGTGCGGAGCGCGCCCCACACCCTTACCGGCAGCATCATCGGCGTGGTCGCGCTGATCGTCACCGCATCGGGTTTCTTCACCGAAATCGAGGATGCGCTGAATGTGATCTGGAAGGCGCCGCGCCATGAATCCTATTTCTACACATTGCTGCGCGGCCGGGTGCTGAGCCTGACCCTGGTGATCGGGCTTGGCATCCTGCTGCTGGCCTTCATGCTGCTGGCATCGGTCGTGCGCTTCCTGGGCAAGCTGCTGGACCGCTATACCGACATCTCCGATTTCGTCATCGGCGCCATCAACCTGGGGACCAGCTTCTTCTTCGTCACCCTGCTCTTCGCCGCCATGTACAAGATGCTGCCCAACAAGCGGCTGGAATGGCGCGACGTGCTGTGGGGCAGCGTCGGCACCGCCATCCTGTTCGAACTGGGCCAGACCCTGATCGGCTATTACCTGGCCAATTTCATCACCGCCAATATCTATGGCGCGGCCGGCGGCATCATCGTGCTGCTGGTCTGGGTCTATTATTCGGCCCAGATATTCCTGCTGGGCGCGGAGTTCACCAAGGTCTGGGCTGAACATTATGGCAGCCAGCGGGGCGACGAATCCGCCGGCGGATAGCGGGCAGCGCGCCTGTCAGGGATGTGCGGGGGGCGCGGCGCGCCACTCCGCCTGCGACAGCAACTGATCGTCGGCGGGCGCCGTGCGGCGAATGGACGGAATGATGGATGTGGGCGGCGCGGATGCGACCTGCGTGTGGGCGGGGTGCAACAGGTTGGGCGCCGGCGCATCGTCCAGGCTTTGCCGCATCATGGGCGCCTGCATCCGCGGCGCATGCCGGAGCGGCGGCGGATTGGCGGCCGGCATGTTAACGGGTGCCTGCATGGCGGCAACCCAGCCGCTCTCCCGCTGCGGCATCACAGGGTCGGCACGCGGTTCGGGGCTGGAGCCGCGCAGCGACGGCACCACCGTCCATTGACCGGGATCCGCAGACGCCGATGGGCCCCCCTGCTGCGCGGCGGGCGACAAGGCGGGCGGCACGCCAGACAGGACGGCAGGCGACCCGGCACTGGGCGCTTCCGGCTGGGCCGGTGCCAGGCAACCCGACAACAGGCCCAGGCCGAGAAGGCCCCACAGGTAAAGGCTGTTCTGGTATCGGCTGTTCTGGCTGGCTCGAACCGGCATGCCACGTACCCCGACCGGCGCGCGCCGGCGCAAGGCTTCAAAGTCCGCCATACTGGTTTCCAGTTGGTTAACGCGCGCGGCCGACGGCGAAATCCAGGCGCAAATCAGCGCTGCGCCGTCGCGGGAGGCTTGGACCCGCCCGCCGTTTGATCGGCGGTCTTGCCGCCAAGAAAGAGCCAATAGCCTACCGTGAGCGCAGCCAGCATGCCGACGATCAACGGAACGGTGCTGGTTCTTTCGTCGCTTTGCTCGGCCATGACCGGACCCCCTCATACACCGGCACGATACGCTCGGCGCCAGATGCCTGAAGCATCCCCCGACACGTTTTCGTGCTGTCACAACAACGTCTAGGAATAATGGCCGTTGCATGAATGCAGGATGAATTTTGCGCGAAGGGAATGGGGACCCGGCGAAAAAATTTCGGGGAGGGATTGGGGGACCAGGGGTATCCCTCCCCGAATATTGCCCTGCCCCTCCTCACGGGAGCAAAGCCCTTCGCCTCACCTCTCGGAGGCCAAGTTTCCTAAAGCCGGTTCGCCTCCGCCAAAGGCTGAACCGGTGTGAAATTCCGTGCGGCCGTCTCGGCCTCCTGCGCGACCCTTGCACTGAGCTGTCCGTGCAGAACGCCGGCGCGCGCCCCCGCCTGGGCATCGCCCATCCTGGCGGCAATGCCGTACCAGGTCAGCGCCTGCTTCAGATCCTGCGTCACGCCCAGACCACGCTCATAAAGCACCGCCAGATCGAAAGCGGAATCGACATAACCCCGCTCGGCGGCGCGGGTGAACCATTCCGCCGCCTGCCTGTCATTGCGTTCGGTGCCCAGCCCTTCGGCATAGGCAATGGCCAGATTGTGCATGGCCTTGAGATTGCCCTTTGTCGCGGCGGCTTCGAACCAGCGGAAGGCCGCGCCCGGATCGGCGGGCAGACGGTTGCCCGGAAGGCGCGCGCCTTCGCGATAGAAGCTGCCCATCAGATATTGCGCGACCGGCTGGCCGCCCTCGGCGGCGACGCGGCTCCAACGCAGCGCGGCGGCGGGATCGGGCGAAACGCCCTCGCCTTTCAGATAGACCATCGCCAGCCTGGCCTGTGCCGCCGCATCGCCGGCATCGGCCAGCGCGGTGGTGCGGGCCAGCGGCGCCTGGGCCGTCTGGCGACGGGTGACGCCATTTTCGCCGGCCGCGCTGGCGCCCATGGTGAAGGCATCCGTTTTGAAAGCGTCACGGCCGAGTGACAGCCCAAAGCAAAGCACAAGGCCGGCAGCGGCCAGCGCCGCGATCACCGCCAGGCGCATGCGCGAGACCGGCTTGGCGTGCGGCGGTGGTGACCGAGCCCCAGCCGCACGCCAAGCCGGTCTCGC
>CAYFKU010000022.1:17252-32127 GCA_964343955.1 uncultured Rhizobium sp. | reverse complement strand
GGCGGGCGCCGCTTCGGCCGCCGGGCTGGAGGAAAAACTTTCGCGGATCGGCCCGGCGATCTGCTTTGCCTGCTCGCGCTCGCGCGCTTCAGCCTTGCTTTCCAGTGTGTTCAGCGCCCGCTCGAAAACCCGCAGGCGCCGTTCCAGCCAGGCATCTGTCGCCGGGGCTGCAGGGACCTCGACCGGCCGCGCCGCCTGCGGCGTGGGCGCTTCGGCAACCGCAGGGACGACGGTGGGCGCAACCGGGGGCTCAACCGCAGGCGCCCCAGCAGGCATCCCAGCAGGCATCCCAGCAGACATCAATGTCGCCGCGGGATAGGTCAGGGCCGCGGACGCGGGCATGTGCTGGGCATCGGCCATCAGCGCCGCCATCAACTGGGTCTTGCAGGAAAAATATTCGCGGAAATTTTCACGCGGCACATCGGCCGCGGCGCAAAGCTGGGAGATGGAGAATTTCTGGTCGCCTTTCAGCACGAAGCCCCGTGCCGTTTCCAGCAACTGAAACCTTGCGTCCGTCTCCGATGCCTTTTGCTGTTCCATGGCCGTGATATGCGAACCCCGGTCATGAAACTACATGGGCCCTGTTACCGGACAGTGTGACCGATCCCCACTTATTCAATCGAATTTTATGCAACCGAAAATGCGCTGCCAGGGCGCGATTCCTGCCGCTGATTCTCCCCGCCGGGAGAGCCGCCGGATGGCCTGCCAAGCGAAATCGACGGTTAAAAAGACGCCGCGCCCGGCTGTTCCCGCGCGGCCGCTGGGCTATGCTGCGGCCAAACAAAACAAGGAGGACGCACCATGCGCATGCTGGTGGAACGGATGCTCAATGACTATGAGGGCGGACGTCTCAGCCGCCGCGATCTGGCGATGACGCTGGCCGGCATGGCCGCCGGCGCGGCCAGCCTGGCGACGCCGGCGCGGGCCGCCCCCAGCCTGAGGGCCATCAGCCTGAACCATGTCACGGTGCGGGTGCCCGATCTCAAGAAGACCTCGCGCTTCTATCAGGAGTTCTTCGGCATGAAGCTGGCGCAGCAGTCCGAGACCATCCATATCCTGGCGGTGGGCGACGGCTTTTTCGGCATCGAGCAGAAGCCCGATGTCGCGGCGCTGGATCATTTCGACTTCGGCATCGAGGGCTGGGACGCCGCCGCCATGCGCGCCAAGGTCAAGGCCGCCGGCCTGAAGCTGACAAGCGGCTCGCGCGGCGACGATGAGAGCTTCAAGTTCAACGATCCCGACGGTTTCGTGGTCCAGGTGAACGGCCCGAAATATACCGGCCATGTCGGCCCCGTCACCAATCCGGTCAAGTAAGGAAACCCCCCGCATGAAAATCGCCGCCGCAATTCTGGTCACCGCCGCGCTGTCCGTTCCGGCGCTGGCCGCCGACCAGACCCAGACTTTTCCCACCGGCAAGGGCGCCGTCGCCATCACCCCCTTTTATCACGCCACGGCGCGCATCACGGCGGGCGCGGACACGATCTATATCGATCCCGCCAAGCCCGCCAAAATCGACGGGCTTGCGCCCGGCGGCCTGATCCTGATTACCGACATTCACGGCGATCACATGGATGCCGATGACGTGAAGGCCCTGTCCAATGCCGGCACGGTGGTGATCGCCCCCGCCGCCGTGGCCAAGACCATCACCCAGGCGAAGGTCCTGGCCAATGGCGCCTCCACCGAATGGCATGGATGGAAGATCACGGCGGTGCCCATGTACAACATCAACCACAACCAGCCGAGCGGAGCGCCTTTCCACGACAAGGGCCGCGGCAACGGCTATGTGCTGAATTTCGGCGGCAAGAATTTCTATTTCGCGGGCGACACCGAAGGCGTGACCGAGATGCGCGCCCTCAGGAATATCGATGTCGCCTTCATCCCGATGAACCTGCCCTATACCATGACCCCGGCGGAAGCGGCCGATGCGGTGAAGGCCTTTCATCCCAGGGTGGCGATCCCCTATCACTACAAGGGGCAGGATGTGAACCAGTTCAAGGCCGCGCTGGCCGGAACCGGCATCGAGGTGCGCCTGCTGGACTGGTATCCGCAGTAGTGAGCTGCGGCCCGCAAGCCGGCAAAGGGGGAGAAGAATGCACAAACGCACCCAACCAACTCGCTTGTCATGGCCACCCTTGAGGTGGCCATCCATGGTCCCGCTTGATGGATGGATGGCCCGGTCAAGCCGGGCCATGACAGCTTGCCTGTTTGCGCTGCTTTTCTGTGCCGCACCCGCCCTGGCGCAGGGCGATGACATAAACCTGAAAGGCGCCATCGACATCCATGTTCATTCCGATCCCGACAGCGCCCCGCGGGTGATCGATGCCGACGATGTCGCCCGCCAGGCCAAGGCGGCCGGCATGCGCGCCATCGTGCTGAAGAACCATTGGGCCGAGACCGCCTCGCTCGCCTATATGGTGCGCAAGATGGTGCCGGGCTTCGACGCCTTTGGCGGCCTCACCCAGGACATCGCCATGGGCGGCATCAACCTGGAAGCCGTCAAGCATGCCGCCGACATGAAGGGCGGCTATGGCCGCATCGTCTGGCTGCCCACTTTCGATGCCGAGAATAACGTCAAGGGCAAGGGGCCATCGGTCAAGGTGTCCGAGAATGGCAAGCTGCTGCCGTCCGTCCTGGCGCTGCTGGACTACATCGCCGGGCGAAAGGAACTGACGCTGGAAACCGGCCATGTCTCGGCCGAGGAGGCGCTGATGGTGATGCGCGAAGCAAAGGCCCGCGGCATCGCCCATGTGGTGGCGACCCATGGCATGACTGGACCGACCAACCTGTCGGTCGCCCAGGCCCAGGAATTCGCTCGCTTGGGCGGCACCATCGAATTCGTCTATGGCAGCGCCTTCAACGATCCCAAAATGCTGGCCCAGTTCGCCGCCTGGATCAAAGCGGTCGGCCCGGCGCACTGCATCATCTCCACCGATCTTGGCGGCGCCCGCCCCTTCCCGCGCCCGATGCCCACCGCCGGCATGCTGGAATACATGCAGAAGCTGCATGCCGAGGGCATTTCCGTCGCCGACATCAATCTGATGGCCAAGACCAATCCCGCGAAGATCCTGGGGCTGCAGCCGTGAACCCGATTGTCATACTGGACGCGACGGCCCTGTCCGCCGCCATCGCCGCGCGCAAATTGAGCTGCGTCGAGGTGATGCGCGCCTATCTGGATCACATCGCCGCGATCAATCCCAGGGTCAATGCCATCGTGGCGCTGCAGGACGATGACGGCCTGATGGCCCAGGCGCGGGAACGCGACGAACAGTTGGCACGCGGCGAAAATATGGGCCCGCTGCATGGCCTGCCCCATGCGGTGAAGGACCTGTCCCCCGTCAAGGGCCTGCCCATGACCATGGGCTCGCCCATCATGAAGGATTTCATCGCCCCCGCCGATGCGCTGCATGTCGAGCGCATCCGCAAGGCCGGCGCGATCTTCATCGGCAAGACCAACACGCCGGAGTTCGGCCTGGGCTCGCACACTTATAATCCGGTCTATGGCCCAACCCACAGTCCCTGGAGTCCCGGCCTGTCGGCGGGCGGCTCGACCGGCGGCGGCGCCGTTGCGCTCGCCACCCGCATGCTGCCCACCGCCGACGGCAGCGACTATGGCGGGTCCCTGCGCAATCCGGCCGGCTGGAACAATGTCTGCGGCTTTCGCACCAGCCACGGCATCGTGCCCAGCCCGGGCGAAGATGTCTGGCTGCCCTCGATCAGCGTCGCCGGTCCGATGGCGCGCAACATTGCGGACCTGGCGCTGCTGCTGTCGGTGATGGCGGGTCACGATCCGCGCGCGCCCCTGTCGCCCGACGGCGACGGCGCACGCTTCCGCCAGCCGCTGGATGCAGAGATGAAAGGCCGGCGCATTGCCTGGCTGGGCGATTTCGGCGGCTGGGCGCCCTATGAAGCGGGCGTGCTGGACCTTTGCCAGACCGCGATGGAGACCTTTGCCGCCATGGGCTGCGAGGTGGAAAGCGCATCGCCGGAAGGCGATCTGGACGCCGCCTGGCAAAGCTTCATCACCATCCGGCACTGGCTGCAGGGCTCGAACCTGGGCGTCTATTACGGCAATCCCAAGACCCGCGCCCAGCTCAAGCCCGAGGCCATCTATGAGATTGAAGGCGGGATGAAGCTGACCGCCTTTCAGGTGATGGCGGCCTCCGCCGCGCGCACCCGCTGGTACAACAGTTTCCGCCGCCTGTTCGCGCGCTTCGATTATGTCGTGCTGCCCACGGCCCAGACCTTCGCCTTCGACATCAACGAACACTGGCCGCGGGAAATCGCCGGCCATGCGATGCAGACCTATCATGAATGGATGAAGGCGACCTGCCTGATCAGCATGACCGGCTGCCCGTCGCTTGCGGTGCCGGCCGGCTTCGATGCGCGCGGGCGCTCCATGGGCATCCAGATCGTCGCGCCCATCCATCGCGAGTTGGAGTGCCTGCGCCTGGCCCACGCCTTCCAGCAGGCATCGGACTGGAACAAGGCGCTGCCGGCCCTGCTGCAGTCCTGACCGCCAACATCTGTCAGTCCGCGCGCCGCCGCGTCAATCCTGGTCGGGACGCAGCGCCCGTGTCAGAAAAGCCGTGAGGTTCGCCACCAGCGTCTCGCGCGAGCGGCCCGCATTCTGGGCCTCGCGCCCGGTCTGATAAAGGGCGCCAACGATGGCCTGGCCGATGATGCCGGCATCGTAGCCGGGCAAGGCCTGCCCTTCCGCCACCGCCTCAACGATGATCCTGGCCCATTCCTCGCCCCACATGGTCAGCAGCGGGCGGGCATCCTCGCCTTCGCCGTCGATCACGCGCGCATCCGTCAGCGCCGCGCGCAGCAGGCCCGGATGGCGATCGGCATAGTCGTACATCGCTTCCAGCGCGGCGACGATTCGCTCCTCCAGCGTGCCGCCGCGGCGCCGCTGGCTCAGATGCGCATCCAGTTCGCGCCGCGCATCCTCGACGAAAGACAAAAAGCAGACGCGCTTGTCGGCATAATGCAGATAGAAAGTGCCGTGGCCCAGGCCCGCTTCGCGCGCGATATCCCGGGGCCTTGTCGCATCATAGCCGCGCTCGACGAACAGCTTGCGGGCCGCCTGCTTCAGCCGTGCCAGGCTTTCCGGCTTGCGGCGTCCGCGCAGAGCCTCGATGCGTATGCCGGCCTGTCCCATGAGCCCCTCTCCCCGGAACAAACTTCGGCACGGCAGGCCAAGACTGTCAACTCTGTAATACTTCAAGTGTATGCAACTGTACTTTACTGCACACGCGAGACCGCGAGACTCCAGCCTGTATACAGTCGATCGCGTTCGGCTTTTTGCATGGCCGGTTCAAACCGCCGGTCGATCTGCCAACACTTTGAAATGTCATTGAGGCTGCGGAAGAAGCCGGCGCCCAGTCCCGCCAGATAGGCCGCGCCCAGCGCGGTTGTTTCCGTCACCTTTGGCCGATCCACCGGCAGGCCGGTCAGATCGGCAAGCCGCTGGCAGAACCAGTCATTGGCCACCATGCCGCCATCGACCTTGAGCGCCTTCAACCGCTTCAGCCCGGCCGAGGCCATGTCGCGGCGCATGGCTTCCAGCAAGTCCCGTGTCTGGAAACAGATAGCGTCCAGCGCCGCCCTTACGATCTCGGGCCGGCCGGTGTCGCGCGTCAGGCCCAGGATGGCGCCGCGCGCGGCGGGATTCCAATAGGGTGCGCCCAGTCCCGTGAAGGCCGGCACGAAATAGAGTCCGTCGGCGGCGCGCGCGCGCTTGGCCAACGCTTCGCTTTCGGGCGAGCTGGCGATGATGCCCAGCTCGTCCCGCAACCATTGCACCACCGCGCCGGCGACGAAGATGCTGCCCTCGATGGCGTAATGGCCTTCGGCCAGGGCCGTCGCCAGAAGACGGTTCTGCGACCGTGGAACCTTGCGCCCGGTATTCACCAGGGCGAAGCATCCCGTTCCGTATGTGGACTTCACATCGCCGGGACTGAAGCAGGCCTGGCCGAAACTGGCGGCCTGCTGGTCGCCCGCCACGCCCAGGATGGGAATGGCCTCGCCCAGCAGCATGGGATCGCTGGCGCCGAAATCGCTGCGGCTCTCCTGCACGCGCGGCAGGATGGCGCGCGGCACGCCGAACAGCTTCATCAGCTCGCCGTCCCAGTCGCGGCTCTTGAGATTCCACAACAGGGTGCGGGACGCATTGGTGACATCGGTGGCATGTACCCTGCCGCGTGTCAGATTCCAGATCAGCCAGCTATCGATGGTGCCGAAGCAGATATCCCTGCCGCGTGCGCCCTTCACGTTCTTCAGAAGCCATTGCAGCTTGGTGGCCGAGAAATAGGGATCCAGCAGCAGGCCGGTCTTGGCTGCGATCTTCGGCTCCAGCCCCTGGGCCTTCAGCCGCGCGCAGGCCGCGGCGCCGCGCCTGTCCTGCCAGACAATGGCGTTATGCAGCGGCGCGCCGGTCTGCCGGTCCCATATCAGCGAGGTCTCGCGCTGGTTGGTGATGCCGATCCCCGCCACCTCGCCGGCGTCGCGGCCCTTGAGGACCCGGCGGCAGCAGGTGAGCGCCGCCTGCCAGATTTCGACCGGATCGTGCTCGACCCAGCCGTTGGCCGGATAGATCTGGTTCAGCGGGACGGCATGGCTGGCAAGAGGCCGGGCCTGCCTGTCGAACAGGATGGCGCGGGTCGAGGTGGTGCCCTGGTCGATCGCCAGGAGGAAGGATTTGCGCATGACCCGAATAGGCACACTTTTCCGGTTCCCAACGCAAGCCCCGGCCAAGACACTTAATCGGCCATTAACGGTCGGCCGGTACTAATAGGCCCGGAAAGGCTGCAAAAGCAGCCGGTTGCAGCAGAAGCCAAGGGGCATCAGTGGCACTCACCGCACGCGACATGAGCGATATGGGCCGGCTTGCCCAGCTCGCCGTCTCACCGGATGCCTCGGCCAGCCGCGAAGAGATCTATCTGGCTGTCGCCTCGCTCTATCGCATCCAGGGTGCAGGGCTGAACCAGCGCGAGCGCGAGCTGATGCGCGAGATCCTGCGCCGGCTGACACGCGACGTGGAAATGGCCATTCGCATCGCCCTGGCCGAGCGCCTGGCCCAGGATACCACCGCGCCCCACGATCTTATCATGCTGCTGGTGGACGACCGCATCGAGGTCGCGCGGCCGCTGATCCTGAACTCGCCGCTGCTCACCGAAGACGACATGCTGCGGCTGATCGCCGAATGCGGCCCCAGCTTTCAGGAAACCGTCGCCGCCCGTCCCCATATCGGCGAACCGGTCACCGACATGCTGTCGCGCAGCGACCATGAATCGGTGCTGCTCGCCCTGGTGCGCAATGTCACCGCGCGCATCACCGAAGCCGGCTATGAAAGCCTGGTGCAGAAATCGCGCGTCCTGACGGGACTGCAGGGGCCCTTGGTCCGCCGTACCGATCTGCCGCCCCAACTCGCCACCAAGATGTGCGAATGGGTGTCGGATGCCCTGAAGACCTATATCCAGACCAACTTCCCCGCCAGCGCTCCCAGGGTTCATGCCGCACTGAAAGACGTGCATCAGGTCATGCGAAGCGAAGCGGCGGCGCCCCAGGACCCGCCGGCCGACAGCGCCCAGCGCCTGGTCGAAAAGATGGCCCATAGCGGCCAGCTCAAACCGGGCTTTCTGATGCGGGTGCTCAGCCAGGGCCAGATCGACCTGTTCGACACCGGCTTCGCAAAGCTGGTCGGCATGGATGTGCCCCGCTTCCGCAAGATTTTCTATGAACGGGGCTCGCGCGCCATGGCGCTGGCCTGTCATGGCGCCGGCATCGACCGCTGCGCTTCACCACCATCTTCAATCTGTCCCGCCAGGCGCATGGCATGCCCCATCATATCGACTCCGCCGACCGCCTGGTGGTGGAACAGGTCTTCCAGCAGAACACGCGCCAGCGCGCGCTGGAGGAACTGCGTCAAATGGCGCTCTGACCCAACCGCTGCCCCGCGCCGCCCGTCGCCGGGGCGAACCCCTGTGTTCCCCGCGCGGAAATGCTAGGCTGGCCGCATGACCAAAGTTCATTTCATCGCCGTGCCGGAAGCCGAGGACGCGGTCCGCGCCCTGCGTGCCCGCTATGGCGAGGCCGGACCGGATGCGGCGGATATCGTCGTGGCGCTGGGGGGCGACGGCTTCATGCTCCAGACCCTTCATGCCTTCACCGCCGCCGGCAAGCCGATCTATGGCATGAACCGCGGCACGATCGGCTTCCTGATGAACGAATTCCACGAGGCCGACCTGATGGAACGTCTGGCCGCGGCGGAAAAGGCCGTGATCCATCCCCTGAAGATGACGGCCCATACCGCCGCGCGCAGCGTCGAGGCGCGGGCCTTCAACGAGGTGTCGCTGCTGCGCCAGACGCGGCAGGCCGCCAAGATCCGCATCCTGGTGGACGGCAAGCCCCGCATCCACGAACTGATCTGCGACGGGGCGCTGGTCGCAACCCCGGCCGGCAGCACCGCCTACAACCTGTCCGCGCATGGCCCGATCCTTCCGATCGGCGCGGACCTGCTCGCCCTCACCCCGATTTCGGCCTTCCGGCCCCGCCGCTGGCGGGGCGCGCTGCTGCCTCACCGCGCCCGGGTGCGCTTCGAAATCCAGGAAAGCGCCAAGCGGCCGGTCAGCGCTGTGGCCGACGATTTCGAAGTACGCGATGTGGTCGCCGTGGACGTGATGGAAGACCGGGCCATCGCCATGACGCTGCTCTACGATGCCGGCCACAATCTGGACGAGCGCATCCTGGCCGAGCAATTCCTGGACTGAAAAGCGCAACCCTGCCCCGCCTGGACTTCACCAAGGTTTAATGGGCATTAATGTATACCGCTGTCTCAATAAAAATGACGTTGGGCGCTTGGGGGACATGAGCGGTTATCGTTTCGACCGGATGAAAGTGCTGGTGGTGGACGACTATGTCCATATGCGCAAGCTCATCGCCACCATCCTTCAGGCCTTCGGCGTGGTGCATATCTTCGAAGCCGACAATGGCGAGCGCGCCCTGGCGGTCATGCGCGATGCCAATCCCGACGTGCTGATCCTGGACTGGGTGATGGAAGGCATGTCGGGCATCGATCTGGTGCGCATGATCCGCAGCAATCCCCAGAGCCCCAATCCCTTCCTGCCGGTCATCATGCTGACGGGACATACCTCGCTGGACCATGTGAACACGGCGCGCGACGCCGGCGTCAACGAATTCATCGCCAAGCCGGTCGCGGCCAAGACGCTGATGCAGCGCCTGGCGGTGGTGATCGAGCAGCCCCGGCCCTTTGTGAGAACCTCGGTCTATTTCGGACCCTGCCGCCGCCGCCGGACCTTCGTGGACTATCGGGGCTCGGAACGGCGCAAGGACGGCGACCGGCAAAAGCAGGCGGCGGAGTAGCGCCATTAAAAGACAGCCGCCCATCGAAATTTTCATGCCCCCCAACATGCTCAAGGCGAAAATGGGCAGCAGCCCCGGCGGCATCGACCTGGCGGCGCTCAAGCGCGCCGAGCAGGCGCTGGACGGGCTGAAAGCCAATTTCGCCGACTGGCTGGCCGAGGATCTGGCCGTGCTGGCCGCGGCCCGCGCGGCCTATGCCCAGCAACCCGGCGCAAAGGCCAGGGACGCGTTGCTGCGCGCCGCCCATGACATCAAGGGCCAGGCCGCCACCTTCGATTTTCCCCTCATTGCGCGCGTCGCCGGCTCGCTTTCCAGGCTGGCCGGCGAGGCACCGGAAAAAGCCGCCCTGCCGCTTGCGCTGATCGATGCCCATGTCAACGCGATCCTGCTGATCCACAAGCAGGCGATCCGCACCAATGCCGACAAGATAACGCTGGCCCTGTGCAAGGAACTGGAGTCGCGGGTAGAGGAAATTCTGGGCAAATAGGCGCTGCGCTCGCGTCCGGCGGTCACAGATTGCGGTCGCTGGAATTGACCCGGTAGAAAGTCGTCAGCAGGGTCATGATCTCGCGCGGCGCCTCGGGCTTCAGCTTGCCGCCGATGGCATCGCGGGTGATGGCGAAGATGCCGTCATCGCCCGGCCTGGGGCGCTCGAATCCCATGCTCCATTCGCCGAAGGCGCGCGGCGCGGCCCGGTCCAGCAGCACCTGCGAATTCCAGTGGCGCCTGTCGCGGGCGATGCGTGCATAGACCGCGCTCACCGCCGCATCCTCGCCCTCCAGCACCTGCATGAAGCCGCCCTCGACATACAGCAGCATGCCGGTGATGCCGTCGCGCGGATTGTTGCGGCGGGATGCGGCCAGGATGTCATCCAGAACATCCTGTGAGACATCGCGGCTGGTATTGCTGGCATACAGAAGCTGGCGCATGGCGCGATACTCCGGAAAGCCGGTTAAGCAAATGTTCGGCTCCGGCCGTACAGGCGGGTCAGCCGCTGTTCTTGGCGTCCGACAGAAGGCCCAGAAGATTGGAGCCGAAGCTCATGGTCGAGCTGGGCGTGGAATCCTGGGCGCCGAACAGGCCGGAGAAACTGCCCGAGAACATGCCGTGACGCGGCTGCCAGTTGATGACGCTGGCCAGCAGCATCTGGACTTCGGCGCTGTGCGCCGCGACGACCTGGGTGCGGGCGGTCACGGCCTGTGGTTCGGCGACCGCGGGGCATGGCGGACGGTGCCGCTTGTGCCCGGCTGGCGCAGCGCCCAGTCATAGACTTCCCGCACCGACTTGGCGCTGCCGTCGGCATGGAAGAAAACCGATTTGTTGGCGGCAGCGGCCTGCGGAAATTGCGCCGCGGCGCTGGCGCCGGGATTGGCATCGGCCAGCCGGATCAGCTTGCAGGCCGCATCCGGCCCCAGGAAATGGGCGGCATAAAGCTCGCCGCCGCAGACGGGGGCGGCCAAGATTGGCGCGCAACTGGCCCTCGGTGCTCTTGGCATATTCGCCCGCCATCAGCGCCGAGATGTTGGGATCGCTGCGCAGCGACAGGATCGCATCCTTCATCTCGGCGGGCGCGCGATATCGTCCGCTGGAGTCTTTCGCTATGGCGCCGGCAAAGCCCGATAGGCCGTGTCGCGCGCCATGCTCCTTCACCAGACCCAGCCAGGTCTGGTCGATGAACTGGAACAGGCCCGCCGCCGATGAGGAATGCGAGCGCGCATCCGGCTTCAGGCTGGATTCCCGCATTGCGGTGCCCAGCAGATAATGAAAGTCCGAGCCCGTCGCGGCCGCAGCGTTCTTCAGCGCCGAAACGACATGGGACTCAGGAAGCGAAATGGCCGATGCGGCTTCTGCCTGCATGGCCCTGAACTTGCGGCCTTATGGTTAACTGTTTCTTACCGCCACGCTTAACGGGGCATGTTCGGGGTCGGACCAGGGCAAGGGATCGCTGTGGCCCCAGACCGGACCGGGCCAGGCGGGATCGCCCTTGCGCCGGCCCACGACATGGACATGAAGCTGGGGCACCATATTGCCCAGATTGCCGACATTGAGCTTTTCGACCCCCGGCAGCGGCCGGATCAGCCCGGACAGGCGCACGATCTCGGCCATCAGCAGGCGCTGGTCTTCCAGCGACAGGTCCGCCATCTCGATCACGCCGGGGCGGCGCGGCACCAGCAGACCCCATTGATAGCGGCTGTCGTTGTAGAGAAAGACGCGGCACAGCGGCCAGTCGGCCAGCTTGTGGGTCAGCGAGGTAATGACGGGATCGACGGCGAATTCGGTCACGAATGTCTCCCAGAAAACCGAGATGGATCCAGATCGGATAGCACATCCGCCCGGCCCAGCACGATATCGGCCATCTCCTGCGCAACGGCGGGGGTGAAAAGTATGCCGTTGCGAAACTGCCCGCCGGCGACGAACAGGCCATCGCCCAGCGGCCCCATCAGCGGCAGGCCATCGGGACTTTTGGGCCGCAGCCCCGCCCAGTGATCGGCAAGCGACCAGTCCTTCAGGGCGGGCATCAGGCTCTGGGCGGCGCGGCGCAGGCGGTCGCGCCCGGACTGGGTCAGGCGGGTGTCGAAGCCCGCCTCTTCCATGGTGGCGCCGATCAGCAGGCGGCCATGCCGGGGCACGCAATAGACCCCTTCGCCCCACACCACCGGACCGGGAAGCCCGACGCCGGGCGGCGGCGCCAGCGCAATCACCTCGCCCTTCACCGGCACGATGGGGATGTCGTCCAGCAGGCCGCTCCAGGCGCCCGCGGCGATGACCACCGCATCGCCTTCATGGCGGCCATAGGGTGACAGCACCCCGACCGCCCGGCCGCCCTGGCGCAGGATGCTGACCGCCGGCTCGTTGGGCAGGATCACGCCCCCCGCCTTCAGAACCGCGACCGTCAGCGCCTCGGCCAGGGCGCGATTATCGACATGGGCCTCGCGCGGCGACCACAGGCCGCCCAGGGTGGTCCCCAGCAGCGGCACCAGGGCACGCGCCTCCTGAGGCCCGACCAGCCTGACGTCTTGCGTCGCGCGGCCCGCCATCGCCGCCAGTCCGGCGGCATCCGCCGCCAGCAGCAGCGCGCCGTCCTCGGCCAGATGAACGGGGCGGCCGCTGGATGCCTCCAGCTCGGCGGCAAAGCCCGGCCAGAGGGCCATGGACCGCATGGCCAGGGCCCGCTCCGGCTCGGGAGAATCTTCCAGCTCGGCGGTCACGGCCAGCATCCCGGCCGCGGCCCAGCTTGCCCCGGTGCCCGGCTGGAAGCGGTCCAGAATGGTGACAGTGCAATCTTGTTGCAGCAGCCGCCAGGCGATGCCCAGGCCGGCAACCCCGGCGCCGATGATGACAGCCCTCACCGAGCCCCCTCCCCCGACAGTGTTTTCCATGTTTTTTCAGATGGATAAAACAATGTCTTCGTGCAAATTCTCAGAACGGGAGGGGGGACTGGTCCGAAAAATTGGGCTGGAGCGACGCGGCAAAGCATGCGCTTCTATAAACCCTGAATCCGGCCCTTGCATGCAAAAGAGCGGCGCGATCCGATGAGGGTGAAACCGGCCTCCTCCATCCCCATATCAGCCGGGCAATCAGCGGAGACCCCTTGCATGGAAAGGGCGCTTTTCGGAGCAGGCTGCTTCTGGGGCGTGGAGGATTTCTTCCGCCAGGTCCCCGGCGTGGCCGATGCCGTGTCCGGCTATGCCGGCGGCACCACCAGCCAGCCTACCTATCGCCAGGTCTGCGCCGGAGACACCTATCATGCCGAGGTGGTCGAGGTGACGTTCGACCCGGCCAGGGTCGCCTATCGCACCCTGGTCGAGCTGTTCTTCCGCATGCACAACCCCACCACCCGCGACCGCCAGGGCCCGGACGTGGGCACCCAGTACCGCTCGGTGATCTTCACCCATGGGGCGGAACAGGCCCGCACCGCCCAGGCGGTGAAGGCCGAGGTCGAAGCCTCGGGCCGGTGGAAGGCGCCGATCGTCACCCAGATCGAGGACGCGCCCCAATTCTGGCCGGCCGAGGATTACCACCAGCGCTATTTCGAGAAGCATGGCGGCCATTGCCATGTCAGCTATGCGGAGCTACAGGCTGAGGACGCACCCTGAGCCCGCCATGCGCTGGATACGCCCCCTCTTCGTCCTTGCCGTGACCTATGGCCTCTGGTGGGCCGTGCCCTATGCCGCCGTCATCGGCCAGTTCCTGATGGGCAGCACCGGCTGGCTGCTGCTGCCGGGGGCGCTGATCGTGGCCTATGTGGGCTTCATCGTTCCGCAATGGGGCAAGGCGCTGCGGCCCTTCCGCAGCAACCCGGACCTGCCGCTGTTTCCGCCCATGCCCGAAGGCTACAAGCCGCCCAAATAGCGGCTCAGGTGCGGGACCGCGCCGCCATCACCTTGCCCAGCAGCACCAGGATAACCACCGACAGGACCAGCCCGCCGGAAAGGGCCAGCATGCCGGCGGCATAACCGCCCGTCTGCTGCTTCAACAGGCCGATGACATTGGGGCCGATGAAGCCCCCCGCCCCGGTGCACATCAGGTTGACCAGGGCGATGGCGCCGGGCGCCGCCGGCCCCGCGAAGAAAGACGAAGCCAGGCTGTAATAGGGCCCATAGGTTCCAACCAGGCCCCAGACCACGCCTGTGAGCCCCGCGATGACAATGAAAGGATCATGCGCGGTGGCCGCCAGGGCAAAGCCGCCCGCCGTCACCATCAGCGGGATCGCGGTATGGAAGACGCGCTCGCCCCGCCGGTCGCTGGAGCGGGCCACCAGCAGCATGATGGGAATGCTCAGCATGTAGGGCAGCGCGACGATGAAGCCGGTCGTCAGGTTGGAATAGCCCAGCGACTTGACGATCTGCGGCAGCCACAGGCCGTTGCCGAAGATCGCCGCATTGATGCCCGTTCCGGCCAGCCCCAGCAGCAGGACGCGCGGATCGTAGAGCCCCCGCCAGGGACTGGCCGGGGCGGCGGGCCGCTGCTGGTGCAGGCGCGCGGCGATATACTGTTTCTCGGCCGCGGTCAGAAAGGTTGCCTGATGCGGCCCGTCGGGCAGGTATTTCAACACCGCAAGAGCCAGCGCGCAGGCAGGCAGGCCCTCGATCAGGAATAGCCATTGCCAGCCGCGCAGGGCATGAAAGCCGTCGAGCCCCAGCAGCAGGCCGGAAAGCGGACCGCCGAAGGTGGAGGACAGCGGAATGGCAGCCATGAAGATTGCCGTGAAGCGGGCGCGATATTCGGGCGGAAACCAGAAGGTCAGATACAGGATGATGCCGGGAAAAAATCCGGCCTCGGCCGCGCCCAGAAGAAAACGCGTGGCATAGAAGCCGAAGGGCTCGGTGACCAGGGCGGTGCAGGCCGACACCGCGCCCCAGGCCGCCATGATGGTGGCCACCGCGCGCCGCGCGCCCAGCCGTTCCAGCGTCATGGTGGCCGGGATCTGGAACATGGCATAGCTGACGAAAAAGATGCTGGCGGCCTGGGGCGCGGTGTCGGCCTGCAC
>CAYFKU010000022.1:12994-17242 GCA_964343955.1 uncultured Rhizobium sp. | reverse complement strand
CGCTTTGTGCCAGCGAGCTAGACCATGTCATATCAGCCGAAAAACATGCTGGCGGCCAGGCCATAGACCGAGGGCGAAAAGCCCAGGTCGCGGTTCATCGTCAGGGCCGCGAAGCCGACATTCACCCGGTCGAGATAGTTGAAGAAATAGAGCAGCATGATGAACGGGATCAGCCGCTTCGCGCATTTGGCGAAGACCTGTTCCTGCTGTTCTGGCCCCGTCATGCCGCCCCCTTTTTCGGGTGACCTTAACATGAGGCGCACGGTTGCAAAGGCCGGCTACTTGCCTGCCGCGTTGCGCACCGCGAACGCCACCATCACCTTCGTGCCGTTGGACAGGGTGATCGCAACCGGCACCTTGTCGCCGATCTTCATTTTCGGCTGTTCGCACATCAGGTGATAGCCGCCGGGGGCGAAGCTGACCTTGCCGCCGGGCGGCAGCCTGACCTGATCGACCATGTCCATGCCGCTCATCCCGCCGGTGGCCCTGGACTGGTGCATCATCAGCATGCCGCAGGCCCCCGACGACACTCCGGTGATCGCGACTTCGCGCTGGCTGTTGTTCTGGGCGGTGAAATAGCCGCCCGCGGGCGTGCCGCCCGGCAGGCTGCGGAACCAGGCGCCGGAGACATCGAAGGGCGCGGCCTGCGCCGCCGCGCAGGTCGTCAGCAGGATCACAAGGCTAAGCCCCTTCATTTTTCTGTTCCTCAAGCGCCGCTTTTTCTTCATTCAGCCGCATGGTCACCAGCACCACGATCATGGCGGCAAAGCTGGTCAGGGTGCCCGGCAGCCAGATGATCAGCCCGCCATAATGCTGGTCGTTCAGGGCCGTCATGTCCAGCACCCGGCCACAGATGGTATAGACCGGATAGATGTCATGTTCCGTCAGGGACAGGATCGCGCCCAGCACCATCTGGGGCAGTTCGATGACCAGGATCAGGGCGGCGCGCATCAGATGCGACAGGCGCGCCGGCGGTTTGGCGCGGCTATCGAGAATGAGCGACCAGAACATCACGCCATTCACGGCCATGGTCCAGTTCATGAATTCGTACAGATGGGCATCCAGCATCACCCGGGTATGGATGCCTGGGATCAGCCAGAAATAGAGCAGCCCCACGAACAGGAAGGGCGCCATGGCCGGATACTGCAAGAGATTCATGGTCGCCTGAATGGGCCGCGATGTCACCAGCGGCTTCAGGAAATCGGGCATGCCCGCGAAGATGACGGACCCGCTCATGCCCATGGCGATGAAGAAAGCGCCGAAATGATGCAGCACGAAATGGGCCCAGCGATGCATGAAGAACATGTGCTGGGCGAAATAGTCGATGCGGGTTTGCAGCACGATCCAGAAGCTGGCGACACCCAGAACGAAACAGGCCAGCCGCCAAAGGGGCGGATGCTGCGCCGGCGGCAGAATACTCAGTCCACGGACGAACCAGGCCATGGTCAAGGCCGTGGCCAGGTAAATCGGCCAGGAAAATTCCCAGGGCATCCAGAACGGCAGATCGGCCGGGAAGAAGCGGACGATCAGGTCCAGCGCCGCCCCCAGCGCCAGCAAGGCTGCATACCAGGCCCAGCTTTTCATTCGCGGTCCATCAGGCCGGCTATATCGGCGCGGCCTTCGCGCAGGAATGCCTCGCGCACGGCGGCGCGGTCGGCCGCGTCCCGGTTCTGGCTGAGCTTGTATTTGCCTTCCAGGCTTTCGATGGCGAACTCAAAACCCACGATCCCCCGCAGCATCGTCGCGATATAGGTTTCGGGAGCGTCACGCACCGCCCAGGGATCGGGACGCGGCGCTTCCTGCTCGTCGCTCAGGGTCGTGACGTTGGCGCGCAGCCAGTCGGCATCCTCGATCCAGCGAACCCTGCCCCGCGCATGCACCGTGATATAGTTCCAGGTCGGCACAGCCTTGCCCGTCGCTGCCATGGACGGATACCAGCTTGGCGAGACATAGGCATGCGGCCCCAGGAAGATCGCCAGCGCCGCCCCGTCGCCCTGCTTCCAAACCGGATTGGCGCGGGCGACATGGCCCCGCAACACAGGGCCGTCCAGCATCATGGGAAGATGGTTTGCGTCGGGCTCTCCAGACGGGTTCGACGTGACCAGGGTGGCGAACGCGATCTGCCGCATCGCTTCGTGCAGCACGTCGGGCCGATCTTCGCGGAAATGGTCGGGCACATACATCGCGGCCGCGATACTATGCGCCTCGCCCCGTCCCGCCCAGCGTGATAAGGACGCGGCCATGCGCATGGCAGCCCTTCTTCTGGCGGTGGTTCTGCCCCTGGTTTTGACCGGGTGCTCCAAGCCCGCGCCGGACAACAAACCCTGGCACATGACCGATATTTCCGGGGCCATGCCGAAGCTGGACTTCCGCCTGACGGAACATGGCAAGCCGGTTACCGCCGAGACATTCCGCGGCAAGGTGGTGGCACTCTATTTCGGCTACACCCACTGCCCCGATGTCTGCCCCACCACCGTCGCCAACCTGGCGCAGATGGCGGAGAAGGTCGCATCGCCCGATGTCCGCATCCTGTTCGTCACCGTCGATCCGGAGCGCGATACCGATCAGGTCATGGCCGATTACGCCAGGGCCTTCTCACCCCAGGTCATCGGACTGCGCGGCAGCGAGAACCAGCTTGCCGGCCTGGCCCGCACCTATCGCGTCGCCTATCAGGTGAAAAAGGGTCCGCCTTACGAGGTGACCCATTCCAATGCGGTGTTCTTCTTTGATCGTGACGGCAAAGCCCGCCTGGTCACCACCGACACCAATGATCCGGATGCGATGGCGGAAGACGTGAAGCGGCTGCTTCACTGACTCTCATGTCATGGCCGGGCTTGACCCGGCCATCCATGGTGCAGCTTCTCGATGGATGGCCGCCTCAAGGGCGGCCATGACAAGTGCGGCTATATATGAAGCGCAGCGCCGTCCGCAGCCAGCACCGCCTCATGCATCATCTCCGACAGGGTCGGATGCGGGAAGATGGTGTGCGCCAGTTCCTGGTCGGTCAGCTCGCCGGTCTTGGCGACGACATAGCCCTGGATGAGCTCGGTCACTTCGGCGCCGATCATGTGCGCGCCCAGAAGCTCGCCGGTGGCGGCATCGAACACGGTCTTGATCAGGCCTTCCGGTTCGCCCAGCGCAATCGCCTTGCCGTTGCCGATGAAGGGGAACTTGCCGACCTTAATCTTTCTTCCCGTGGCCTTCGCCGCAGCTTCGGTAAGTCCCACGCTCGCCACCTGCGGCCAGCAATAGGTGCAGCCCGGCACGTTGGAGGTGTTGAGCGGATGCACGCCCTTCACGCCAACGATCTTCTCGGCCACGATCACGCCTTCATGCATGGCCTTGTGCGCCAGCCAGGGCGCGCCGACCAGATCGCCGATCGCCCAGACGCCATCGACGCCTGTCTCGCCATATTTCCCGGCGACAACATGTGTCTTCTCGACCTTGATGCCCGCCGCTTCCAGGCC
This sequence comes from uncultured Rhizobium sp., assembly GCA_964343955.1. GTDB lineage: Bacteria > Pseudomonadota > Alphaproteobacteria > Micropepsales > Micropepsaceae > Rhizomicrobium. The sequence goes on along the minus strand of CAYFKU010000022.1, from coordinate 13,775 downwards.
GATATTCTCGACATTGCCGACAATGCCCATGGCCAGGATCACGCGCTCGACCGTGACTTCCTCGGTCTTGCCCGACTTGTCCTTCAACACGCAGGTGACGTCGTTGGCGCCCTTCCTCAGCTCGATCACTTGCGTGCCGGTCATCAGCTTCATGCCCTGCTTGGTGAAGGCCTTGGCGGCCATCGCCGAAATCTCTTCGTCTTCCACCGGCAGCACGCGGTCCAGCATTTCGACCACGGTCACTTCGGCGCCCAGGGTGCGATAGAAGCTGGCGAACTCGATGCCGATGGCGCCCGAACCCACGACCAGCAGGGATTTCGGGAATACTTCCGGCACCATCGCCTCGCGATAGGTCCAGACCAGCTTGCCGTCGGGCTGAAGATGCGGAAGCGTGCGCGCCCGCGCGCCCGTCGCCAGCACGATGTTCTTGGTCGTGTAGTCGGCCGCCTTGCCGTCTTTCGTCACCGACAGCTTGCCCTTGCCGGCCAGCTTGGCCTCGCCCGCGATCACGGTGATCTTGTGCTTCTTCATCAGGAAGCTGACGCCGTCGGAAAGCTGCTTGGAGACTGCCCGGGAGCGCGCCACGATCTTGGCGGGATCGAACTTCAGATTATCCGCCGACATGCCGTACTCGCCCAGCCGGTGCAGCAGGTGCCAGATCTCGGATGAGCGCAGCAGCGCCTTGGTCGGGATGCAGCCCCAGTTCAGGCAGATGCCGCCCAGGTGCTTTTCTTCGACGATGGCGGTCTTCAGTCCCAGTTGGGCGGCCCGGATCGCGGCC
>CAYFKU010000022.1:12174-12984 GCA_964343955.1 uncultured Rhizobium sp. | reverse complement strand
CCCATGCGGTCGCGCTCGACCACCGCGGTCTTCATGCCAAGCTGGGCGCAACGGATGGCGCAGACATAGCCTCCCGGTCCGCCGCCCACCACGATCACATCATACGCATTGTCAGCCATGGCGGACCCCTTACAACAGCATCGAAGCAGGTTCTTCGATGAACTGCTTCAGGGTGGCCAGGAATTTCGCGCCGGTGCCGCCATCGACCACGCGATGATCGGCCGACATGGTGACGGTCATGACGGTGGAGATTTCGATCTTGCCGTTCTTCACCACCGGCCGCTCCTCGCCCGCGCCGACCGCGATGATGCAGCTCTGCGGCGGATTGATGATCGAGGTGAAATTCTTGATGCCGTACATGCCAAGGTTCGAGACCGAAAAGCCGCCGCCTTCATACTGGTTAGGCTTGAGCTTCTTTTCCTTGGCCAGGGCCGCGAGCTGCTTGACCTCGTTCGAAATCTCCACCAGCCCCTTGGTCTGGGCCTTGAAGATGATCGGCGTGATCAGGCCGAAATCCAGCGCCACGGCGACGCCGACATCGGCATCCTTGTGCTTGAGGATCGCCGTATCTGTCCAACTGGCATTCACATCGGGATGCTTCATCAGCGCCATGGCCGACGCCTTCATGATGAAGTCGTTGACCGACAGCTTGTAGGCCGGGACCTTGTCCTTGCCCTTCGGTGCCGCTGCATTCATTTTCTCGCGCACCGCCATCAGGGCATCGAGATTGCAGTCGATGGTCAGGTAGTAATGCGGGATCAGCGTCTTGGCGCGGGGCAGGCGCTTGCCGATGGCCTTGCGCAAATGGTG
>CAYFKU010000022.1:9502-12164 GCA_964343955.1 uncultured Rhizobium sp. | reverse complement strand
ATATTGTCGTGCGGCACTTCCTCGTACGACCCAGCAGGATAGAGCAGCCGCGCATCAGGCAGCGGCGCAACACCGGGAATGCCCGCGCCGCCGGCAGCGGCAGCGGCAGCGGCAGGCGCGGCGGCGGCGGGTTTCGCGGCGCCCGGCTTTGCATTCGCCACGACGGATTTCACAATGCGTCCGCGCGGGCCGGTGCCAGCGACACCCGACAGGTCCAAACCTTTTTGCGCGGCAATGCGCCTGGCGAGCGGCGAAGCGAAGACCCTCGCCCCATCACCCGGTGCGGCATGCGCCGCAGCAGCTGGCGCGGCCTTCGGCGCGCTTTCCGCCTTCACCGCCGCACCAATGTCCTTCATGGCGGCGGGAATGTCGCGGCTGGGCGCCGCGGCGGGCGCGTCGCCCATCTTCTCGCCCTCGTCCAGCAGCACGGCGATGGGCGCATTGACCTTCACCCCTTCGCTGCCTTCCGGCACCAGGATCTTGCCGATCACGCCTTCATCGACCGCCTCGAATTCCATCGTGGCCTTGTCGGTCTCGATCTCGGCCAGCATGGTGCCGGACTTGACGATATCGCCTTCCTTGACCAGCCATTTGGCAAGCTTGCCCTCTTCCATCGTGGGCGAGAGCGCGGGCATCAGGATGTTTGTCGCCATGAGACTTATGCCTTGTAGCAGACGGCTTTGACCGCCTCGATCAGCTCATCGACGGTCGGCAGAGCGAGCTTTTCCAGATTGACCGCATAGGGCATGGGCACATCCTTGCCCGACACCTTGGTCGGCGGCGCATCCAGATAGTCGAAGGCCTCCAGCGCGACGCGGGCGGAAATCTCCGACCCGATCGAGCAGACCGGCCAGGCCTGTTCCACCGTGACGATGCGGTTGGTCTTCTTCACGCTTTCCAGCACCGTATCCATGTCGAGCGGGCGCAGGGTGCGAAGATCGATCACTTCGGCCTCGATGCCGTCGGCGGCCAGCTTCTCGGCCGCTTCCAGCGCCTGGCTCACGGTGATGGAGTAGGCGACGATGGTCACATCCGTGCCGGGGCGGCAGATGCGCGCCTTGCCGATGGGCAGGACGAAATCGTCCAGCTTGGGCACCGGGAAGGACCGGCCATAGACGATTTCATTTTCCAGGAAGATGATCGGGTTGGGATCGCGGATGGCGGCCTTCAGCAAGCCCTTCGCGTCGGCGGCGAAATAGGGCGCGATCACCTTCACGCCGGGCACCGAGGCATACCAGGCCGAATAGTCCTGGCTGTGCTGGGCGGCGACGCGGGCGGCGGCGCCATTGGGGCCGCGGAAGACGATGGGGCAGGTCATCTGGCCGCCCGACATGTAACGGGTCTTGGCGGCGCTGTTGATGATCTGGTCCATCGCCTGCATGGCGAAGTTCCAGGTCATGAATTCGACGATGGGCTTGAGGCCATCGAAGGCCGCGCCCACGGCAAGGCCGGTAAAGCCATGCTCGGTGATGGGCGTGTCGATGACCCGGCGCGCGCCGAACTCGTCCAGCAGGCCCTGCGAAATCTTGTAGGCGCCCTGATATTCGGCGACTTCCTCGCCCATCAGGAAGACCAGCTCGTCGCGGCGCATTTCCTCGGCCATGGCGTCGCGCAAGGCGTCGCGCACGGTCTGGGTAACGAACTCGGTGCCTTCGGGCACTTCGGGTTCGACGGCAGCCTTGACCAGCGGGGCGGCAGGTTTGTCCGCCTTGGGCTCTTCCGCCCTGGCCTCGGCTTTCGGCGCGGCCTTCTTCGCCGATGCGCTCACGGGCGCGGCGCCGGCCTCTTCGCCATCGGCCAGCAGGGTGGCGATGGGCGAATTGACCTTCACCCCTTCGGTGCCTTCGGCGACCAGGATCTGGCCGATCTTGCCCTCGTCAACGGCCTCGAATTCCATCGTGGCCTTGTCGGTCTCGATCTCGGCGAGGATAGTGCCGGATTTGACGACATCCCCCTCCTTGACCAGCCACTTCGCGAGTTTGCCTTCCTCCATGGTGGGGGAAAGCGCAGGCATCAGGATCTCGGTGCTCATCAGGCCAGGATATCCGTATAGAGTTCTTCCACGCCCGGCTCCGGGCTCTCGGTGGCGAATTCGGCGGCTTCCACCACGATCTTCTTCACCTCGGCATCCATCTGCTTGAGGTCGGCCTCATTCACCAGGCCGCGCTCGATCAGCTTCTTACCGAAATTCTCGATGGGATCGCGCTTCTCGCGATATTCGGTCAGCTCTTCCTTGATGCGATACTTGGCGGGATCGGACATGGAATGGCCGCGATAGCGGTAGGTATTCATCGACAGGATGATGGGGCCCTTGCCCGAACGGCAATGTTCCATCGCCTCGGCGCCGGCAGCCTGCACCGCTTCCACATCCATGCCGTCCACATTCATGCCGGGAATGCCGAAGGAGGAGCCGCGCTTGGAGAAATCCGCCACGGCGCTGGAGCGCTTCACCGAGGTGCCCATGGCGTAATGGTTGTTCTCGATCACATAGATGACCGGCAGCTTCCACAGTTCGGCCATGTTGAAGCTTTCATAGACCTGGCCCTGGTTGGCGGCGCCGTCGCCGAAATAGGTCAGGCTGACCGCCTTGCTGCCGCGATACTGGTTGGCAAAGGCCAGGCCGGTGCCGGTGAGCGCGGGGCTGCGGTAGCAGGGGATGTAG
>CAYFKU010000022.1:7783-9492 GCA_964343955.1 uncultured Rhizobium sp. | reverse complement strand
GGCCGCCATAGAATTTCTTTTCGTTCGAGAACATGTGCATCGAGCCGCCCTTGCCGCGCGACAGGCCGGTGGAACGCCCGGTGAGTTCGGCCATCACCGCCTTGGGGTCCAGCCCCTGCGCCAGCATATGGCCATGATCGCGATAGGACGTGACCTGCTGGTCGCCCTGCTTGGCGGCGCCCATCAGGCCCACCACCACGGCTTCCTGGCCGATATAGAGATGGCAGAAGCCGCCGATCAGGCCCATGCCGTAAAGCTGGCCCGCCCGCTCCTCGAAGCGGCGGATCAGGAGCATGTCGCGATAGAGCTTTTTGGAGGATTCGGAGTTGCTTTTGGCGGCTTCAGGCATGTTTGGGGACTGCCATTTCTCTGTTTTGGAAGCTGATAAAGCTGTTTGCCGCGCCCCGCCGGGCTTGGCAAGGACATTGTTATTTTATTGCGCTGCACTTCCGAACAGTGTTCGGAACCCGGTCGAACCCCTGGCGCAATCTTGTTGCGGCAAGCGGGGTTAGGGGTGAAATGTCGTGACCAACAGGCCGCCGCCGAAAGTCTGAAAGTGCCGCGAAACCAGCGGCAACATGACTAACCGGTGCGGGAATGCCTAGCGGCGGGGCAGTGCCACCTGATTGGGCGCCCCGTCCATCAGGCGGGTGCGGGCCAGTTCCTCGACCAGGTCGGGATCGTCCTGGGCCATCAGGACCAGCCGGTGTTCCAGCCGCTGGCGGTTGAGCTTCAATTCGGCCAGTTGCTGCTGCTTGATGCCGAGCTGCGCCTGGGTGTCTTCCAGCGCCAGGATACCGCGATTGCCCCAGATGGCATAGGCGCCGAAATAGCTGACCACCGCCACGGTGATGGCGGGAAAGACCAGAACGGCAAAAAATCGCGTGACGGAACGCCTGATTCGCATTCACACAACGAATCACATACTGATTCGGCGCGTCAAGGACGATTCAGTAAACAACTGAAGGAACTTAGCTCCCCTGCCTTTAACCTTTGGACGGTCGGCGGCGCGGCGCTAAAACTGTGGGAACGATCGGATACGGGCATGCGCACGGCACCCACCATGCTTCCCACCTTTTTGGGCGTGATCGCCGCCTTCCTGCTGGGAGCGGCGCTGGCGGTGGTCCTCCATCCGCGCCCGCTGTTCCACCAGATCGTGAGTTTCGTGACCGGCGGCAGCGCCTATCAGCGCTGCGTGAAGGCCGGCGCCTGCGACGCGCTGAAAACGGGGCCGCATGATGTGCCCGCCCCGGTTCCGCGCCTGCGCCCCCAGGAAGCGCCGCCGGATATGGATAGGGCCTAGAAGTTTCAAACGCGCCGGCATGGCCGGACTTGGTGAGTAGCGACAGCGTAGGAACGCCATCCATCTAACGAGCGGCAACATGGATGGCCGCCTCAAGGGCGGCCATGACAAGTTTTACTGACCGCTTTTACTGGCCACGAAGGATCGAACGGCCCGCATAGACCGCGGTGTCGCCAAGCTGCTCCTCGATGCGCAGGAGCTGGTTGTATTTTGCCAGCCGGTCGGACCGCGCCAGCGAACCGGTCTTGATCTGTCCGCAATTGGTCGCCACCGCCAGGTCGGCGATGGTGGAATCTTCCGTTTCGCCGGAACGGTGGCTCATCACGGCCTTGTAGGCGGCCTTGTGCGCCATCTCGACCGTCTCCAGCGTCTCGGTCAGCGAGCCGATCTGGTTGACCTTGATCAG
>CAYFKU010000022.1:3572-7773 GCA_964343955.1 uncultured Rhizobium sp. | reverse complement strand
GTTTGGCGATGCCCTGGCTCAGGCGCTTCACATTGGTGACGAACAGGTCGTCGCCCACCAGATTGACCGTCTTGCCAACCGCATCGGTCAGCGCCTTCCAGCCGGCCCAGTCGTCTTCCGCCATGCCGTCTTCGATGGACACGATCGGATAGCGCTTGCACAGGTCGGCATAGAGTTTGACCATCTCGTCGGGCGCCAGGCTCTTGCCCTCGCCTTCCAGCTCATACTTGCCGTTCTTGAAGAATTCGGTCGAGGCCGGATCGAGCGCGAAGAAAATCTCGTCGCCAAGTTTATAGCCGGCCTTCTCAACCGCCCTGGAGATATAGGTCAGCGCCTCGTCCGGCGATTTCAGGTTGGGCGCAAAACCGCCCTCGTCGCCGACATTGGTATTGTGGCCGGCATCGTGCAGCGCCTTTTTCAGGGTGTGGAAGATTTCCGCGCCCATGCGCAGCGCCTCGCGGAAGCTCGAAGCGCCCACCGGCATGATCATGAATTCCTGGAAGTCGATCGGATTGTCGGCATGCACGCCGCCATTGACGATATTCATCATCGGCACCGGCAGCACATTGGCCTTGGCCCCGCCGACATAGCGATAAAGCGGCAGGTTGGCGGCATGGGCCGCCGCCTTGGCCACCGCCAGCGACACGCCCAGAATGGCATTGGCGCCCAGCCGCGCCTTGTTGGGCGTGCCGTCCAGCGCCACCATCGCCCGGTCGATCTTGACCTGGTCCTCGGCATCCAGGCCGCAGAGCGCGTCGAAAATCTCGCCATTGACGGATGCGACCGCCTTTTCCACGCCCTTGCCGCCATAGCGCTTGCCGCCATCGCGCAGCTCCACCGCCTCATGCGCGCCGGTCGATGCGCCGGACGGCACGGCAGCCCGGCCGAAGCTGCCGTCTTCCAGCCGCACATCCACTTCAACTGTGGGGTTGCCGCGGGAATCCAGAATTTCACGGCCGGTGATGTCGAGGATGGCGGTCATGGCGGAAACTCCATATGCTTTGCGCGGGTTCTAGAGGCAGTGCCCGGCCCCTTCAAGACGGACGGGGCCCTGGCGGCCACCAGGGGTACGAACATGACACTTTCCGCACCTGCCATCCTGTTAACGGCCGCCGCCAGCCTTCTGGCCATTCTGGTGTCCATGAGCATGAGCATCCTGGTCGGGCGCGTCCGGGGCAAGGTCGGCATCATACCGCCCGCCATGACTGGCGCCCCTGAACTGGAACGCGCCATCCGGGTGCAGGGCAACACGCTGGAGCAGTTCGTGATCTTCCTGCCCGCCCTGTGGCTGGCGGCGCTGTATTTCCAGGGCTGGGTGCCGCCGATCCTGGGCCTGGTCTGGAGCGTCGGCCGCATCATCTATGCCGCGCAGTATCTGGCCGGCAGAAACCGCGCCATCGGCTTCGGCCTGACCCTCTTGCCCAGCGCCATCCTGGTGGTGCTGGCGGCGATCGGCGTAGCGCAGGCCTGGTGAGCAGCGGTTCGCCCTGGACGAAGGGCTAGCGCTTCACCACGGCATCGATCTCGACCAACTGCGCCAGCAGCGCCGGAAAATCCTTCAGCTTGACCATGTTCGGCCCGTCGCTGGGCGCATGGTCCGGATCCTGATGCACTTCCATGAAGACCGCCGCGACGCCCGCCGCCACAGCTGCGCGCGCCAGATAGGGCACCATGGTGCGGTCGCCGCCGCTCTTGTCGCCCTGCCCGCCCGGCTGCTGCACCGAGTGCGTCGCGTCGAACACCACCGGCGCCCCGAAGCCCGCCATGATCGGCAGCGCCCGCATGTCGCTGACCAACGTGTTATAGCCGAAGCTGACACCACGCTCGGTCACCAGCACATTGGGATTGCCGGCGCCGGTGACCTTGGCGATCACATTCTTCATGTCCCAGGGCGACAGGAACTGGCCCTTCTTCACATTGACCACTTTTCCCGTATGCGCCGCCGCCACCAGCAGATCGGTCTGGCGCGAGAGGAAAGCGGGGATCTGCAGCACATCCACCGCCTGCGCCACCGCCGCGCACTGGTCGCGCTCATGCACATCGGTCAGCACCGGCAATCCGAAAGCTTTTCGGATATCGGCAAAGATGGGCAGCGCATTCTCAAGCCCGATGCCGCGCGCCGTATTGGCGCTGGTGCGGTTGGCCTTGTCGAAGCTGGTCTTGTAGATCAGCCCTACCCCATGCGCGGCGCAGGCCTCTTTCAGCGCGCCCGCCATGTCGAAGGCATGGGCCCGGCTTTCGAGCTGGCAGGGCCCGGCGATCATGCTGAGCTTCTGGGCATTGCCGATTTCGACATTGCCAAGCGTGACGATGGAGTTGGGTTGGGCGACGGGCTGATGGGTCATGGGAGGGTTTTAGAACCATCCAGCCCACTTGTCATGGCCGCCCCTGGTGAGCAGCGACAGCGCAGGAACGCCATCCATCGAAACGCTGCACCATGGATGGCGGGTCAAGCCCCGCCATGACAAAAGGGCTACTGGAACACCGCCGCGGTCGCCGCCGCCGCCGCCACGCCGGAAAAGGGCGACAGCCAGCTTGTCAGGTCCGAGAACAGCGTCGTGTGCACCGTGATCACATCGCCGGGATAAATGACCGTGGTGCGATCGACCGGCACGGACTCTTCCTTGTTGCTGCCCTCGCGGCGGACAAAGACGACACTCTCGACCGCCGAGGGGGTGAAGCCGCCCGCCAGCGCGATGGCGTTCATCGCGTTCATATGCTCGACATAAGGATACTGGCCCGGCCGGTTGACCGCGCCGATGACATAGAAGGGCCGGTAGGTGGAAATTTCCACCGACACGCGCGGCGATTTCAGATAGCCCTGCGACAGGGCATTGGCGACCATCTGCTCCAACTGCTGCGCGGTATAGCCCGCCGCGCGCACCTGGCCGATCATGGGCAGGCGCGCATAGCCCGATCCATCGACCGTGAATTCACCGGACAGATCGGTCTCGCCATAGACCGTGAGCTTCAGCTTGTCGCCGGGCCCCAGCAGATAGCCGCCGATGCCGCCGCCATAGGCGGGCGCGGCATTGGCCATGCGGCCCGGCATCGGGCGATAGCCGTAAGGCTGGGCGGGATTCTGCGGCTGTTGCGCCTGTACCTGGACAGGGGCCTGCTGCGGCGCCGGCGATGACGGCAGCGGGCGATAGCCGAAATTGTCCCTTGGCGGCGCAACCTCACCCTGCGGCATGGGCTGGGCGGGCGGCGGCTGGAAATTCTGGGCCTGCAGGGGCGGCAGGGGCTGCTGCGGGACCACCTGATAACCGGCATAGGGCGCCGCCTGCTCGCCGGGATAATTATGCGGCACGCTACTGCCGCCGTTCAGGCGCGAATAGGTTCCGTTGGGCGCAACGCTCACGCCCGGCATGGGGCCATAGGTCTGCGACGCGGGCGCCGGCGCAATGGCGGCGCCGGGCGCCAGCGTATCGTAATTGTCACCGGGATAGCAGCTCAGCCCGTAATTGTCGCTGCGCCCCTGGGCATGCGCCTCGCCGAACAGCGAGAACAGCAGCAGCCCGGCCATCAACATGCCGGAGGCGCGCATCAGGAGCAGAGGGACGGATTGGCCCATCGCCCATCTTATAGGTGGGCCGCCTTACCGATTTCCTATCGCCGGCAGCTTATGGTTAGGGAACCCTTAAGCACGACCGGCCCTAGACCAGCCGGCTTTTCCTGACCGCGGCCGCGATGAAGCTGGTGAACAGCGGGTGCGGATCCAGCGGCCGCGATTTCAGTTCGGGATGGAACTGCACGCCGATGAACCAGGGATGGTCGGGAATTTCCATGATCTCCGGCAGCCGCCCGTCCGGCGACCAGCCCGACACCATCATGCCGTGCTGGGCAAGCTGCCTGGCGTAATTGGTGTTGACCTCATAGCGGTGGCGATGGCGCTCGCTGATCTCGGTCGTGCCATAGACATCGGCCACCCGAGAGCCCGGCTCCAGCCGCGCCGGATAGGCGCCCAGCCGCATGGTGCCGCCCATGTCGCCGTCGGCGGCGCGGGTTTCCACCTGGTTGCCCTTGATCCATTCGGTCATCAGCCCGATGACGGGATGCTTCGGACTGCCGATCTCGGTGGTGCCCGCGCCTTCCAGCCCCGCCAGATCGCGCGCCGCCTCGATCACCGCCATGTGCAGGCCATAACAGATGCCGAAGAAGGGCACCTTGCGTTCGCGCGCGAATTTCACCGCGCCGATCT